>NZ_RAWI01000399.1 GCF_003612125.1 Corallococcus praedator
GTGGGGTGGGGTGGGCGGCGTCCCTGCCCGACACGGCGCTGGAGGGGTTCATCCTCCCGGTGAACTCCTATTACGAGCACACCGCGCAGGTGGGCATCGGCTACCGCAACCACCTGCCGGGCCAGGCGCACTGGGGCTTCCAGGTGACGGGCGGCCCCGTCTTCTACGGCGCCCACTTCGGCACCCAGCCTCCGGACCGGCGCGTCGCTGGCGCCGTCCAGGGCCGCATCCAGATTGGCTACCAGTTGAGTGACGTGGGCGTGGGGCTCGCCCTGGGGTACGCGGAGCCGTTCGGCCTCAAGAACCGCAGCTTCGCCCGTGACTTCGTGGGTGGCGTGAGCCTCGGATTTTTCGCGGATTGGCGGTAAAGGCGCGGTACACTGACGGCATGAGAGCGGAACGGCCTCCCGGTGCGGGCGCCCGTGCGCCGCCACCCACGTCATGGCCGAGCTGCTCAGTGCCCACGTCACGCGCTACCTGCGCAACCGCGATGAATTCGAGCGGGGCCTTCCCCCGGGCCTCCTGCTCTTCATGCCCGCCCTGGGCACGGTGACCCCGTCCGACGTGGAGGACTACCCGCTGCGGACGGTGACCAACGCGGGGCCGCCGACGCTCGGGCAGGACGAACCCATCGTCTTCCCGCTGCTCAAGTCCACCGGCAACGCGTTCGGCCGGGGCATCACCGTGGGGCGCACCGGCAACAACGACGTCGTGCTCGATGACGGCAGTGTGTCCCGATTTCACGCGTGGTTTACACGGGACACGGGGGATGCGGGGTTCCTGCTGACGGATGCGGGCTCGAAGAACGGCTCGTACGTCGTGGGGGAGCGGCTGTTGGCTCGCAAACCGACGTTGGTGGTGGACGGGATGCGGCTGCGCTTCGGGCAGGTGGAGGTCAGCTTCTACACGGCCGGGGGTTTCGTGCGGCTGTTGGCGAAGCGCCTGCAGTCCTGAAGCCTTGCCACGTCTTCGGCGGCCTGCGTAACGTGCGAAGTCACCCTCTAGGCATGGATGGGAGCGTTCGCGGTGGCCTTGACCACAGAAGCCTTCGGGCTGACCGATGTAGGCCGGAAACGGCAGCACAACGAAGACGCGATGATGGTGGACGCGTCGCTCGGCCTGTTCATGGTCGCCGATGGCATGGGCGGACACGCCGCGGGTGAGGTCGCCAGCGCGCGGGCCACGGAGGTCGTCAAGCAGCACATCGCGGCCAACCGGCACCTGCTGAAGGACCTGGCCAACAACCCCACGGCGGACAGCCGTTCCGCGGCGGCGGCGCTGGTGGAAGTGGCCGTGCAGCGCGCCTGCGCGGACATCTACCGCGCGGCCATGACGGACGCGTCCAAGCGCGGCATGGGCACGACGTTCGTGTGCCTGGCGGTGGGGGGCAACAAGGGCGTCATCGGCCACGTGGGCGACAGCCGCGTGTACCTGGTGCGCCACAGCCAGTGCCACCGGCTCACCGAGGACCACACGCTGGTCGCCGCGCAGCTGAAGGCCGGCACCATCACCAAGGAGCAGGCGGCCACGTCGCAGTACCGCAACGTCATCACCCGCGCGGTGGGCATCCAGGAGTCGGTCCAGGTCGACACGCTCATCGTGGACCTGATGCCCGGCGACGTGTTCCTGCTCTGTTCGGACGGTCTGCACGGCTACATGGAGGATGAGGAGCTGCTCCCGCTGGTGGCGAACCTCCAGCCCGGCGACATGCCGCGCAAGCTGGTGGAGCTGGCCAACGAGCGCGGCGGCAAGGACAACATCACCGCGGTGGTGGTGAAGGTCGCTGGCGACAGCGCGGCCCTGGCCAGCGAGGAGACGAGCGAGGCGCAGTCGCGCATGGAGGCGCTGCGGAAGATCCCGCTCTTCCGCCACCTCACGTACAAGGAGCAGACGGCGGTGCTGTCCATCGCCACCACGCGGACCTACCCGGCGGGTCGGGAGATCGTCGTGGAGGGGCAGCCGGGCGAGGAGCTCTTCGTCGTCATCCGGGGCCGGGTGGCCATCGAGAAGAACGGCGTGGAGATCGCGGAGCTGCGCTCGGGTGGCCACTTCGGGGAGATGGGCCTCATCGACAACGCGCCCAGGTCCGCCACGGTGCGCGCCACGGAGCCCACGCGGACGATGGTGATTGCCCGCTCGGACCTGATGGGCCTGATGAAGCGCGAGGCCATCCTCGCGGTGAAGATGCTCTGGAGCTTCGTGCAGGTGCTGAGCGACCGGCTGCGCGCGACCAACTCCGAGTTGAGCGAGGCGCGGCAGGAGCTGGCCGTGGCGCAGGCCATCCAGCCGTTCGCGGAAGACTGACGCGGGAACGCTCCCGGGGGCTGGGACGTCCTGGACAGGACGCTCCGGAATTTCCCGGGGGAAACCGTCGTTGGGGGGCCGGCCGTGGGTTAGGTTCCCGGTCGCGTACGCATGCGCAAATGGGTCTTCATCGGGGTGGCCGCCGTGCTGGTGGCGCTCGCCGCGGTCGTGCTGGGACCCCGGTGGGGGGCTCCGGCCGTGCGCCCCGGTTCGCCGGTCTCCGCCAGTTCGATGCGCCAGGGGCTGCCCGCGTTCAAGGCGGTGGCGGTGTCGTCGGGCGCGCAGGAGGGGCTGACGCTCACCGGGCGCGTGCTGGACGGTGGCGGCAGGCCGGTGGCGGACGCGGAGGTGTCGCTCGCGGCGTCGGCGGAGCGGACGGTGGCGGACGTGCGGTGCGACGAGTGTGGCCTGGCGCTGCTGGCCTGCACCGCGCATGAGACGGCGCTGCACACGCGGGCCTTCTTCGAACAGCAGCAGGGCTTCCTCACGCCGCGCGCCACGGTGCGCACGGACGCGCAGGGCAAGTTCCGCTTCGAGCACCTGGTGGGCGTGTCCTTCTCCGTCTGGGCGCGCGCGGAGGGGCTGGGCGTGGCGCTCAGGAACCGGGCGGCGCCGGGCGAGCCGGTGGATCTGTACCTGCCGGCCCTGCGGAGCATCTCCGGCACGGTGGTGGACGACTCCGGCCAGCCGAGGCCCGGGGCGCGCGTGCGCGCGGTGTCGCGCAAGGTGCCGCTGCCCTTCGAGGTGGTGGCGGGCGCGGGCGGCGCGTTCCTGCTGACGGGCCTGGGCGAGGGGCCCTTCTACGTGCTCGCGGACGCGGAGGGCTTCCAGCCCGCGGTGGCGCAGCAGGTGGAGGCGGACTCCCAGCCCCTGCGCCTGAAGCTGACGCCGTCGCGCACGCTGGAGGTGCGCGTCACGCGCGACGGCGCTCCCGCGGTGGCGACGGTGCGCCTGCGCGGCGACCACCTGACGCGCGAGGCGCACACCGAAGCGCAGGGTGCGCCGGTGCGCTTCAACGGCCTGTACCCGGACGAGGTGGTGGTGACGGCGGAGGCGCCGGGCTTTGGATCCTCGCCCCAGACGCTCACGCTGTCCAAGCGGGTGACGCAGGTGACGCTGGAGCTGGAGGCGGCGGGCCGGTTGCTCGTCACGGTGGTGGACGAAGAGGGCCAGCCGGTGCCGAACCCGCAGCTGCTGCTGCGCACGGTGGCGGGGGACCTCATCCGCCGCGACGCGGTGCCCACCGGGGCGCTCGCGGAGCTGGGGCCGCTGGCGCCGGGCGAGTACGTGCTGGAGGGCCAGGCGGAGGGCTTCAAGACGGCGCAGCTTCCCGCGCGGGTGGCGCAGGGGGAGACGGCGCTGGAGCTGGAGCTGGCGAAGGCCACGCTGATCACCGGGCAGGTCATCGACGAGTACGGCCGGCCCGCGTCGAACGTGTCCATCCTGGTGCAGCCCACGGGCGAGACGACGAACGCGGACAACGACGGCCGCTTCTCCGCGCAGGTGCCCATGCCGGGGCTCTACACGCTGCACGCGCACCACTCCGAGTGGGGCGGCGGCAGCGTGCAGGCGACGGCGCCCGCGACGGACGTGACGCTGTCGCTGGAGGCGAAGGCGGGCGTGGACGTGACGGTGTCCAGCGGGGGCCGGCGGGTGGAGGGCGCGGACGTGGTGATGTGGGCGGATCCGGAGAACATCTTCCGCAGCGACCGGCCCTCCGGGCCTGACGGCGTGGTGCCCATGCGCGGGCTGCCGCCGGGGACGTACACGCTGATGGCGTCGCATCCGGAGTACGTGGCGTCGGGGCCCACCGCGGTGACGGTGCAGGACGGAGTCACGCAGCAGGTGGCGGTGACCCTGGAGCCGGGCGCGTCCCTCGCGGGCGATGTGGTGGACGAGGACGGCCAGCCGGTGGTGGGGGCGAACCTGAACGTGATGCCGCGCATGGCGGAGCCGACGCAGACGGACTCCAGCGGGCGCTTCGAGTTCCGCGCGCTGCGGCCGGACCGCACCTACCTGCTGGACGCGCACCACGCGGGCTACGAGCCCCTGGAGCGGACGCAGGGCAAGCCGGGCGGGCCGCCGGTGCAGGTGAAGATGCGCAAGCGCACGACGTTCCGGGGCCGGGTGATGGACGACGCCGGACAACCGGTGCGCCGCTTCCGGGTGGACGACCACGACGTGAACAGCCCGGACGGGCGCTTCGAGCTGCCGCTGTCCACCGCGGGGGACCGCCTCATCGTCGCGGTGGACGCCGCGGGCTACGAGCCCCAGGTGGTGGACCGCCCGTCGAAGACGACGGACATGGGTGACGTGGTGTTGACGAAGGCGCCAGCGGTGTCCGGCATGGTGCGGGATGCGTCGGGTGGCGCGGTGCCGGACGCGGTGGTGACGTGCGACGTGTGCGACGGGTCGGTGCTGTCGGGGCCGGACGGCGCCTTCACGCTGTCGAGCCCCCCGTTCGTGCCGCGCTTCACGGTGTCCGCGCGCAAGGGCAAGCTCAGTGGCACGCAGGAGGTGCCGCGCGGGAGCACGACGCCGGTGCAGCTGACGCTCAAGACCGCGACGCGCCTGACGGGTCGGGTGTACCTGGCGGACGGACGGCCCGCGGCGGGCTCGCAGGTGGAGGGGCTCAACGCGGACCGCAGCGAGACGGTGTCGCTCATCACCGGCGCGGATGGCCGCTACAGCACGGACCTGTCGCCGGGCAGCTACCGCTTCGTGGTGGGCGGCGGGCGCGGTGGCACGGGTGAGCCGGCGGTGGTGGTGCAGGTGGCGGGCACGGAGATGACGCTGGACCTGGGGCCGGTGCCGGGCACGGCGTCGTTGACGGTGCTGCTCCAGCCGGAGCGGGGCAAGGCGCTGTGGGTGGTGCCGGGCGAGGTGGGGCAGGTGGGTAACCCGCCCGCGGAGCTGTTGCGTTCGCGCTTCGCGCAGCTCGTCTACCAGCCGATGAGCGAGCGGGTGGTGGTGCAGGGCCTGACGCCGGGGCGGTACACGCTGGTGTGGGGCTTCTTCCACGCGGAGATGCCGGGGGCGGGCCCCCTGGTGCGCACGGTGGACGTGCCCTCCCAGGGGGACGTGTCCCTGCGGTAGTCGTGTTGCGACGGGGCGCCCCGGCGCGTAATGAAGCCGCATGGACGCATCGGCATTGAAGGGCCGCCGGGTCATCGTCGGCGTGGGCGGCGGCATCGCGGCGTACAAGGCCTGTGAGCTGGTGCGGGAGTTGGGCCGCGCGGGCGCGGAGGTGCGGGTGGCCATGACGGAGGCCGCGCGCCAGTTCGTCACCCCGCTCACCTTCCAGGCGTTGTGCGGGCACCCGGTGCTGACGGACTACTTCGACCCGGCGCAGGAGGGGAACTTCGGCCACCTGGATCTGGCCCGCTGGGGGGATGCGTTCGTGGTGGCGCCCGCGACGGCGGACCTGATGGCGAAGATCCGCGCGGGCTTCGGCGGGGACGCGGTGACGACGTCGCTGCTCGCCTTCAAGGGGCCGGTGGTGCTGGCGCCCGCGATGAACGTGGCCATGTGGGACAACGCCCGGACGCAGGAGAACGTGGCGTCGCTGCTGGCGGATCCGCGCTTCACGGGCGTGGGCCCGGGGGCGGGGATGCTGGCGTGCGGCGACGTGGGCTCCGGCCGGCTGGCGGACGTGGGCGCCATCGTGTCGGCGGTGGCGGCGCGGCTGGGCGGCGGGCCGCTCCAGGGCAAGCACGTGCTGGTGACCGCGGGCCCCACGCGCGAGTTCCTGGATCCGGTGCGCTTCATCTCCAATCCGTCCACCGGGAAGATGGGCATGGCGCTGGCGCACGAGGCACGGGCGCTGGGCGCGACGGTGACGGTGGTGCTGGGGCCGGTGGGACCGGTGGACCGCACGGGCCTGGAGGTGGTGGACGTGGTGAGCGCGGAGGACATGGCGCGCGAGGTGTTGGCGCGCGTGGAGTCCGCGGACGCGTTCATCGCCACGGCGGCGGTGAGCGACTGGCGGCCGGAGGCGCGGGCCCCGCAGAAGGTGAAGAAGGGCGAGGGCCCGGAGGCCTTGCGCATGGTGCGCACGCCGGACGTGTTGCTGGAGGCGTCGCGCAAGGTGGCGGGCAAGGCGAAGCGCCCGGTGCTGGTGGGCTTCGCGGCGGAGACGGAGCGGGTGGTGGAGCACGCGCGCGAGAAGCTGGAGCGCAAGGGCCTGGACGCCATCGTCGCCAACGACGTCACCGCGACCGGCGCGGGGTTCGGCACGGACACGAACCGGGTGACGGTCATCTCCCGCACCGGACCGGACCGCGTGCTGGAGGGCAGCAAGCGCGCGGTGGCGGGAGAGATTCTGTCGCTGTTGCTCGTGTCACCGCTCGGCTGAGCGGGGTCTGGGCGTCACGGCGTGGGGATCTCCACATCGCGGCCCTGTTGGAGATCGAGCAGGCCGGTGGCGGTGGTGCCTCCGCAGTGCTCGCGGATCTTCGCGCCAATCTGCTCCACCAGCCGCAGCAGGTCTTCCGTCTTCACCGCGGAGGAGGGTGCTTCCGCGAAGAGGATGATGTCGCGCGAGGTCGTCTCCACCTTGGCGAAGTCACAGTCGCGGAAGTTCCAACGGCGGGTGAGGACGCGCGCGTCGTCCGCGTAGACGACCTCGCCAGGGCTGGTCGCTTCAGGCTCCGGGCTGCCAATGCCGGTGAAGGGCTCGTTGCCCGGTGACAGGCGCAGGCGCAGGTCGCCCTGGAGCCGGCCGAGGTCATAGCCCCCCACCGGGAGGAGGAAGAAAAGCTCCTGGAGGAGGTAGGCGTTGACGGCCCGGCTGATCCACGGGACCGGATGGCCATTCACCACCCGGCGCAGCAGCGCCTCCGCGCTGGGGCGGAACTTCTTCGGGTTGACGCCGAAGCGCTGGTAGGCGTCCTGCCAGGCGACGATGCGAGCGTCCGCCGCCAGGGCCGCCAGGTCGGGCACCCGGCCGCGAAAATCCGCCTCCGCGGCACGCAGCTCCGCCTCCAGCCCTTCCGGAGGGTTGCCCGTGTTGTCCATGCCCCGCACCGCCACGAAGCTGATGCGAAGGTCGGGAAATCGCTGGGCCATCTCCTCGGAAACACTCAGGTGCATGGGATTCTCCAGAATGAGGTCCCGAGGCGTACCACCTTCCCGCGACCTACGGCCAGGGTTGGATTTCCTGGCGACAATGACAGACGTCGGCGGTTCCCCCCACCCCCGCATGTCAGAGGTCGTTGTTACGGTCCCGCAATGACCAGATAGTGGCGAAGCCCTCCCAATTCTTGGGCTTCAATTTCTGAGCAGGTGTTGGACCGGGGGCGTGGCCATGGGGCCGGCCTCGCCTTGGCGTGCCGACAGGAATTGCATCCATCATGACAACCGAACCGCGCCAACATGAAAGGACAGCGTCTCACCCGGATCCTGTCGCGCCCAGGGGGCGGGAGGTCCGCGAGCTGCGGGAGCACCTGGTGGCGCAGGGCCACGAGGAGCAGCTCACGGGGCTGGGGGTGCCCAGGCCCGGACGGGCGATGCTGGAGATTCTCGAGACGTGGGCGCTCATCTTCGGCGCCTGGGCATTGTGTGTCCATGTCTCATGGTTCGTGTTGCCCGTGGCGCTGCTCATCGTGGGGTCGCGCCAGCGTGCCCTGGGAAACCGCCTGCACGACGCGGCGCATGGAAACATGTTGAAGGGAAAGGCGTTGAATCAGCGGGTCGCGGCGTGGGTGTGTGGTGTTCCGATGTTCGAGGACTTCGAACTGTATCGAAACGCGCACCTGCGTCATCACGCCTATCTGGGGCACGCGCAGAAGGACCCCGACTTCCTGGCGGTGCCGGAGGCGCCCCCGGGAAGGCAACACAGTGCGTGGAGCCTGTACGTCGCCTTCGTGCTGGATGCGAGGCTTTGGCGGGACTCCGTCCTGGCGACGCTGTTCCGGGCCCCGCGGGCGCACCGGTGGCGCGTGCTGGCGTGGTGGACGGGGGGGCTGGGCGCGCTGGCG
>NZ_RAWI01000039.1 GCF_003612125.1 Corallococcus praedator
CCCCACAGCCGCAGCCGTACCGGCGCCCCGAGAATGAGGCGCAACGACTCCCCCTTCCCCAAGGCCACCATGGGCTCCACCTGCACGAAGCCTTCTTCGGTGCCCTCGCCCCTCCGAGGCAGCAACGTCAACGTCGCCGCGTCCATGCGCAGCAGGTTTGTCCACGGCGGTGTCGAGTCGAACCTGGCGGGCGGAGAAGCCTCCTCTTCGGACGGTGCCTCTCCCGCTTCTCCCTCGCTGGAAGGCGCGTCCGAGATGGCCTCCTCCAGCCTGCGCACGGTGGCGTCGAAGTCCTCTGGGGCGACGGCCTCCTGCGCCCCTCCTGCCCCGGGTAACAGCAGCAGCAAGACGACGGCCCAACTCCAATGCATGCCCATCGACGCCTCCGCGGAAGGCCCCAGCAGGGGGCGCCCAGGACAGAGGTTCCCTGTTCGGTCCGACAGGACGGCGAACCGGGTGGGTCATCGCGCTAAAAGAGTCACGGGCGACCCGGCCCGTTGGGGTATAGACAATCGTGCCAAGTCACACTGCGGCACCAGGACAAACCAGCTCCGCGCACGGCGCCAACCGCGCGAATCGGAATGACCGTGGCGGAGCTCCTCAGCGTTCGTCAGGCATGCTGCACGACGAAGCGTAGACCGCTACTCGCGCACGACGACGGCCAGCGGGTGCCTTACATGGCGCAGGAGGTCCCTGCGCAGTTCGCGAGCCCAACGCCTACATCGAGGAGCAGTGATTGAAGGTGGTGCAGGAGCGTCGTCATCAGGGCGCCCGCAGCCATCAGTGAGGCGCGCCTCCACCCGCGCACACTCCAGCTTATGGGAAGGTGATGTTGCCCAGGGTGACGGTGCGGCGCACATCCGCATCCCAGAGCTTGAGCGTGAAGGGTCCTTGAGGTGACTCCGATGCGGACTCGGCTTCCACCACCACTCGCTGAACATCCGGGGCCGAGCCCAATGGGCCGGACTGCCACACTTGAAGCACCTTCAACTCCTCGTTGGCCTTGCCTCGGAGGGTTGCCCCCTTCGCAGTCCACGGTTGGGCATCCCCCACTGACTTGAGGCCGACCTCTACAGCCACCCGGCGGGCTGCGCGATATGTATTGACATAGTGTTTGGCTGCCGCCCCGCCTGGGCCCAGGGTCACACCCTTGGTCACGTCGCGGAAATCAAGCCCGCGCCCGTTCAGGACCGACGTCGAAATGAGTCCCGTCACTCCATCAGGTGCACTTCGCTCCGCGCGCAGACGCGCATTCTCCTCTTTGCACTGCTCAGCCTCGATGCGCGCCTGCCGAACCTCCTCCTGGTATGTCTCGACGCCCCTCCTGTGTCGATACACCTCAATGAGCGCTTCCGACCGTGCTGGGTGTGCGACCAGGACAATCGTCGCACTTGCCGGGGCAGATCCATCCTGGAAGCGCACCGTCAACGTGAGCCGCTCTCCAGCGGAGATTTTCTCTGAAGGGACCAGGCGCAAGGTATTGAGTCCAGCGTCCACCATCGCGAAGCGCTCGCGTCCCTCGATCGTCAGCCCTTCTCGACTCACCTCCGAGTCAAAGAGGAACACCGTCGATAGCCCTGGGCTCACCGCCACTTCAGCCACTGGCTGAGCATCATCCGAGACCAGCTCGATTCGGCGAACGCTCAGCCCCACGGCGGGCGAGGGCGACTGCGCCAGAGCCGACCCCTCACCTGCGAGGAGAAGTAAAAACAGACCGGCCGTCACTGAATGATGCACGCGACGTTTCTCCTGGACCAATCGAGCAACGACGCCTCTGGCGACTCACGAGCGCCTGTCAAACAGCGACCTGTCATTCAAACTCACTCACGGCCTTGACGAAAACGGCAGAGTACACGCGAGCCTTTCCGGAATCCCCTCCGCCACCCTCTATTTCCAGGCCGCGGTTGCGAGAGGTGTCCAGCACCTCCAGGCAGACGGGGAAGCTTTCCTTGCTCGTCCGCGCTCGGGTCAGTCGGACATAGAGACGGTCAGCCACAAATTGTCGCCCAGACAGCGTGGCACCACCCGACGCCAGAAAGATAATCTGCGCAGGGCCCTCCCTCACCGTTACGTATTTCTCCTCACCCTGAACGAAGCTCGCAGCCGCTTCGGCCCCAATATCCATGCCCAGCATCTTCATGCCCTTGGTGGCTCCTTCCGGGCACGGTTCGGAATCCGGAGCAGGGCGCACTTGCGGGCCCGTGCAAGCCATCGCGCCGCAGAGGACCGTCGTCGCCAGGGCACTGCGGGCGCTCCTCGTGGCCTTTTTGGCAAGCACCGGCAGGGAGGAAGGGGTGTCACTCTGGGGTGTCGTCACGGTGGCAGTCACCTCGGGAAGCGTCGCGGGAGGCGCGACGGCCGCAGGTGTTGCCTCCGGCCCGGTGGGAGCTGCGGCTCGGGCAGCTTGAGGTTTCTTTGTATATGTCGCTACTTCTTGGCCAGGGGCGAAGGGGGCTTGAGCCCCCGGTGGCGGAGGTGTCCGTTGCGAGAGAAGCGCCCCTGCCGCCAGGGCGACGGCCAGCAGCCCCACCCCCAGCACGCGCCCCATCCTGAGTCGCGAGAGGAACGAGCGCCGCCTCACCTCGACGAAGGGGGACGCCAGCGCGGATTCCGCCGCAACCTCTGCGGCGCCCAGCCCCTCCTCCAGCTCCGAGCCCAGCCGCTCCGCTTCGACAGGCGGCGAGGCAGCAGCCATCGGAGCTGCCTGGGGAAGCAACTCCGCGGGCGGGCCTTCGCCGGGAATCTCCGGCAGCTCCGGCCCAGGCGCCTTGCCACGACGCATCTGGCGCAAGGGGACTTTCACCCACCGGGCGAGCTTGTTGCGCGCGAGGTGCTTCGCCTCGCCCCCGCCCTCGTTCTCGGTGGTAGCCGAGTGCGGGCCATACGTGTCGCATAAGGGAACCTCCCACGCCTCCCCTTCCGCCTCGGCCAGCATCTCCTCCAGGGCCTCGCAGACTGCCTGCGCACTGGGGCGCGCCGCAGGCTCCTTCTCCAGCAGCCGCATGCACAGCAGGCCCAGCCGCTCCGGGACGAAGCGGTTGGCGAGGTGGGGAGGCACGGACGCCTTGCCCATGACGCCCTCGACGTAGTCCGCGTCCGTCGATGCATCGAAGGGCCACCTCGCCGTAAGGAGGCGGTAGAGGACAACGCCCAGAGCCCACATGTCGTCCGAGGGAGCCGACACGTAGCGGGCGCCCGCCTGGCCCAGGTGCTTCCTCATGAAGCGCCAAGCCTCGGGAGGCCGGTACTCCATCGTTCCGGGCGGGAGCATGGACTGGGTGACGCCGGGGGCGCCCTTGTAGTCCCCGATTCCGTAGTCCACCAGCACCGCCCGCTCGTTCGCGGCGCGCACCATGACGTTGGCGTCCTTCACGTCCCGGTGCACCACCCCCGCCTTATGCGACGCCGCCAGCGCCCGCGCCATGTCGAGCGTCACCTTCGCCACTTGCCGGGCCGAGGGGTTTTCCTCCTTCACCCACGTGCTCAGCTTCCGCCCCTCCACGTACTCCATGGCGATGAGGGCGAACTCGCGCTCCCCGGCTTGCCAGTAGGAGAAGCCGCGAATCCCCACCACGTTGGGGTGCTTCAAGCTCAAGAGAATGGCGACTTCCCTCTCTGCCCGCCCCTCCACGCGCAGCCGCTCCACGAGCTTCAGCGCGCAGGGCTGCCCGTCGTTCGTCGCGAGGTACACGGTGCCGAAGCCACCTCGGTCCAGTTGCCTCACCACCGTGTAGCCCTTCACCACGTCCCCGGGGGACAGCACGGCCGGGGGGCCGTCCTCCCTCATGGCGACGTCCTCCTGGAGACTCCGTCGGACAGCAGGACTACCGCCACGCGCATGCCACTCCCTCCCCGGCGCCGGCCCACGCTACCAGAAGCCCAGGGGAATCGCGTGACTCTTCTCCCACACGTGAGTACCGGCCACAGGAGAGGCATCCAGCAATACCCAACAGGTGAAGTCCATGTGCATTTAAGGTATTGTTTGCACGGAATGCATCTCCCTCCTGACGTCCACGCCACGGCCCCTCCGAAGGCTTCCCCCCGCCCCTTACCCGCCATCATCGGAGACACCGTGCGCGCGGCACGCCTTCGCGCAGGCCTGAAGCAGGTGGAAGTGGCCGAAGTCGTCGCCATCTCCCGCAACGCATACAGCCGGCTTGAGCGAGGGCAAATGCTCCCCAGCGTCGCGACGCTGTACCGGCTGTGCGCCGCTCTCGGAGCCACTCCCAACGAGTTGCTGGGCTACCCCACCCTCCTGTCGCCGGACATCGCCGCCACCGCCAAGGACGCCCTGCGACGGCGTGTGCACCGGTTGGACACGCGCCAAGCGCTCGCCCTCGTTCAGCTTCTTTCTGGCGTTCGCTGATAGAGCGACGCCACCCCGACAAACAGCCACCGGGTATACTCCCCTGCACCTTATGAATGAAGAACTCGCAACCCAAATCGGCTCCGTCGCCCGCCTCGCCCGGGAGCAGATGAGCCTGACTCAGGTTCAAGTCGCGGAGCGCGTGGGGCTGGCCGCCGCCGTCTACAGTCGCGTGGAGCGCGGGCACATGATGCCCAGCGTCTCGACGCTGTACCGCATGTGCATCGCGTTGATGGTTTCCCCGGAGGACCTGCTGGGACTCACCGAGTCCACCGACAGCGAGGCTCGGGCTCGGCCGGAGGACGACGCCACCTTGCGCCGGCTGATCTTCGTCGCTCGGAAGCTCGACGCAGGGAAGTTGGACGCCCTCGTCCACGTCGCCACCGAGTTGGCTCGCTGAGGCAGCTCCCTGGGGAGGAGGCGCCGCCGAACGGCTCGCGCGCCCTCCTCTCCAACACCAGGTTGCATACGGCCGACGCGTTGGCGTCCCGAGCGCGAACAGGCCGGGCAGTCCTCGGCGCCGACGGGCGCCCTCACAGGCAGGCCGAGGGGCCCGGGTACGCCGCGCCACACTCCCGAAGCGCTTCATTCACCTCGGCGAGCCACTCCTCCAGGCGCTTCTTCCTCGCCAGAAGGCGCTCCACCTCGTGGCGAGGTGCCGGCCATTTCGAGCCACGCGAAGCAGACCGTCGACGGCCTACTCCTTCTTCAGGGCAACCAACTCGTGCGCGTCCAACCCCTCCGGGTAGAGGCCCCCCTCGCCGAACTCCACCTTGTCGCGCATCTGCCCGCCCGCGGACACGACAAGGGCTGCCTCTCTGGCGGCTTCCGCGCGCCCGTAGGGCCCCGTGGGCCGCGACAGGGCCACGCCGCGCAGGGCATCGCGCATGTCCCCCGCCGTCGCGAAGCGCTCCTCGGGGTCGAGGCGCAGGGCCTTGTGCAGCACGGCTTTGACGTCGTCCGAGAGGGTGGCCACCGCCTTCTCGACAACCTCTGGGCTGAATGTCTCCATGAGGGCCTGCATCTGCTGCAACGGCAGCGTTGGAGGCGTCTCCGCCCGCTGACGGCTCTCCTTCGCCGGCACGGGCGGGACGTCGTGCACCTCGAAGAGGTGGTTGCCTGTCATGACTTCCACCAGCAGCACGCCCAGGCTGAAGACGTCGGAGCGCGGCGTCAGCCCCGCCTTGCGCAGGTACTCCGGACTGGCGTACGCCACGTCGCCTCTCAGCAGACTCTCCGGCGACTCCTCCCGCCCCACCAGCAGTGAGTACGCGGAGCCGAAGTCCAGCACCTTCACCTCCCCATGGCGTCCCAAGGCAATGTGCCGGGGGCTCACGTCCCGGTGGACGATGCCCAGGGGCACGCCCTTCCCCGACGTCAGCGTATGCGCGTAGTGCAGCGCGTCCGCCACCTCCGTCCCCACGTACAGACCAAAGCCCTCCGAGAGGGGCTGGCCCCGCACCACCGCCGCACACACCAGTGTCTCCAGCGAGGGGCCGTCCACGTACTGCATGATGACGTAGGGGACGTCCTCCACCTCGTCCACTTCCACATGGAAGACTTGGGCGATGTTGGGGTGGTCGAGGCAGAAGGCCAACTCCACTTCCTCCGCGAGCCGCTTGCGAGCCATGTACGAGGCAGGGCTGGCGAGTTGGCGGACCAGGCAGGGGCCCGACAACGTGCCGTCCGCGGCACGCCGCTGAGCCCGCAGCAGCCTCTCGCGATTCGGCCGCACCTCCAACTCGCGCACCACCTCATAGCGCACACCTCCCACCTCGAAGAGGAAGTGCGCGTCAGCACGTGTCGGGAGGGTTGGCACGCGGGTCGGTCCCTCTTCCGTCGTCACCTCGTCCGGATGCTTCGTCATGGCTGTAACTCCTCCTCAAGGAAGAGGCGCGGCCTCATGGACACGCCCCTTCGCAGCCGAGCTACCCACTCAATCGAAAATTGGTCAAATTGACTTCACCTGCGAAGTAACATGACCTTTCGCCTCTGTGAAGCCACGCCCCCCGCAGCTAGACAGCAGCACCCCGATTCTGGCCCGCCAACGCACCATCTCCCCCTCCTGGGTACGAAGGGCCCCAGCCATGCCCCCCGATAAGCCGGGGCTCACGAGTGAAACCGTTGACTGGGGCCCGATTCGCTCACTGGCCCACTGCCCCCGTCGCAGGAGAGCGCTTGGCCCTCACGTAGAAGCTGACATCACGAAACGAAGCCGAGGAGGCTTTCGCCACGAAGTCGGGCGCGCTGGGCCTCTTGCGCGAGGCGTCTCGGCGTATCCGAGAAGGCTCCCACAGGCTCATGGATGCGTTGAGCCGGACGTACCAGCACGAGCAGAAGGGGACTTCGACAGCGCCCGCCAAGAAATGCGGGACGTGCTCGCCGTTGAAGTCGTGCCCCACTACCGCGCCCTCGCCCAGGGGCAACTCGACGAGATGGCCGATGAACCGTAGCGACGAATGCGGAGCGCCTTCCGCAGCGGCATGCCAAGCGGAGGCAGCGCTCTCGCACTCCTACTGCTTGCCGCAGGAGCGCCCTCCAGAGAGGGCGCTTCGCGGCCCAGTTTCAGGCTGGCGTCACCTTGTCGAAGGGGCGCACCACCTGCTTGCCGTCGGAGACGCGCTCCACCGTCACCGTCTTCGCCTTCGCGTCGATGGACTTCACCTTCGCCGAGAAGCTGCCCCGCCCCTGCTTGTAACGCACCTCTTGTCCCAGCTCATACGAGACCGACGTCTCGGGGCCGGGACTGGAGCTGAGGGCCGCGGCCGTCGCTGTGCGTCCCGCTGCGCGCGGACGTCCGCGGCTCTTCTGGGGCGCGGGCCCAGCCCGCGTGGGCTTCGACGCGGCCTCCGGCTTCACCCACTTCCGCACGGGCACCGAGGACGGGCGCTTCGGGGCAGTGGCGGGCGCGGGCGGGCGCTTCGACGCGGGAGGAGGCACGGGTGTGCGCTTCGGCGCGGACGCCGCAGGAGCCGAGCCAGGCTCGATGCCCAGGAACTGAGCGATCTTCTCCAGCAGCTCCACCTGCCGGCCCATCGTCTTCCCTACTTCCTCCGCCACCACGGCCCGAATGGCACTCATCATGTCGTTCTGCATGTGCTCTCGCTCGCTTTCCTCGCGGGCTGGCTGGCCCGCGTATTCTTCAACACGACAACAGTCAGCCTCTTGCACCCACGCTACACCAAGGAGTCCAGGTACTCGGACTTCGGCCTCAGAATGAAGCCTTCACCTCACGCCAGCGCTCGCGCTGCGCTTCCCACGTCCCCGCGTGAGCAATGGCCCGAAGTCCTCTCTCGCTGAGGGGCTCCTCTCCATTCACGGCCTCGAGGAACAGCACTTCCTCCTGGATGTCCGGCGCCAGCAATTGCAAGTCCAACAGGTGCGTCACGCGCGCCCGGGTAAAGCCCAGTTGGCCAGCGACGTCCGCCGCGCTCGCCACCAGTCCCCGCTCAATGGTTGCTTCCACATGGTGCGCCAGGGCCAGCATTCGCGCGGCGTGCGCTGGCCGTCGCGCCACCTCTCGCGGCGGGGGTCGCGCCCCCTCTCGGAAGCCCACCTTCGCCCGACGCACGCGGTGGAACTGCGCGCTGATGAGGCCAGCCTCCGTCGGCCAAGACTCGGGGCTCGCGCTCACGCCGCCACCTCCTTGCGCCCGGGCGTCGCGGGTTCACCGGCATGGGCAAGGTGCACATCCACGCGATCCGTGTCCTCGTCCACCACGACCCGGCCGACGAGGGCCTGCAGCAGGCGACCCCGGTTGGCGGCCGTGAGGGCGTCCCACACCGCGTCGAAGTCCGCCAGGGCCTGGGCCACCCACGCCGCCTCCAGTTTCTCCCCCTCCATGGCATCCAGGGCGCTCTCCACCTCCGCCAGCCGCTTCTTCATGCCGACGGCCTCCTCTTCCGCGGCCGTCAGCTTCTCCTCGACGAGGCGTCGGGCTGGGCCCTCCAGCTTCGAGAGGGAGTCCACCCACTTCGCGGACTCCCCGGAGCGCTTGGCCAGGTCCTTCGGGAGCTGCGCGCGCTCGGCGTGCAGGGCCTTGTGCTTCTCCTCCAGCCGCGCCGTGAGGCGGGCGTGTACCTGTGCCGCAAAGCCCCTACCTACCGAGACTTCCCGCAGCCGCGCGACGACGAAGTCCTCCAAGGCGGCTGCCGGAATGGGAGAGGCCCGGCACCCCTCCTTCCCCTTTTTGTCCCGGGTGACGCAGCGGTAGTAGCGGTACTCGCGCGTGCCCTTGCGCGTGGAGCCGGGCGTCATCGCCTCGCCGCACAGACCACACCGCAAGAGTCCCCGCAGCACGTAGTCGGGGTTGCGCCCGTGGTACTGGAGGCCGGGGCCTCGGCCCTCCAGCATGTCCTGCACCCGCTGGAAGGTGCTCCTGTCCACAATGGCCGGGTGCTCGCCTGGGTGCGTCTCGTCTCCGTAGGGAACGAAGCCCGCGTACAGGGGGCTCCTCAAGAGGCGCAGCACATCCTGCGTCGTCCACTTCCGTGCCGCGCGCGTGGCACCGCTCTGGGCCTCGTACCGCTTTGTCTTGCGCCCCGTCTCATTGAGGAGGCGCGCCACCGCCGAGGCCTGCTGGTGCTGGAGGTACAGCTCGAAGGCCTCCCGCACCACCACCGCCTCGTACTCATTCACCACGAGGCGCTTGTCCTTCACCTCGTAGCCCAGCGGCGAGCGTCCTCCCGTCCACTTCCCCTTGCGCCTCGCGGCGGCCACCTTGTCCCGCGTGCGCTCGGAAATCATCTCGCGCTCGAACTCGGCGAAGCTCATCAGCATGTTCAACGTCAGCCGCCCCATGGCGTCCGCCGTGCTGAAGTTCTGCGTCACCGAGACGAAGGAGGCACCCGCCGCGTTGAAGCGCTCCATGACTTTCGCGAAGTCGAGGAGGCTGCGGGAGAGGCGGTCCACCTTGTACACCACCACCACGTCCACCCGGCCCGCATCCACGTCCTGCAGCAGCCGCTGGAAGGCGGGCCGCTCCATGTTCGCGCCGGTGAAGCCGCCGTCGTCGTAGCTCTCATCCACCAACACCCAGCCGGGCTGGCGCTGCACGTAGGAGATACAGGACTCGCGCTGGGCGTCCAGCGAGTTGAATTCCATCTCCAGGCCCGCCGCCGTGGACTTGCGCGTGTAGACGGCGCAGCGCTTCGCGTCCGAGGGCGGAGACTTGCTCTTCCTCATGGTCCCTCCGGCCCCTCTGTCGTCGGCGGCGGCACCGATTCGACGCTCGAGGACTGCTTCGGCCCGGAGAGCTGCTCCGCGACGGCCACCAGCCGCTCCAGGTTGTTGTTGAGGCGCGTCAGCTCGCGGATGAGCTGCGGCATCGTCCCCTCGTAGAAGCGCTGCCCCATGTGCGTCTGGAAGAAGGCGGGGCCGCTCATGGCGTCACCGTCTTCGAGCCGCCGGACTTGAGTCCGAAGAAGGAGAAGCCATTCCAGGCCGTGCCCGTAATCAGCTTCGCCACACTGGAGAGGCTGCGGTGAAGCTGGCCCTCGTATTCAATTCCGCCCTCGCGCACCAGCACCTGGTGCTGCGTCCCCTTGAACACGCGCGTCAACACCGTGCCCGGCGGCGGCAGGCGCGCGTCACGCCCATCCACAGCGGCCGCGCGCCCGTCAGCAGCGGCTGGATGAGGCGGAGCTGAGGGCCTCGTCTCCTCCGCCTGCCGCATCCTCCAACGCTCGGGCAGCTTGTCGCCCAACTCCGAGATGCGTGCGACAGCGCGTGCGGAGAGGCTGCCTTCAGCCAGCTCCTGAATCCGGAAGGCCAGGCGCTTCTTCAGGTAGTCCCGGTTGCGGCTGCGCGTGGGCTCTCCGTACAACTCCAGGTACTTCTCCGCCAGCTCCGGCACTGACATGCTGGCCAGCGCGGCCAGTTGCTGTGGCACGTCCGCCAGCTCCTTGCGCGCGGCCCGCGCAGTCCCCTTCTTCGCCATGGTGGTGTCTCCTTCGTCCGGGGCAGCACGCCCTCGGGCGAAAGCCATGGACGCTCTGTCCCCAAAAGAAGACAAGTCGAGAGTCTGCGGCTCAGCCATGCGCGCCCTCCTCCGCCCCCCACGCGGGCGGCTGTCGTTGTGGCTGTGCCCGCCGACGCAACCACAACTCCCAGAGGGCATCGGCGAGGACATCCACCGCGGCCTCGTGACGCCGGAGCTGGTGGTGAGGCACATCAGTCGCATCTGCCGGAGGCCCGGGCTTCCCATCCACACCCGTCACGAAGCCACCTCCTCGGCGCTGCCTTCGTCATGGCCACGCCAACGCCACCCGCGGCTTGCGTCTTCAGCATGCGGGAAGTCCTCCGCGGAGATGAAGGGGGCCTTTGAGACATCAATCACTAGGGCGCACCGGCGCAGGGCCTTGCCGGCAAAGCAGACGCGCTCACTGGGCGAGAGGACATACTCTCCGGCGCGGTGGTTCTCGTGAATGAGGCGTCGCAGTGCCTTCGTGTCCACCAACTCCCCTCGATAGTCGATGCGCTTGCAGTGCGCGCGGTAGGCGTCGTAGGCGGATTCCAGGTGGAGGCACAGGCGCCCATCGTCGAAGGCATAGTGGACGCGGTGCTTCAATTCGCCCTGGATCGCCATGACACCCAGCATTTGGATGAAGGCATCCAGGGCATTGCGGACGCCCGTCTCTTCCTCGAGGACGTCCTTCAGCACCGCGTCCACGGCCTCGCGGGCCCCCAAGTCCTCGGGCAACGCATAGCCGCACTCCTTGGCGAACTCCTCGAAGAGGTGGATGCCCAACAGCATGGCCGTCACGTTGTCCGCTACACGCGGAGGCGCGTCCCTCTTCTCAAGGAGGACTTCCGCCACGGCACGGACGACGCGGTAGTCCGCCTCGAAGTCCCGTCCCAGGCAGAATTGAATGTAGCGAGGGGCGAAGAGGGCGAGGTTGACGGACGTCAGCTTACGAAAGGCCGCCCGGCAGTCGCGGCGCTGCACCGTCGCCTTCTCCGGGTTGACGGGCAGGAGGCGCTCCACGAGGGCCGCCTCCGTGGGACGCGTCTCTCCGCAAATACACAGCGGCGCCTGCAGCCGGTAGCTCACCACCGACAAGTCCGGGCGCCCCCGCTCCTCCGTCTCTCCTCGGTAGAGGCGCCGCATGTAGCGGTGCACCAGGTGGAGACGGGGCAGCGGCATGTCACCGGGCTTGTACTCGTCCACCACCACCGGCACCGAGCGCGTGGCGGACAGCAACTTCACCAGGGCGAACTCCGTCTCCGTCACGCTGAAGGCATCCGAGGAAGGCACGCCGAAGAGGGGCCAGAAGACTTCTGTGCACGTGCTCGACTTGCCACTGCCTTGCGTCCCATAGGGGAAGAGAAGCGGGAAGGAACCCACCTTCTCCATGAAGCGCGGCTTCATTGGCGTGGCGAAAAACCACCCCAGAATGGGCAGCACCACCTGGGGCGTATTGATTTTGAGCAAGTACTCGAAAACCGTGCTCGCCACGTCATGGAAGGCGTCGTCGTCCGCGGCCTCGTAGCGGATGCGCGATTCGAGCGTCGTCCCATTCGGCAAGTACGCCACGGGGGAGGCCGCGAGGAAGCCCTCCTTCCCGATGGTGCACCCGGGCGCCACCCATACGTGGTGCGCCCCCCGCTTGAAGTCCCCCAGGACGGTGGTGCCCGGCAGCCTCGGCACCGCACGCCGCGCCACCGAGCGCAGCAGTCCCTGCACGTTGTTGTCGCTGCCCGTCCATTGCGTGTGGACGGAGGGCAGGTGGTGCAGCAACTCCTTGCGCGAGTTGAAGGCCCGCCGCGGCAGCCGCGCTCCTTCCACCTCGGCTCCCTTGTCCGTGCGGACGTCCCCGAGGAAAACCTCCCCCTCCTCGGTTTCCACGAGGGCCGTCGGCGTGAAGGTGAAGGAGGAAATCGCCTTCGCCTCACCCCGCTGCGTCACCGTGTAGTAGCAGTACGCGTCCTCGTACACCTCGCCGTCGATGGTGTCGTCACCGCTGCTGCTCTTCCCTCCTCCCTTGGTGTCCGCGCCCTCTCCTGCGGCCTGGGTACGCACGGCGCGGGCCATGGACAGCCGAAGCTTCTGCGCCGCCAGGCCCGTGCGCACCTCCAGCAGCGCCAAGTACTTCTCCTGCGCGGACGGAGGACGGTGGGCGATGGCCTCCAGGATGGGCTTGAGACGGTACTCCACGTCCTGGGCCGGCACGGTGGCCAGCGCCTCCACGGCCTTCTCGACGTCGAAGACGACGTCGTACAGCTCGCAACGCACGTCCGGCTCGCGGTTGACTCGGCAGAAGCCCAGTCCCTGGAGCGAGTGGCAGGGCGGCGCCACGGTGCTGTCCTCGCGAGCCGTGGCCACCACCTTCTCGTAGGCCTTGCGGATGTAGCCGACACCGTCCCGGCCCTTCAGCTTCCCGAGGCCCCGGCGGTCGTACTCGAGGACGAGTTCAGTGATTTCGTCCAGGCCAAGCCCCTTGTGCACGAAGAAGCGCACCATGTTGAAGATGGCAACGCTCCGGTCCTCCGCCCCCTGCTCCCATAGGCGCTGCACCGGGCCGCACATCTCCACCGGATGCGCCCAGTCGTACTCCCCCGTCGCCGTCCGGCGAGCCTTCACCGTCCCCTGCGGTGCCGAGGTAGAGGGCGCTAGCGGCAGCGCCACCTGGGCCGGACGCGCCAGATGCGCCACGGGCTGCTGCACCGGGGCACTCAGCAGGCGCGCCAGGAGGCCGGCGTCTTCCACGCGCTCGAAGCCGGCCAGCGCCCGAGCTGCTCGGTGAGGCCGCTCCGCTGTCCCCGCACCCTTCCGGCTGACGGTGCCCACCACCTTGATGATGCGCGCCACGTCGTGGATGGAGTCCACGTGCACGCGCTCGGACTGGAAGCGAGCGCGCACCTCGGCCTCGAAGGCCTTCAGGCCCGCCTGCACACGCTCCTGAGCCTCGCCCGCCAGGGACTGCGACGGGAGGGCGAACCACAGCTGCGCCCCGTTGCCGCTCATCATCAGCCGCGGGCGGGCAAGCCCCTGCGCTTCGCACCAGGCCGCGGCGGCTTCCGCCACCTGGAGCGTCAGCGAGAGCTCGTCCTCGGTGCTGGCCGTGTCCTTGGGACGCACGGGGTCGAGGTCCACCACCGTGGCCGTCACGACCTCAATGTCCTTGCTCCCCGCCCCAGTCCGCAAGGGGCGCAGGACGTTGGGGGCGAGCTCCAGCAGGCGCCGAGGCCGCGGCTGAATGCCCACGTACACGTTGCCATCGGCATTGGCTGCCGCGCAGGCCGCGACGAAGGCTTCCTCGTCGTCGAAGAAGCCCAGGCCGACGAGGCCCCCGCCGCCTGGGCGGATGACGCGGACTTCGCTTACGCCGTGCTGTGCGTGCGCCAGCCACCGCCAGGTGGCGAGGATGGCGTCGGGGTTTGGAATGGTGTCAGAAGGTGTCGTCATCGGAGGTGCTCACTCCCTGTGGTGGTTCAATGCACGTCGGCGTTGGCCGTCACTCCCAGCACCGTGGCGTACTGCTGGCGGCGCTCCGCATGGTGGCGCCGCAAGAGCGGCACCTTCCCGTCGACGAAGTCGATGAGGACGGCGCTCTTCTTCTCCGGGTGGGGACGCATGAGGCGTCCGAGACGCTGGACGGTGCGTCCACGCGCGCGGCCGGGGTACGCCAGGAAGACGCGAGAGAGGCGCGGCAAGTCGAGCCCCTCATCCGCCAGGCTGGTGGCCACCAGGACACGGACGCGCCCGGCGCGAGCCTGGTCCAGGAGTGCCTTGCGCACCTCGCGCGGCACTTCGCTCGTCAACGCCGCAGCCGACAAGCCCGTGGCCGATAGCCGCTGCGCCAGCAGCTCGCAGTGGTCCACACGCCCCGTGAGGACAAGGCACAGGTGGCCTGCCCACGCTTCGCGCGCCACGGCGCCGAGGACGAGGTCATTGCGCGCCTTGTCCTCCGCCAGCGCCTCCAGCATGGGCGCGTAGTCCGCAGCGCGGCAGTACGGGTAGTCGAAGGCCGTCTCCACGGCGCGCACCTCCGGCACCACCAGCACTCCGCGCGCGACGAGGTCCTCGTGCTTCACCACGGCCAGAGGCGCGCCCAGGTAGAAGCGCAGGAGAGGCGTCAGCCCGTCCTCCCGTTCGGGCGTCGCCGTCAGGCCCAGCCGGTAGCGCGCCGGGCAGCGATCCACGATTCGATGGAAGGCGCTGGCGGCAATGTGGTGGGCCTCGTCGAGGACGAGCAGACCGAAGTGATGGAGGAAGGCGTCGAGCTTCGCCTCGTCCCATCGAGAGAGGGACTGGACGACGGCGACGGTGACGGGCCGCACCTCCTCTTCCCCGGCGCCCACGAGGCCGGCCACCAGGCCCAGGCGCTCGCGGATGTGCTCTCGCCACTGCTCCGCCAAATCCAAGGTGTGGACGAGGATGAGCGTCGGCGTACGCAGGCGGGCAATGGCCCCCATGGCCAGGACGCTCTTACCTGCCCCGCATGGCAGCACCGCCGTCCCCTGGGTGGCCTTCGCCAGCCGCTCCACCGCCTCGGCCTGGTAGTCGCGCAGCGACACCTCCGGAAGCTTCGGCAGGCGCTTGGGCGGCAGCACCCGTGCGTCCTCGAAGGACAGCGTCAGGCCCGCCTCGTCCGCAGCCCGGCGCAGCAGGTGAATGGCCCCGCGCGGCAGCACCAGCTCCCGCTCCTGCTGGCGGAAGAAGTACAGCGTCTGAGGCTCCGCCCCCGGGCGCTTGCGCAGCCGTACCAGCTTCCAGTACGCGGGGTTGGGCAGAGAGAGCACCCGGCAGAGGCCCTCCAGCACCTTGGGCGGCACGTCGCCCGCCGCGAGCCGCAGCCCGGCATCCACTCGCACGCGCAGCGTCCGCTTGGCCGTGGACGCGCTCGCGTTGCGCACAGGCGCGGACGGCGCGGCCCCCACGCTGGAGTCCTGGGTGCGAGAGACAACACGTCCCCCGTCCCCGTGCATTTCGGAGAAGTCTTCCACCATTCTTGTTGTCCTCAGAGAAGCGCGGCGGGGGCTCGCAATGGGCCCCCTTCGCGCAGGGTTACGGCAACCAGCTTCAGCGGGGCACGCTCACGGACCGAAGGGGTCCACGTCCACGACGCTCTCCGCGGAGTATTCGGCCACGAGGGAGTCGACGAAGGCGCGCGCCAGCTCGCCCTTCGACGCCGGGATGTCGCGAATGCGCTGCACGCCGAACTTCTGGAGGAACCTGTCTACCGCCTCGCGCGGCAGCGCCTTCAGGGCCGTGGCCATTCCTTGCGCGAGTTTGACGTCGACGGGCTCCCCCGCCTTCGGACTGGAAGTGGCTGCGGGCGACGTGCCGCTCGCCGCCGCTGCCGCCTCGGCCGCATACAGTTTCGGCAAGTCATGCAGACGCAGCGCCTGGAAGTCCGTCACCTCCGCCGGGGACAACTGCTTCTCCGGCAGGAGGGAGTACGTCGTCTTGGGGTCCTTCGCCGCACCATGGCGTTTCACCTCGAAGGCCCACGTCTCCAAGCCGTACTTCGCCCGCACCTGGAGCAGGTTGGTGAAGAAGGTGGAGGCCTGCTCCATCACCTTCACCTCGCGCGTCCCGTAGACGGCGACGTTGAGGGCCACGCGCAGCGAGGGCTTGTGCCCCTGGGCCTTCAGCTTCTCGTCGAAGGGGACGAACTTGTTGTCGAGGAAAACCACCTCGCGTGGGTGCGGCTCCCCAAGGAAGACGACGACGGCGATGTCCCCGTCGTTCGCCAGCTTCAACCAGGCGCCGCCCTGCTGCTCATGCTGCTTGGCCATCGCGGCCGTCTGCTCCCACATGTTGCTGGCCATGGTGCTTCACTCCTCCTTCTGGCGGTGCGTAGTGGGGGAGGGGCGCTCGCGCCGGTACACCGAGAACAGCTCGGTGCCGTCATCCGTGGAGCCCGCCGCTTCGATGTTGAAGTCCGCATCGGTGTCCACCACGTGCTGAATCTCCCAGCGGCGGAAGAGTCCCGGCAGGCGGATGTAGTCATGGGCCTGGGCCTCGTCGCACTCGCAGCAGAGGCACGCGCTGCGCACCTCCGCTTTCGGCTCAGAGTCACCCCGGCTCACCACCCGGAGGCGGTGTCCGTCAATGCGAGCGACGAAGCGCACGAATGTTTCATCGTGCTCGAAGTTGTTTCGCGCGGCTGTTTTCACTGAGTCCTTCCAGGTTGTTGGCAATACAGTGGCGTTGCTGTCCGCCGGGACGGACAGGGCGTCTCGAAGCAAGATTGGATTGGGGCGCGAGGCGGCCCCTCTACTCCCTCAAAGCCAGGTGGCGCGAGCCGGGGACACGCGATTCGCGCATCCCGTCAGTCGTCCCCACCCGCTGCCCTCTCGGCTGTTTCGGAATCCACAAACTCTAAAAAGCACCCCCACCCGCCGATTTGGGACAAGGAATCTTTTCTGGGCATTTTTTCTTCATTTTCCGCAGGCGCCCCAGGGCCCGCTGGACGCGCTTGCGCGCCGTTTCGGGCGACAGCCCACGGCTCGCGGCCACCTCGACATAGTCCTCTTCGCGAAGAAGGACGGACACCACCATGTCGGTGTCCTCGCCCGTCAGCGGGAGGAGCCACGCACGCAGCTCCTCCACCTCGGCGCTGAAGGAGCGGGTTCGAGAGGCAGAGGGGGTGGGCCACAACACCGAGAGCACCCCGCCGTCCGCGTCCGCCAGTAACTGAAGGCGCGCGCGGTGGCGTTGCTCCACCAACTCCTTGTGCCAAGCCTTGAGGACGTCGCGCTCCGTCCCACGCACGAGTGTCCCAGCCACGCGCTGGACACCGGCCAAGCTGACGCGCGCCACGAGACTCATGAAGGACGCGGCAATCGAGGAAACCACTTCCGCGGGCGGGTGGCCCGTTCGCCTGAGACATCGGCGATACACGCCGTCCAACCCCGGCCACAGGCCCAGCCACAACAGGGCCACGAAGAAGCGGGCCGAGGCTCCCATCTGCACCAACGTGACGAGGCCCGCGAGCAGCCCATCCTTGACGTGAGAGTCGCCTTCGCGCGCCGTGAGAAATGAAACAAGGGCCTCCGGCTCCTCGAAGTCGGAGAGTGCCTCCCAGTTGCGCCGCACCAAGCGGTAGGCGCGCCTCGCCTCAGCCGTCCGGATGGCCACGCCAAGCTCTTGATGAAGAGCATTCCAGCTACGACTCACAGATGAATGCCGCCCCGGCCCTGCGCTCGGCGCACAGAGAAAGCCAGGTGAGTGGGTAGAGAAGGCCGAGCCCCGGTGGAGGAAATGACGCCAGCGCCTCCGCGGTGTCCCTCCTTTGGCGGGGGACTCGAGGCTGCGGCGAGCCAATCGAAGGAAGAGAGGACGCCACCCGCGCGTCCAAGCCCCTCCGAAACCTCCGTTACGGTAACGGACGAGCGCCCTTCCGACTGGGGGCCCGGCAACGGGAAAGTGGTGTCCCCAAGAAGACGGGGGTGCCACCTCCACACAGGCCGCGCCCAGGTCGAACGACGCCCCCGCCCGCCGACACCACCGGCAGGGCCAGGCTAATCACAACAAATCTGCACACCCTCTCAATTCTGAAATTCAAGCAACTTCCTCACAGCCCAGGGGCGACACATCACTGAGACATGCCCTCACGCAAGACGCACGACACGCTCCAACAGCGGAGGCATCAAAAGTCGGGTGGCGTGAAGTCGGGGACACAGCACCGCGCGTCTTGCGACTTTCATGCCTGGGGCGTTGCCACTCGGGCTCCGCCTTCACGAGAGGGACTGAGCCGTCCACACATCCGGACGTGCACCGAGTGAAACATTTTCTCTCTCCGTATCATCGCCCATCGTTCCACAGGAGCGCACCCGGCAGCAGTCGCATCCTGCGCACCTCACACCGGGGAGCGACGGCGTTGGAAGGCCGCAGGTGACGCGGAAAACGTCACCCCCAGCCCTGGGGGCGGCTACCACCCCTTCCACGAGCCTGGAGGCCGTTTCCGGCCGTCCTGTGGGCATTCACAGGCCATGGCATGGACGTGCGCCCCCCTCGACAAGTGCCCGCTCGCATGCGCCTTCACAACCAGCCGCAGCGACTTCACTTGACGTCTCAATAGTGGCAGTCGGTGGCAGGCCGTGGCAGCCCTATCTGCCACCCTCTTCTTCTATAAATTCAATATCTTATCTTGAAGTGACAGAGGTGGCAGTGTTTCAAAAAATACCCCTACGTAGCGGGCGCGCGCATATTTGAATGGCACTATTCAATAGGGGGTCAAGAGAACACTCTCCCTAAGCGGCATTACCCCAGAAAACACTGCCACCACCGCCACCTCCGCCACTCCTGCGATTTCACTAGGGAATTTCGTGGCAGCCTTTTGAGTCGAGCCTGCCACGGCTGCCACCCTCCGGCTCCGCGTTGGCCTTCCAGGTGCGCGAGCGAAATAAGCGTCGATGCAGGTGTCCCCGAAATCACGCCGAAGGCCTTTGCTCTGCCTTACGCCCGCATGTCATTCGCTCGGGGAAAATCAAAAATAAATTCGGGCGAAATGATTTCTTGTCCCAAATCAAAGGGATGGGGTGCTTTTAGGGTGTATCGGCAAACACGCGCCGCCGACATCCGCGCATGGCCCTTACCCACCACCTCCAGCCCACCCCCGCCACACAACGTCCGCCTGGCGTAACGTGCGAAGCGTATGTCCGCGGCGAGGGCAAGCACTGCCTGCACTACCGTCCTGGTGGTGGCTGCACCCTGCCCGGCGTGGGCACCTGCACCGAGTGGCTGAAGGTGAATCGGAAGGCCCGGCCTCATCGTGACGTGGCCGCGCCGCCCGCCCCCGTGCCTCCGGCGAAGTCCGCTCTGGTTGCGGTGGATCTCTTCGGCCATCCGCTGAGCGAGGCTGGCTCGAAGAAGATCGCCCCAGCCCCCGCCTCCAAGCCCGCGCCACCAGATGCGTCTCCCGATGTGAAGAAGCTGGACGCGGAGGCCCCGCTCTCCGGCCTGCGCGGCCTCACCGACGAGGACATCGCCAGCTTCAAGGCCCTCAACGCCGAGGTGTGCTTCCGCTCCGAAACCTACGGCGAAGTGTGGCTCGTCCCGGCCTACACCGGCCAGGCCCGGAAGGAACTCACCCCGGAGCACGCCGCCACCCTGGTGCGCGTCCTGTCTGCCTTCCCAGGCTCTCGCGTCATGTCCTTCGAGAAGCGGCCGGCCTCCGCGGACGAGGGGGCGCCATGAGCGTGGCTTTCGCCTGTGAAACACACGCATGGGGCCGCTCCCTGCACCCGCTTCGACTTGATGTCTCGCTCGGAAAGAGCGTGATGACTGTCTCGCGACACGCCACTGCATCGGCCCGGAGGCCCACGCCATGAGCGGACTGCGAAACGAACACCTCTCGTTCAGCCGGCTGAGCCGCTTCGAGGCCTGCCCGCTGTCCTACAGGCTCCACTACCTCGAAAAGCGCACCGCCGAGCCCGGCGTCCCCCTGCGCTTCGGCAAGGCACTGCACGCCGTCCTCGAGCGACTCCTCCAGGAAGTCGTCGACACCGAGTACGTGGGCCCGCTCTCCGAGGAGCGCGCCCTCCAGCTCTACCGTGAAGCATGGACTGCCGAGGGCCTCTCCGGCCTGGACCTCTTCCAGCAGGGCCTCGGCATCCTCCAGGACTTCGTCCGCCAGCAAGGCCGCGTGGACTCCCGCGACATCCTCGGCATCGAGAAGGAGTTCCGCTTGCCGGTGGGGCCCTTCACCGTCCTGGGCTTCATCGACCGCGTCGACTGGGTGGACGACGAGACGGTCCACGTCATGGACTACAAGTCCAACCACCAGCTCTTCACCCGCGAGGAGCTGGACTCCAGTCTCCAGCTCAGCCTCTACGCCCTCGCCGCGCGCCGCATGTGGCCCTGGGCGAAGAAGGTGCGCCTGTCCATGTGGATGCTGCGCCACGGCGTGCGGCAGGAGACGACGCGCACCGAGGAGCAGCTGGAAGCCGCCCTCGCGTACGTCGAGACGCTGGGCCAGCAGATGGAGACGGCGGAGGCCTTCCCCGCCCGCCTCAACCCCAACTGCGCGTACTGCGACCACCGGCGCGACTGCCCCACCTACGCCCGCGCGCTGACGGGCCAGCGTGAAGTCGTCTGCAGGGACATGTCCGACTTGGAGTCCGTCGCTCGCGAGCGTGAAGAAGTCGCCCAGCTCGCGAAGATTCTCGGCGCGCGCAAGGCGGAGCTGGAGGGCGTCCTCCGAGCCCACCTCGCTGAGCAGGACGAGCTCGTCCTCGCCGGCACGCGCTACCGCATGTTCAACACCACCAGCCTCGATTACCCGCTGGAGCCCACCGTTGCGGTGTTGGCCCAGGCCACCGGCCTCCCTCGTGAGGAGCTGGTGCAGCGCCTCGCCAGCGTCGAGAAGAAGGCCCTCGACGCGCTGCTGAAGGACGCGGGCAAGCGCCTGGGCACCGCACACGTCGCGCTGCTGAAGGCCGAGCTGGACTCCCTCGCCACCAAACACCACTCGCCCAGGTTCTGGGCCAAGGAGGTCGCATAGTGCTCGCTCATCCTGCTTCCGACACCACCCCTGTCTCCGCTCTCCGCCAGCCGCTCTTCCCCGGCCTCCCGCCGCACCTGAGGACGCTCTGCTTCGTCGACCTGGAGACGACGGGCCTGGACGCCTCCCGGCACGAGGTGCTGGAGGTGGCGGTGCTTCGCGTCGACGCCCGCAGCCTCCAGGTGCTGGCGGAGTACGAGGCCCGCGTGCAGCCCACCCGGCTGGCCGACGCCCACCCCGAAGCCCTGGCCGTGTGCGGCTACTCCGACGAGGAGTGGCGAGACGCCCTGCCCCTGCAGGAGGTTCTCGCCACCGTGACGCCTCTCCTGGCGGGCACCCTCGTCGCCGGCCACAACACCAGCTTTGACTGGGCCTTCCTCGTCGAGGGCTACCGCCGCACCGAGCTGAACCTGCCCAGCGTCGACTACCACCGCCTCGACACCGCCAGCCTCGCATGGCCGCTGCTCGCCACGGGCGAGGTGGAGTCCCTCTCCCTCAACGCCCTGGCCAAGCGCTTCGGCCTCCACCGGCCCACGCCCCACCGAGCTATGGCGGACGCCCGCTGCGCGCTGGAGGTGGCCCGCTGCCTCGCCGTGCGCATGGCCCGTGGCGGGCACATGGAGCGGCTGCTGGAGGAGTCGGGAGGTGTCTCGTGAGTGGAGCTTCGTCTCGTCGCAAGGGCGCTGACTTCGAGCGCGCCCTCGTCCACCGCTTCCGCGAGGCCATGCCCGAGGCCCTCATCCGCCGCGGCCTCCAGTACCGCACCGGCCAGGAGGTGTCCGACGTCGAGGTGCCGTGCTTCTGGCTGGAGGCCAAGGCCCACCAGCGCACCAACGTCCGCGAGGCCCTGCGCCAGGCCGTGGAGACGTGCCCGGCGGGCCGCTGGCCGCTGGCTGTGTGCAAGGACGACGGGCAGCCGCCCCTCGTCGCCATGCCGTTGGACGACTTCCTCGAGTTGGTGCGCGAGTGGTGGGAGGCCCGCCCCCGGTGAGTGACTTCTTCGACCACCTCTTGGACTTGCTGCGTGCGGAGGCGCTCGCCCCTCGGCTCCAGGCCGTCTTCGCGGCTGCGCGCACGCAGCGGCCGGCCTTCGCGCGTCATGCCACGCTCGACTCGGTGCTGGCCGCCATGGCTGACGCGCGCGAGGAGACGTACCCGGAGCGGGAAGCCCTCACCCGGGCCCTGGTGGCCGAAATGCAGGCCTCCTCCAGCCCCGCGTGGACGGCGGCCCTCGCCACCGCCTACGCCCCCATGTTGCGTCGCCTGCGCCGCCGCCTCCTCGGTAACGCCGTGCCCAGGGAGGACCTGGACCAGCTCGTCCTCGCCACCTTCCTCTCCGTCGCACGCGCCTTCCCCCTCTCGCGCTGGGGTGACTGGACTGCCGTCCGCCTGCGCCAGCAGACGGCGCGCGAGGTGTTCCGTTACCTGCGCAAGGAGCGCGCGGAGCAGCATGAGACGTACACGCAGGAGCAACTCGCCGAGTGGCTGCCTGACGTGCGGTCCGTCACTCCGGTGGAGAGCCCCAGGCGGCCCAGTGTCCGCCGCAGCTTCGTGAAGCGTGACGCCGTGCTGGTGCATCTGGCCCAGGCCACCCTGCCTCGCAGCGACGTCGAGGTCCTCATGGCGACGGTCGTCCGGCGCGAGAAGCTGCGCGCCTACGTCAGCCGCCTCGTCGAGGGCGACGCCGCCGAGGCCGAGAGGACGTACCAGCGGTTGAAGCGCCAGCGCACGCGGCTGATGCAGCGCCTGCGCACCCAGGCCGTGGACGCGGTGCCGCAGCCCTCCGGAGGCTGCTGAGGGAAGGCATGGCCCAGAAGAAGCCCCTCAAGAAGCTGGGGCGCCCCACCAAGGCCGAAGGCCCTCGGCTGCCCCATGCCGAGGTGGACAAACTCCTCGTGGAAGGCGAGGAGGTGCCCACCACCCGGGGCCGTGTGAAGCGGCGCTTCCCCTCCCTCCGCGAGCTAGCTGAGCGCTTTGGTGTCGCCCACAGCGCCGTCGCCAAGTACGCCCAGCAGCACGACTGCCTCGGCCGCCGCAAGCGCCTCCTCGCGGGTGAGCCGGCGGACGAGGTTGTCGAGCCTCTCGAGGCACCACCGACTCCACCGCCCGCGAAGCGCAAGACGGGCCGCCCCCGCAAGTCCGAGGAGCCCGCGCTCCCGCGCCAGGAGCTGGACCGCGCCCTCGTCTTCGGCGAAGTGAAGACGCTCCCCGACGGCTCCACCATGACGAGCTACGCCTCGTACCGCGAGTTGGCCGAGCGCTTCGGTGTCGCCACCTCCCTCGTCGCCAACTACGCGAAGGAGCACAACTGCCTGCGTCGCCGCGAAGAGGCCAAGACGCGCATCGCCACCAAGGCGGACCAGAAGCTCATCGAGCTGCGCGCCAACGCCATCGCCGTCTCCAAGGACGACGCACTGAAGATGATTGACGGCTATCTCCTCGGCTTCGAGGAGGCGCTGTCCGAGGGACGCGTGCGCGTTGACAACCCCACCGACTTCAACACGATGGTGAGGCTCAAGGAGTTCGTCATGGGCGGCGCTGACTCCCGGCAGGAGCTGCACGCCACCTTCTCGTTGGAGGGCCTCCAGGCCCGGCACGCCCAGGCCCTGCGCGCCGCGCGGGAGACGACGCCCGCCGAGCGCGGCGAGGTGGATGCGGAGGTGGAGAGCGGCGGCGACGTGGAGGTGGACGCCTCAAAGCACGACGGTAGTGGACCTGTACCAGCATGAAGAGCCCGCTCCCCGCTCGCACCAGCGAGGTTCCGATGGATCAGTACTAAGCTCTGCGCCCGTGAACCAGGAACGCAGCGCACAGGGGCAGCGACTTGAGGCCAGGGGGATCGGCCCTGCTGTTGTCGAACTCATCCGTTTGGCCAAGAGCCGCATCGTGCTCATCAGCCCCTACTTTCACCCCTGGGGGAGACTGGTCGAGGCTCTCATGGCGGCGCCCGCTCGCGGCGCTCGTGTCACGCTTGTCATCCGCGCGAACCAGCCATTCAACGAAAGGCGGCATTTGGCCCTACAGAAGTTGTCGACAGCCGGCGTGAGCATTCGCCAAGTGCCCTGGCTCCACCTCAAGATGTATCTGAGCGACTCCGCAATCATCGAGACGTCAATGAATCTCGTTTTCAGTTCCATGGCAAAGGGGTACGAGACGGGCAGCCTCTACACTGTCCACGAGGCCCCCGTTGCTTATGCAGAGCGACGAGCCATGGTGAAGGAATGCGTCGAAGGCTCGGCGCCCTACTTGTTCGGTCACGCACCCTTGCCGGAGGTTAGGAGCATCGGAATAGCTCCCGGGTCACCGCCAAAGCTGCAGAGCTCACCCCATCATGGCGATGCGCATCCCCATGAAGAAACGCACCGTTCGCCTGCAGGGCCTGTCGCGAGTTCGCGCCGAAATAATCCTCGCGCCTATCAGCCATGGACGGATCAAGAGGACTCCCTCGCGCAGGACCTCTTCGCTCAAAAGGTGCCGTTGATAAGCATCGCGCAGGCACTCCAGCGCACGCCCAAGAGCGTCTCGAAACGGCTCAAGCGCCTTGGAGTCATAGAGTGAGTCCCGTTCCGAGGTAGCCGACGGCGACGCGGATCGACCAGTCTCTGCATGGCCCACCGAGGTGTCGCGCGTTGAGCGCGGCGAGGTAGACGCGGAGGTGACGACGAGGACCTCGACACAGCCTCCCCGGAAAGCCCCAAGGACGGCGCCCTCGTGGCTCCTCCGACGGACGTCGGAGCCCCCGCCGACCCAGTCTGAGAGCGCCCTCCGGTAAGTGAACGCGGACACTTTCGCGTTCAGTTTCGCCGTTCACTTTCGCTGGGCCAGGCCGCGCCTGGTCACTTTGCCGCGGAGCACCTGCCTGGCACGCGGATGCGCACGCCTGGCACCACAGGTCTCGTAGTTTCGCGGCGTTAGGGCGTCGAGCCACCAGGTGCTCGAGCACCGCGGTACGAGTCCGGGCCACAAATCGTGCCCGGAAGCACACTCCGTCCAGCTGGCCGGACTCCTGCGCGCCGTTCACTTCCCCGGCCCAGCCACCTACTCCCCGCTGAGCCCCGCTGGCCGCCACGTGGCCCACCTGGCGCGCGTCCCCGGTTCAGCCCCGCGCGCCAACGCCTTCGCCGCGTGGCGCCCCGTTCGTGCGCGCGTGTCCCCGCGTGCTTCGGGCCGCAGGCCTTTGTCCTCTCCGTGAGCCCCACGCCGCCCAACGTCGCCCTCGAAGCACCAGCTCCCCGCCTCGCGCGCACCTGGGCACGCGTGCCGTTACCAGGGCCGAGCCGGATGGCCGAAAATGGGTAAAGGCGGCCATTCGGCGTCACTGCCCCCACGCTGTTTCGCGCGCTTACGAGCCCTCGTGAGGGGCCGAAGCGCCGAGGCCAATGGCCGCTTTCCGCAGGTTGCCGCCTCCTGCCGCCCGTCGCGCGGCCCAGCTCCTCCGCAGTCACCTTCACCGCCTGCCCAGGCCGGGCGCAACCATGCCTACCGATGCCGCCAGCACGCCTACCCCGCCTACCCCTGACGCCAGTGTGGGGGGGGGTGCGATCTTTCGTGCGGCGTGCGCCGCCGGGGCGTGTACCTGGGGCCCTTTTCGAGAGAGTCAGCCCCAAAAAAGTGAACACCCCGCGACTGATCATTTCAGCCCGGTAAGTGAACGCCTCGCGCTGTTCACTTTCCCCGGCTGCGGCTGCTGCGGCTGCGCCTGGGCCGGCCTGCGCGAGCGTTGCGTACGTCCGACCCTCACCGCCTCCGCGCGGCACCCCGGCCCAACCAGGGGCTCTCGCGGGTGCTCAGCGCGGAGGCGGCATTCCCCATCAGCAGGGCAAGTCCTGCGTCACGCGCACCAGCTCGTCGTCCGAGGGGTGCGTGTAGATGACCGTGGAGTCGATGCTGCGCTGGCGCGCGAACCGCTGAGTGAGGCGGATGTCCTTCGTCCTCCGGTACACCCCGGTGCACGCGGTGTGGCGCACGGCGTGGAAGTTGAGGTGCCTCTCCAGGCCCGCGCGTTGCTGCCAGACTCCGAAGCCGTGGCGCACCTGCCGCGTGGACAGGCGCAATCCCAGGCGGCTCAGGAAGAGCGGTGCCTGGGGCCCCACGTCGTGCCCCTGCGAGCGCTTCAGCCGCAGCAGCTTCTCCAGCTTCGCGCGCACCGTGTCCGAGAGGACAACCTCCTGGGGGCGCGGGTGCCGGCGGCAGCCCTTGAAGACGTGCAGCAGCACGTGCCGGCGTGCGCGCCCGCGCTCGTCGAAGATGTCACCGATGTTGAGGGCCACCAGCTCGTGCTCACGCAGGCCCGAGGCCAGCGCGAGGCTGTAGAGGCAGTGGTCCCTGAATCCCTCCTTGTGCTCCCCCGTGGCGCGCAGCAGGAGCACCACCTCCTTCTGCGTGAGGGTGCGAGGTGGGCGGGCGACAGCGGCATAGGCAGACATGGCAACTCCGTCGTGAAGTGGACGCGGCCATGCACGCTCTGGTGCCGCGAGAAAGCAACGACACAAGCAGGGAGGATGGCGTGACGCTCAGTATCGTCAAACGCACCGAGGACGACCTCACCCAGTGGCTCGCCACCGAGTCGGGATTCATCTCTGGCCTGTGCCACTACGACAGCGAGCCCGTGGTGCTGGAGCCCTACCAGCAGGCGCTGCTGGACAACCGCTCCCGCTTCCGCTGGGTGGCGAAGAGCCGCCAGGTGGGCTTCTCCTTCCTCTTCGCCCTCGAGGCTCTCGCGCGCTGCCACCTGCGCGACGGCCACACGGCGGTGTTCGTCTCGTACAACCTCAGCGACGCCGTGGAGAAGGTACTCATCGCCCGGCAGGTGTACGAGGAGCTACCGCTCGCCTTCCAGAAGAAGCTCGTGACGGATGCGAAGACGGAGCTGGCCTTCGAGTCCAACGCCAAGGGCCGCCGCCTCTCGCGCATCATCAGCGTGCCCTCCAAGCCTCCGCGCGGAAAGCGTGGCGACGCGTACCTCGATGAGCTGGCGCATTACGTGAACGACCGCGAGGTCTACACCGGCAGCACCGCCCTCATCCTCCGCTCCCATGGGCAGCTGACGGGATGCAGCACTCCGCTGGGCCGGCGCGGCATTTTCTGGGAAATCGCCTCGCAGGAGCTGCGCAAGTACCCGCACCACACGCGCCAGCAGGTGCCCTGGTGGCTGTGCCGATTCTTCAGCCTGGACGTGAGGCGCGCTGCCGCGGAGGCGCCGCTCATGCCTACCGAGGAGCGCGTCACGCGCTTCGGGCGCCCCGTGCTGGTGGAGCAGTTCGACTCCCTGCCGCAGGAGGACTTCCAGCAGGAGTTCGAATGCCTTTTACGTCGACGAGTCCTACAGCTTCCTCCCCTACGAGCTCATCCTCCCGTGCACCACCGACGAGCTGCCGCTGGCCCAGGATGCCTCCGACGTGCCCGTGCCCCAGGGGCGCTTGGTCGCGGGCTTCGACGTGGGCCGCACCCGAGACAGGTCCGAGCTGGCCGTCTTCGAAGAGGTGGCGGGCCGCTTCACATGCCGCATGCTGCGCAGCTTCGAAGGCGTGCCCTTCGCGGAGCAGGAGGCCCACCTGCGCCGCCTCCTCTCCGTCCTCCCCATGGCGCGCCTGTCCGTCGACCGGAGTGGCATCGGCATGAACCTCGCGGAAAACCTCGTTCGGGACTTCCCCCAGGTGGTGGCGGAGAACTTCACGAACGAGTCCAAGGAGCGCTGGGCGACCGATTTCAAGATTCTGCTCCAGCGAAGGGACGTCACCCTGCCGCGAGAGCGTGAGCTTGTCGGGCAGATTCACTCCATCAAGCGGCGGGTGCTCCCTTCCGGGAAGGTGTCCTTCGACGCCGAGCGCACCAACCGCGGGCACGCGGACAAGTTCTGGGCCGTGGCGCTGGCCTGCCAGCGCGAGCGAGCACCTGAGCGACCAGGAACTGGGGAGATCGGCGTGCGCGTCATCGGCTAGCGCAGAAACACTGGGTCTGCAAGGCTACTATCGTCACAGAGCAACATGGCCCCCTCCTCACCTTGACGCCCCCCCTGCATCTCAGACACATGAACAACCTCACATCACTCCTTGGCCCCGCCGTCATCGCCGCCGCAATCTCAGGCACCATATCCGTCATCGCACTACTACTGTCCCTACGCACAACAAAATTAATCCACACAGAGCGACTCACCTTCGAACGCAATCAAATCGAGAACAAATTCCGATCCGACATCGCTCTTGCAGAAAAGAAACTAGAATTGGACCGCGCACTCGCTGACTGGAAACGGCAAACGGAACTCGCCGAACAAGTTCTCTCTGACTTTTACAGGGCGCGTGACCTATTCATGGCGGCACGCTCCCCTGGCTCATTCCCAGGAGAAGGCGCTACTCGTCCGCAGGACGATAACGAGTCCAAGAGCGACGCAGAACATCTCAATGCGATTTATGCGCCATTCGAAAGACTCACGAAAAACAACTCATTCTTCGCCGATCTCCATGCACGTCGGTATCGCTTCATGGCCTTATTCGGGACTGAGGCAGCGCAACCATTTGACCTGCTTAGAGCCGCCCATAGCGAAATATTCACTGCAACAGAAATCCTTCTGGAAGAAGAAAACGCGCTTCGCCTTGAGCGACGCAGTCCAACAGCTCCGGAGTATATCAAGGAATTTAAAGCCACGATTTGGCGCTCACACGCAAGCAAAGACATCATCACCCCCATGCTTGACACGGCGGTAGCTACGATAGAAAAGATCTGCCGAACCGTATTGGAAGTAAGACCCCAATAACCATCTCTCTTCATGCGCACTCACTAGTCCCCCGTGTCGAGCGAAGACGAGCTCAGGGCTCACCCAATCCAGTGTGGTACGCAATCAATCGGATTCAACGGACCGCTCCCTTGACACCACTGCTGAGTGGTCCTTGACCTGCAGCCAGGCCTGCCTCCGGAAGAGGGGGCGTCGAGCAGACGCGGCGCAACAGCCACACCTCACTCCGGGTCCACCAGTCCAGGCGGTCGGAAGCCGACGTCCCGCAGGCTGCCGAGGCCGCGGTAGCCGACGCCATCGAACCCGTAGGCGGCGTTGGCCTCCAGCACCAGCACCTTGTCCGTCGCCCAGTGATTGCCCACAACGACGCAGGTGTCCTTCGACGCCGAGCGCACCAACCGCGGGCACGCGGACAAGTTCTGGGCCGTGGTCCTTGCCTGCCAGCGCGAGCGAGCACCGGAGCGCAGGAGCAACGGAGAGATTGGAATGACGGTCATTGGCTGATGGAAAGCAGCGGCCGTGAGCAAAGCAGCCAGACTCGGCCAACCGCCCACAACACAGCACATCAAAACACATCAGTTCGTGCCACATTCGCTGCAGTGCGCTCTGCAGCCCCGGAGCTAGCCTCAAGCCCTGTGGAGTTGCTTCCGTCAAATCGGACACGGTCGGCGGGTTGAAGTCGCTAGTCAGAACTCGCGCAGGAAGCATATCTTCAGCACTGGGCTACTCCCACAGAGCACGCCTGCACCGAAGCGGTGCTCTAGCATCTCGGCTATCATGTCACGCACCAGTTCGCCGGTGAGGCAGCCTCCGGTGGTAGCGACGAAGCGCATAGCCTCGCGATCGCAGCAGGCCAGCGCGAAGACAACCGTGACGCGCTCGCCGATCCACCAGCGAATCTCGAAAGCGTCCGAGCACCATCGTAGGTGACTCTTGAGAGGGGCCATCGTATCCTCGCGGGTGCGCGTTCCTATTCCGGCGTGCCAGAGGCCGGCAGCCTCCATCACCTCGGTACATGCGTTTGGCATTCACCCTTGGCTGCCCCTCGGAGAAAAGCTGCCGGTTCACCAGGGCCGTGATGCGACGGTCGCCATAGCTGGCCCGCGCGTCGGTGACGGGGCGAATCCGCGGCAGCAGCGCCTCATCGGAGCGATTGAGATAGTGACCAGGCCGTCTATGTGCTTCCGCGGTGGAGGACTGCCACCCGGAGTTGCTGGCGACGCCCAGGGCCTCGGCCTTCACCATGTGCCGCCCTTGGGCGGCAAGGCAGGTGGCGAGGTCCGCTTGGGGCGTGCCAACTTCAACGCCGCCTTTAGAATCTCGTTCTCCAGCTCCCGGTCCTGGGCCTGCAGTCAATCCACCGCGGACACCGGAACTACCGCCTCATCTGCTATCCTGGACATCTCCCTTCCTCCGACAGTCGCATCCAGCGGAACAACATGCTCGCCGACATTCCATAGCGACGAGCCCTCGAGGAGATGCTCTGTCCAGCCATCTCCGCCTGCGCCAGGGACCATTGATTCTCCTCGGCGCGGAATCGCCGACGACGCTCGGGGCGGGCCGGCGGGATGACTCCCTCTTCGAGTGTCTTCGCGTCCATCCCTAGGCGGCCCTATGCGTTGGAGAACTGGCCGTGCGAGCTGGGGGCCACACCAAACGGGGACTTGCAGGCTATTGGTACTCGGGCGAGTATGCTCGCCACAAAGGTGGACTACACATGTCTCTCGAAGAACAGATCAACACCCACGCCGCAAAAGTATCAACAACATCATACTCCATGTCCATCGGCGAATTGGTGTCGATGTACCGAGATGGCGAATTGGATTTACATCCTGAGTTTCAGCGTTTCTTCCGCTGGACGCCTGAGCAGAAATCCAGATTCATAGAGTCACTACTTCTAGGAATTCCGGTCCCCCCTATCTTCGTTACAGAGCGCAGCGACTCGAAGTGGGACGTAATCGATGGACTACAACGGCTCAGTACGGTTCTGCAGGTAATGGGCGAACTCAAGAAGGAGGATGGCACTTTCTATCCCCCCCTCGAGTTGTCTCGAACCCATTACCTTAGCGAGCTAAAAGGTGCGGCCTGGAAAAGCACTAATCCGACCCAGGAACTTCCTGAGTCTGCGAAAATTCGCATCAAGCGCGCTCGACTCGATGTAAACATCATCAAAAGTACGAGTGGGGACTTGGCTAAATATGAGATCTTTCAGCGCCTCAATACAGGGGGAGCGAAAGCCACAGATCAAGAGGTGCGCAATTGCCTTCTGCTGATGACGAACCGAGATTTCTTCACCTGGATAAGAGAGCTTGGTGCCCGTGACCATTTCAGGGCGTGCGTTCCGTTGACGGATCGTGCTTTGGATGAGGCTTTCGATCTTGAACTGGTCGTTCGCTTCATTGTCCTGAGCAATGCCACTAGCGCCGAACTGAGTGCAATTGACGAGCTTGGCTCTTTTTTAACAAGCAAGATTCTCGAATACGCTCAAGATCCCAGCTTCAACCAAACCGCCAACGAGAGCGCCTTTGAGCTCGTGTTCAACTTCCTTTCGACACACTTAAATTCAGATGCATTCCGCCGGTTCGACAAGGCGCGCTCAAAATACACCGGCGCAATGCTCATTTCCTTGTTCGAAGTGGTCGCCGCTGGACTGGGGCATCAAATCCTTTTGGGCAAGCAACTCCCGAACTCAGGCGCACTGACCGTGGCCCATAAGGAACTTTGGTACGATGCAGCGCTAACACAGCACGCAGGGAGCGGAGTACGCGCATCAACGCGAATCCCCAAGACAGTAGAGTACGGGCGCGGATGGCTCTAGAGATGAAAATCCGCAATCTCAATGAACTTGTCGAGTTTTTGGCCCAATCTCGGCAACGGCGCAAACAAGAGCTAGTCTCCATTCGCAACCGACTACCGTCAACTGACCCAGGGCGGACCAACTTGGAGTTACGCACTGCGCCGGTATTCGCCTATGCCCACTGGGAAGGCTTTGCGAAGGACGCTGCGTCCGCCTACGTAGCATATGTTGCACGAAAAACAGTATCACTCTCGATTCTCAAGCCGCATTTCCAGGCCATAGCGTGTCGTCCCAATGTCACAACCGCCGCAACTGCAACAAAGCGTATATGGCCACATCTAGTCGTAATTAAGCGACTTGTTGACGAACTACATGACTCAATCACTCTACCGAGCGATGGCGTCATCGACACAGAATCAAACCTCAACTGGGAGGTTTTTGAGAACCTTTGCACCACCGTCGGCATCGACTTGGCACATTGGATTCCTTTCAAGGGACTTATGGACGACATGTTCCTTTCGCGTTGCGATATCGCCCACGGGACCCTTGTCACTCCCACTCTAAAAGAAGTTCAGGGCTATCTAGACTTCGTCATTTCTGGGATGGATCGTTTCTCGACTGACATCGAAAATGCCGCAAGCATGAACAATCATCTTCGATCGAATCAGTCGGGCAATATTCCTCACGCCTAGCCACTGGAGTTCCCCCCCCTCAAATCGGACATTATCAGTGGAGTGAATTCGCGAGCCGGAACTCATGCGGAGAGCTCATCTTTAGCTCTTTGTGCTGATGCACGGTGATGCACGGTGTTGTAGTCGTTGAACCAGTGGGGCATTTGCTCGAGGACCACCTCGGCGCTGTCCAGGCGAGCCTGGTAGACGTAATCGCACTTGAAGCTCTTCACGAAGGGCTCGGCCGTGCCGTTGCTCTCGGGCGAGTAGGTTGGCGGGGTGCGGATGAGCAGCCCCAGTCTGGCCCCGAATTCGCGCGTCTCGCGGGCCGTGCAGGCCGGCCCGTTGTCGGTGAGCCACTCAATCGGGTGCAGTGCTCTCCGGCAGCTCGCGCCGAATTGGGAGCCGTCCCTGTGTGACGCAGCTCGTCTCGACACAACCGCAAAGGACGCACACCCGATGTCCCCGAAATTGGGCCCGAAGCCTTTGTCCTCACTGGAGGTGAGGCGCGCGGCCCCAACGCCCTCGCACATCGAGGGCGCCCCTCCCACCGCGCGCCTTGCCTCCACTTGGTGCGGGAGGTCCGTGTGCAGAGCGTCGTCCGAGTCTTCGTCCTATCCTCTCCTTCGGGCGCTCCACACCCCGGGCCGGAGTTCACCGTCGAGGCCTCCACCCACGACGGATTGCTGGAGGCAGTCCACGCCGAGCTGGCGGCCCGCGGCCAGCGCGTGCGCGCCGTCTCGCACACCCCCACGGGCCTCCTGGCTTACGTGGAGGACCGTCCGTGACGGTGCCCGCCGAAGTCCACCAGGCCGAGGAACGCCTCCAGTCCATCCTGAAGGCGGTGGTGGTGGGCGACCGCGTCGACGAGCCCGCCAGCCGCCCCGGAGGCGAGGACGCCTTGGCCTTCAGCGAGGCCGGCGCCCTCCAGCCCCCGTATGAGCCGGAGGCCCTCTGCCTCCTCGTCGAGCACTCCAACTCGTTGAGGCAGAACGTCGACGCCTACGCGACGAACATCGACGGCTTCGGCTTCCGGTTCGAGCCGGCCATCGATTTCGACGCCGATGGGGCCCGGGAGAAGGTGGCCGACGCCATGGCCCTGGAGCGCCTGGCCGCGCGTGACGCCGGCACGCTGCCTTCGGCCACACCCCTGCGCCCCACGGACGAGGAAGTCGCTGCGCATGCGGAGGAGGTGCGCCAGCAGGCCCGAGTCGAGAAGGCCCGCCTGGAGTCCTTCTTCGACTTCTGTTGCTTCGACTCCAGCTTCGTCGAGTTGCGTCGCCGCACCCGCCATGACTTGGAGGTGACGGGCAACGCCTACTGGGAGGTACTGCGCGACGGGAAGGGCGACATCGCCCGCTTCGTCTACGTGCCCTCGTACACGGTGCGGCTCCTCCCTCTCGACAAGGAGGCCGTCGAGGTGCGCGAGCGCGTCCGCATCTCCGCCGTCAGCTTCGACACGGTGAGCACCCGTCGGCGCCTGCGCCGCTACATCCAAGTGCAGGGCAGCGAGCGGGTGTACTTCAAGTCCTTCGGGGATTCACGCGTCATCTCCCGCCTCACCGGCCGCGTCTTCCCGGACGTCACCACCCTCAAGGCCGCGGACGCCTCGGACGGCCCCGCCACGGAGCTCATCCACTTCGCCATCCACTCGCCGCGCTCGCCCTACGGCATTCCTCGCTGGGTGGGCACCCTGCTGTCCGTCCTCGGCTCCCGGCAGATGGAGGAGGTCAACTACCTCTACTTCAACAACAAGTCCGTCCCGCCCCTGGCCCTTCTCGTCTCCGGAGGAAGGCTCTCCGACGCCTCGGTGCCGCGCATCGAGCGCTTCATCGAGGAGAACCTGAAGGGGAAGGCGAACTTCCACAAGATCCTCATCCTCGAGGCGGACGGTGCCGGCACCGGCGACGGAGGCCGCGCGAAGATTGAGCTGCGCCCCCTGACGGACGCCCAGCAGCAGGACGCCCTCTTCCAGCAGTACGACCAGCGCAACATCGACAAGGTGGGCAGCGCCTTCCGCCTGCCGCCGCTGCTGCGCGGTGATGGACGGGACTTCAACCGCTCGGTGGCCGAGGCCCAGTTGCGCTTCGCTGAGGATCAGGTCTTCCAGCCCGAAAGAGACGAGTTCGACTTCCTCCTCAACCGCAAGGTGCTCGCGGACATGGGCGTGCGCTTCTGGCGCTTCAGGTCGCAGACGACGGCCACGAGAGACCCGGAGCGCATGACGGAGATGGTGGAGCGCCTGGTCCGCGTGGGTGTGCTGACTCCCGAGGAGGGCCGCCAACTGGCCGGCGACATCTTCCACCGCGAATTCCGCAAGATTGGGGACGACTGGGTGAAGCGCCCCATCACCCTCACGCTGGCGGGCATCCAGACGGGCGTCGAAGACTTGAAGCCCCAGAAGGACAAAGGCTCGCTGCTGGGCGAGGCGAAACGCCTCTTGGGGCTGAGAGAAGAGTTTCGTGCGGAGGAGGAGCGCCTGGCCCAAGGACGCCTGGCGCTGGCCCGCAGGTACATGGACACCGAGCACGTCCCCGTCCCCCGCGAGGAGTTCGACACCTGGTTCTCGGGGCAGCCCACATGACGCCTGAGCAGCTTCAGCGCGCGTGGGTGCTCCAGGCCCAGGCCGACGCCGAGCGCGGAGTCCTGGAGTGCCGCATGTGCCGCAGGCGTGGCCCCTTGGAGGAGACGACGACGCTGTGGCGCAACGGCCTCCTCGTTTTTGCGCTGTGTGACAGGTGCGCGGCCAGCCACGACGTCGTCTTCTCCCCCACTCCGGCTGGCGTCGAGGTGCGCGCCAGACGCCGCAGTCCCCTGGAACTGGTGACGCAGGAGGCCCCCCATGTGCACGGCTCCCGCTGACGGCCTCCTCCTCCTGCACGAGGCACGCGAGGTAGCGGAAGCCCTGCTGGGGGACGTCCTCCGGCTGCCGGTGGCCAAGGCCCTGGACGTTGGCACCGCTGCGGGCATGGACCGCGCCGTAGCCCTGCTTGCCGCGCGCCTGCGCCGCGCCGTCGGGCGCGCGGACGTGGACGCCATGCGAGAGGCGGTGGCCGTCCTCGACGTGGACTGGAGGAAGACGACGGCGGCCCAGCGCACGCGCCTCGTCGCCCAGTCCCTGGAGGCCGCTGGCCGGCGGACGGCCGTCATCCCTTCCCGCATCCAGGCGCCCCTCGGCGACGCAGCCGACGAGGTGGTGGCCTCCACCCGCAGCCACGCCCGGCGAGAGCAGGGCCTCGCCCTCGCCGCCCGCTTCAACGCCGTCGACAGGCGCGTGGCCCAACACATCGTCCGCACCCAGGGCGACTTCGTGCGGGACGAGTACGGGCGCAGGCTGGACACCTTCGGCGCAGAGGCCCGACGTCTCGTGGCCGAGGGGCTGGAGGCGGGCCTGGGGCGAAACGACATCGCCGAGTCGTTGGAGCGGGCCGCGCGCGGCGCGCTCATCGAGCGGGCCCCCTTCTACTGGGAGGTGGTGGCGAGCCACTTCATCGGCCAGGGACGCTCCTTCGCCCAGATGAGCAGCTACGCCGAGGCCGGCATCCGCCGCTACCGCATTGAGGCCGTCCTCGACGAGGCCACCACCCAGGTGTGCCGCTTCCTCCATGGGAGGACATTCTCCGTGGGCGAGGCCCTCCAGCGCTTCGAGCGCCTGGAGTCCCTTGAGCGCCCGGAGGATGTGAAGCAGGAGCTGCCCTGGGTGAGGGAGCGCCTCGACGCGGACACGGGGCGCGCGCTCCTCTACGTCAACCGAGGAGGCCAGGAGACGCGCCTGGCCGAAGTGCTCCGCTCCGCCGCCGGCACCCGCCACGACGTCGGCGAGTTCCGCGCCCTCGCCTCGGACAGGCAGCTCGCTGACGCGGGCGTGGGCTTCCCGCCGTACCACGGGCTCTGCCGTACCACGACACTGGCCGTCGTGTAAGCACGTGTCACCATTGAACACGCCACATTCCGCCACCAGTGCAGTTGCTACAATGCTGCACGGTCCTCCAGTCCTGTTTGTCACCCTCCATCCTAGCGATTCCCTTCTTCGCCTTGTCCGCCTTCGTAGCGCCCTGCCACGTGTTATGCCCACAGTCGCTCACTCGAATGAACACGTCGTGCGTTGGGGCCGAGTACTTCTTCTTGTAGAAACGAACTTCGCCCGAATTGGGCGGGCGGACATCCTCATCGTCCTGCTCAGGCAGGTCCGGCTCAATCTCAATGTCACCATCGTTCTCTTCGGAGGGCGGCTTCGCCCGACCGAGATGAAACAACAGCCCCTGCTTTTCAGCTTCAAGGCGGGAAACCTCACCGCGAAGTTGCTCTAACTCGGAACTCCGCTCCGCGAGTGCTCGGCGAAGCGAGTCGTTATCATCGGCATACGAGTCTGCGAGCGATTTGAAATCTTCTAGTGAGCTAGCCTTCTCCTTGAGCGCGGCGTACTCAGAGCGGGCGGCAGCGCTTCGAATGTCGTCGATCTCTCTTGGGCGAACCACACTCGCTGCGGACGCCATCATGATGAGTTTTCGAACTTGGCCACGAATGCGCTCAAGAGCACGTTGGTCATCGCCATCCAACCTGCGAAGCCTCAATGCGGTCCACATCTGATGCCTATATGGATCGTCCTGGGACGAGAATCGTGGCCAGTAGATTCGAATCGCGCCTGAGTGGCAGGAGAACGGCCTCTTCAAAGTATCGGTGAGCGCCCAGGATGCCGCTTCGTCCACAGAGTACACGTTCGCCAAGCCCGCGAGATCGTAGGCCAAAGCGGTATCGAGGCCTCTCAGAACCGGAGCGCCATCAAGGGCCGACACCACTACGAACGGGATGCTGCGCTCAGCATTCTGAATCTCGAGAGCGAGCGCCTCGCCCTCATCAAACCCTTCCGCATTGGAGATGCCTCCCCGCAGGCGCGACTTGTCATGATGCCACGTACCCGGCTCGGCGAGTAACTTGCGGACAACTTTGGGGCACCGAGGATCAGCATAGATTCGGTTGACCTGCGTAGCGGTCAAGCCGACTTCTAGGGTCACGAACAGAACGACGCTCTTCTGCCCCACAGTAACGGAAACGCTGGCAACGAATCTTCGACCATCCGCTGTGACCTCGGTCAGCTCGAACATTGTCCACGAGCGATCGCCACTACTTTCCGCCAGCACTCGGTACCTGGCGTCGCTGCCATCCAACGCGGCGTAGGCGCCACTCTCTGACGATGAAGAGGCCCCCTTCTCTTTATTAAGCCAAGCCTCAACGACAGCGCGGATCCGTTCGCCTTCAGCTCTTCTTGCGTCAAGCCCCTGAAGCGTCTCAGTTCGTTCAAGCAGGTATGCGGCGACTTTCTGCACAGGTCCTCCTCGCCCTACAGTGACATGCCCACGATACCCTCTTACAGCAGCAGGTTGACTGCTCCGCCGCAGAGTCTATTTAGCCTCATGCGAAGTCAGAACAGACCGAGGCCGCTCGATTGCAGGAGCACGAAAGCCTGCCGCAGCGCGTAGCCGTATTGCTCCGCCGCCCACACCCACGACGACGACGGCGAGTTTCGCTCCCTCGCTTCGGACAAGCAGCTCGCGGAAGCGGGCGTGGGCTTCCCGCCGTACCACGGCCTCTGCCGCACCACGACGCTCGCCGTCACTTAGTGATGTCCCCGATTTCGCGCCGCGGGCCTTTGTCTCTTTCGGAGACGAAACGCCATGCAGGCCACCTCGACACCGCCCCCCACCTCACCTCCGACGCCGGAAGGCAACGCGACGACGCAGGAGTCGACCTCCACGGCCAAGGCCGAGGCGACGCCCGTCGTCTGGCCCCGCGACCTCAATCTCCCCACCTCCGGAGAGCTGACGTGGGGCTTCGACCCGGAGGGCCTCCAGGATGGGTAACGCCCTCACGAAGACCCTCGCCCGAGCCCGGCACGTCCTGGAGTCCCTCCAGGGCGAGTCGGTGGAGAAGACCATCTGGGGAAGCCCTGCGGGCAAGAAGCGCCTGGCGAAGCGCCTGGTGGCCATGCTGCCCGCGCACAAGACGTATGTGGAGCCCTTCGCCGGTAGCGCCGCCGTCCTCTTCGAAAAGGCCCCGTCGGACGTCGAGGCCATCAACGACGCGGACACCGAAATCGCCGACGCGTACCGCCTCCTCCAGAAGCTGACACCCGCGGGCTTCGCCAAGCTGAAGAAGCTGCCGTGGGTGGGCGACGAGAAGACCTTCAAGAGTCTCTTCGACGCCAAGCCCAAGGGCGACGTGGAGCGCCTGCACCGCTTCCTCTACCTGACGCACTTCTCCTACGGGAAGCTGCGTGGGCGCAGCTTCAGCCCCAACGGCATGGGCGTCGAGGCGAAGACGCTCGCGCGCATCGAGCAGTTCGCCCCGCGCCTAAAGCGCGTGAAGGTGTACGGCGGCGACTACGAGAAGGTGGTCCGCAAGTACGACGGGAAGGACACCGTCCTTTTCCTGGACCCGCCCTACCCTGGCTACAACGTCGACGTCGGCGAGGGCGACTTCGACGAAGAGCGCTTCTATGCCGTCCTCAAGTCGCTCAAGGGCCGCTGGCTCATGACGTATGGCATCCGGGGGAAGTTGCCCGGGATGCTGAAGGGCTCCGGCTTCCTCGTGAAGCGGATCCGCACGCCTCGCACGATTGCGGCCATGCGCGGTGTGGGCGGCTCCTCCGTGCTGACGCAGCTCCTCGTCTCCAACTACCAGCCCGCCGCGAAGGCGCTGGAAGGTGACGGCGACTTCGCCGTGGACGACTGGCAGCCGGAGGAGCCGCCCGGCACCGCTCCCTTCGCCACCACGACGTCCCTCCTCAAGGGCGTCGAGCCCGACGACGAGCGGTACGTCCTGGGTGTCGTCCTGGAGCCGGAGACGGTGGACGCGCAGGGCGACATCTACTCCGCCGCGGAGATTCGCCAGGCCGCGCACCGCTTCATGGAGGAGTTCGGCGGCCTGGGCCTCATGCACCAGATGCGCGTCAACGGGCACGTCAAGGTGCTGGAGAGCTACCTGGCCCCCGTCGACTTCAACCTGGGCGAGGTGCCGGTACGCAAGGGCACCTGGCTGCTCGCCGTGCGCGTCCTCTCCGACGAGCTCTGGGGGCGTGTGAAGGACGGGCAACTGACGGGCTTCAGCATTGGCGGCACCGCGCGCCGTCTCCCCGAGGCCGCCCCCGCCACCGAGCAGCCCCCTTCCGACACACCTGCCGCTGACTCCCAGCCGGAGGCCACATGACGAGCACCACCCAAGGCCCCGCGTCCGTCCACCGCCTCGTCGACATGGTGGTGGAGGAGGTGTCCCTCGTGGACAGGGCCGCCAACAAGCACCGCTTCCTCCTCGTGAAGCGAGACGGAGACACCATGCACGACGCTCCCCAGGACACCTCGCAGGCCGAGGGCGACAACCACGCCGCCTCGGACACCTCCAAGGCCGATGACGCAGTCCTCGCCGCAGCCCAACAGGCCCTCGAAGCGGTGACGGCACTCGTCGAGGCGTTGACCTCCACGGATGGCATCGACGGCGTGCGCGTGGTGGAGGTGGCCCAGCACCTGCGCGCGCTCGCCGACGCCCTGGAAGAGGACGAAGACAACTCCGAGGACGAGGAGGACGTCGAGGCGCGCGCCAAGGCCGGAAGCCCCGCGCCGGCTCCTCAGCCGGCTCCGCCCGCGCCGAGCCCCGACGCCTCCGGCGTCATGGAAGGACTGACGAAGCTCACCGACGCCGTCCGCGCGCTGGAGGGCTCCGTGAAGGAGCAGCACCAGCGCCTGGGCCGCGTGGAGAAGCAGTTCGGCCTGCCCAACAGCAGTGCCCCCGCGGAGCGCCCGCCCAAGCCTCCCGCCGAGGACGTCGGCTGGCCCCTCGACATGAACAAGCCCCTCAACCGGGAGAGCGTCGACAAGGCCCTCTCCTTCCACGACGTCTGACG
>NZ_RAWI01000003.1 GCF_003612125.1 Corallococcus praedator
GCCCCGCCCCGGCGCTTCGCCGCCCCCCCGGCGCGTTACTGGGGCTGGATGGCCGGAGCGCTCGCGGCCTCCGTGCTGCTGGTGGTGCTGGTGCCCCTCGTGAAGGGCCCCGTCCCGGGCCCGGTGTCCGCCGAGGAAGGCCTCAAGGGTTCGGGGCGCCTCTCCCTGGAGCTGGCCGTGGTGGCCCGGGGTCTGGACGGCGGGCTGCGCCGGTTGGATGCCGGCGCCGACGTCGCGAAGGACGAGGTGCTGCTCGTGCGCTACCACGCCACCGAGTCCGGCACCGCGCTGCTCTACCAGCAGCGGCCGGGCCAGCCTCCGGAGCTGCTGGGGCACTTCCCCCTGCAGGCCGGCACGCACGACCTGGAGGGCCCGGAGGGGCTTGCAGGGGTGAGCCTGGAGGCGGACGAGGGCCCGCTGTCCCTGGTCCTGGTGGCCTTCACCTCCTGGGAGCCCGCCTCGGAGGCGGACGCGCTCGCGGCCCTGGGAACGGACGCGGCGCAGGATTCCCACCCCGGAACGGTCGCGCGGTTCGACGTGCGCGTCCAGGCAGGTCAGACTTCGCGCCAACCGTGAGGCGCCTCCTCCTTCTGCTCTTCGCCACCCTCACCGCCTGCGCGGGTCCCTCCGCCACGGCCGGTGACAAGGGTGGGCTCGTGCCGCTGCGGCTCGACGCGGCGGACCTGTCGCGCGCGTACACGCCCCGGCGCTTCGCGCTGCTGGTGGGCGTGTCGTCGTTCGACGATGCCCAGTGGCGCGCCCTGCGCTTCTCCGCCAAGGACGCCACCGACCTGGGGCGGGTGCTGAAGGATCCCTCGCGCGGCCACTTCGATCAGGTGCGCGTCCTCACCCGTCCGGAGGAGACGACGAAGGAGGCCATCCTCGCGGCGCTGGGCCAGCTGCGGCGCGAAGCCACCCGCCCGGATGACGTGGTGCTGGTGTACCTGTCCGCGCACGGCACGCTCGCGCGCGACGGCCGGGGCGAGCTCACCCGCTACCTCGTCACCCGCGACGCGGCCTTCCGCGCCATTCCCCAGACGGCGCTGTCCATGGACGCGCTGAAGGCGGAGTTCGAACGGCTGCCCAGCCGCCGGCGGCTGCTGGTGCTGGCCACCTGCCACAGTGGCAGCGGCAAGTCGCTGTTGCCCCGCGAGCTGGAGGTGGAGCTGGCCGGCATCAAGGACGGCTTCTACGCACGCCCCCTGGAGGAGTCCTCGCGCGCCTCCATGGTGTTCGCCGCGAGCGACTGGGGCGAAACGGCGCGCGAGGACGCGGGCCTGCGCAACGACATCTACACGCACTTCCTCATCGAGGGCCTGGGCGGCGCCGCGGACCGCAACGCGGATGGCGCCGTCACCGCCACGGAGGCCCACGACTATTCGCGCCGCCGCACCTTCGCCTTCACCCAGGGCCGGCAGCGGCCGTCGGCGGAGATTCTGGAGGTGGGCGCGGATCCGGTCATCCTCGCGGGCCGCATCGACCGGACGGGCCAGCCGGAGCTGTTCTCCTACAACCCGCGCCTGGACGGCTTCACGCTCAAGGTGGACGGCGAGGCGCGCCTGGAGCTGCCCGGCGGCGCCGCGGTGGGAGCAGGCCGGCGCACGGTGGAGCTCACCAAGGGCGACGCGGTCCTCGTGCGGCGCGAGGTGGACGTGGCCCGGGGCGAACGCCTGCCCCTGGAGCGCCTGCTGTCGGAGGCCCTTCCGCGCCGCGCGCTGTCGCTCGTGGGCGGGATGGTGTCGTTCGTTGACGGCAAGAGCCGCCGCGAATTGCTGCCCGCCGCGCCCCAGGTGGGCGTGGTGCTGCGGTTGGAGGACGCGCCGCTCCAGGACCTGGGGCTGCTCCTGGACGCGAGCCTGGGCCGGGGCCGGCGCACGCTCCAACTGGCGCCCGGCAGCGAAATGCCCTTCGGCTACACCACGCTCACCCTGGGCGTGGCGGTGCCGTACCTCTGGCGCTGGGAGCGGCTGACGCTCTTCGCGGGGCCGCGTGTGGCCGCGCTGTACCTTCGCAGGTCCTTTGAAGTGGAAGCCTTCTCTGGGGGCCAGCGCTACTTCACCGTCAGCCCGGGTGTGGTGGGCGGACTGGCCTGGCGCCTGGGCGAACGTCTGGAATTGACCGCGCAGGGCCACGGCATGCTGACGTACGTGGTGGTGGACGGACAGGGACAGGCCGTGGGCTTCATCGGCGGACACGCCGGCGTGGGGTACCGCTTCTGATGCGTCGCGCACTCTTGCTCCTGAAGCTCACCTGTCCCGTGCTCGCGCTGGGCCTGGGCGCCTGCGGCAACCTGGACAACACGCCGTTCCGCGTGGGCACCGTGCACGGCCGGCTCACGGAGTTCGACCCGGCCGTCGCGCTGGTGTCCCTGGTGGGCGCGCCCGACCTGCGCGCCACCGTGGAGCCGGACGGCCACTTCACGCTGGAGGACGCGCCCGCGGGCCCGGGGGAGCTCTTCATCGTGGCCACCGCCGACAAGGCCGCGCGCGTGCCCCTCACCGTGCAGGGCGGACAGTCCGTGCAGGTGGCGGACGTCGCGCCCCAGCCGGCCCACACCCTCTCCGTGAAGGTGAAGTCGCGGGGCAGCCTGAAGGTGAACGAGGCCCGGCTGTCCGTCGCGGGCACGCCCTATGAAGCGCTGCCGCTGGACAGCGGCAGCAGGCGGCGCGTGGGGCCGCTGCCGGACGGCTGCTACGACGTGCGCGTCTCCGCGCCCGACTTCACCACGGCGGTCGGCCAGGGCTGCGTGGGCCCGGGCGAACAGAAGCCCTTGAAGCTGGAGCTGGTTCCCAAGGAGGCCTGGGGCCAGAAGGGCTGCGCGGAGACCGGCTGTGATGCTGACAGCCATTGCGCGCCCAACGGCCGGTGCGTGGGGTGCCTGGATGACTCGCAGTGCGCCGCGCCGCTCGCCTGCCGGGGTCAGCGCTGCGAAGGCCCCGGGGCCGCCTGCGCGTCCTGCGAGGGCACCTGGCAGTGCGCTCCGTCCACGCAATGCGAGGACGTCCCGGGCGACCTGATGGCCTGCGTGGCGGAGTGTGGCGTTGGCATGCCCCCGTGCGCGGAAGGGCTGACGTGCCAGGACGGCCGCTGCCTGCCGGATCCGGCCCGCTTCGCCACCTGCGCGGAGTGGCCGCGGTAGACCGTGGGACGTGGCCGTTCCCGGCCGGGGCGGGTCCTTTGGGTGCGTTCTCCCCTTTCTCCCAAGGTTCCTGCATGCCCTCCTTGCGTCAACTGACCTCTTCCCTCCTGCTGGCCACGGGGCTGCTGTTCACCGCGGCCTGCGGCGACGACACGGCCCGCGTCACGCTGAAGCTGACCGATGCTCCGGGCGACGGCATCGAAAAGGCGGTCGTCACCATCTCCAAGGTCTACCTGAAGGGCAGCGTGGACGGTGAAGAGGGCAAGGGCGACGTCGTCCTGCTGAGCGAGCCCGTCACCACCGACCTGCTCACCCTGGCCAATGACACCGCGGACCTGGTGAAGGACGCGGAGGTGCCCACGGGAACCTACAAGGAGCTGCGCTTCGTCATCACGGGCGGCTACATCCAGGTGAAGCAGGACGGCCAGAGCCGCATCTTCGCCACCTCCGCCAACTACGAGGGCCTGCCCGAGGGCGCCCAGGTGGACGGCGACCTGCAGATGCCGAGCGCCAGCAGCTCCGGCCTCAAGGTGAAGTTCGACAAGGACGCGGACGTCACCATCACCAGCGATGACGACCAGAAGGTCATCCTGGTGGACTTCGACGTCGCGCAGAGCTTCGGCAAGGAGGCCGGCAACTCCGGCAAGTGGGTCATGCGCCCCATCATCAAGGGCGCCGACATGCAGTTCTCCGGCAACGTGGAGGTCACCCTCCAGTTGGGTGGCGGCGTGTCGTTCCCCGTGCCGGGAACGACCCAACTGTCCAGCTTCTCCGCGGTGCTCATCAACGCCGACGGCAGCCGCGAGACGATGCCCTTCACCCTCACCACGGACTCCGTCGCCGTGGCGGACTTCAAGTACCTGCTGCCCGGCACCTACCAGGTGGACGTGGTGGCGCCCACGGGCGTGAGCTTCACGACGGACATCGCGCGCCCGGCGGCCACCAGCGTCAGCTCGGGCGTCGAATCCGACGTGCACTTCACGCTCACGTCCCTCGACTTCTAGTCCGCTGTCCGTTCCGGCTCAGGCGGCCTTGTCGGTCGCCTGGGCCTTCGCGGCCTGGACTTCGAGGGCAATCTCAATCTTCTCGCCCACCAGCACGCCGCCCGCCTCCAGCGCCTGGTTCCACGTCAGCCCGAAGTCACTGCGATTGATGGACGTCTTCGCCTCGAAGGCGGCCTTGGTGTTGCCCCAGGGATCCTTGGCCACCCCGAGCTGCTCGGCCTCCAGGACGACCTCGCGGGTGATGCCACGAATGGTGAGGTTGCCCGTCACCCGCAGGCCGTCGCCGGACGCCTTCTCCACCTTCGTACTCTGGAAGGTGATGGCCGGGAACTTCGCCACGTCGAAGAAGTCCGGCGAGCGCAGGTGGTTGTCGCGCTGCTCGACGCCCGAGTGGATGCTCGCCGCCTCGATGCTCACGGACACCGAGGACGCCGTCGGATCCTGCTCATCCAGCGTCAGCGTGCCGCTGAACTTCTGGAAGCTGCCGCGCACCTTCGCGACCACCATGTGCCGCACGCTGAAGTGGATGCCCGTGTGGGTCGTGTCGATGTTCCAGAGGGTCTGAGCCATGGTCATGTTCCTTTTCGTCGGAAGGGGTGTTCAACGAGGAGCAAGGTAGCGGCGCGGGGGCATCCGGATTAGACGGCACGAACAGGATGGACTGTTCCACCCCTGGGACAGTGCCCGCGTCCCGGAGCGCCCCATGGACCTCAACGAACTCCTCGTCTTCGCCCGGGTGGTGCAGGCCGGCAGCTTCACGGCGGCGGCGCGCGCGCTGCGCATGCCCAAGTCCACCGTGAGCCGGAAGGTGTCGGAGCTGGAGGAACGCGTGGGCGCGCAGCTGTTGCAGCGCACCACGCGCCAGCTTCACCTGACGGAGGTGGGCCGGGCGTACTACGCGCACTGTGAGCGCATCGTCGCGGAAGCGGAGGCCGCGGAGCTGGCGGTGACGCGCCTGCAGGCGGGCCCGCACGGGCTCTTGCGCGTGACGACGCCGCTGTCCCTCAACTTCCTCGCGCCGCTGGTGTCGAAGTTCCTGGAGCGCTACCCGGACGTGCAGATGGAGCTGCTGTGCACGGACCGGGCGGTGGACCTGATGGAGGAAGGCTTCGACCTGGCGGTGCGGGCCGGGCGCCTGCCGGACTCCTCGCTGATGGCGCGCAGGCTGGGCGACATCGCGCGCGTCGTCGTCGCCTCGCCGGAGTACCTCCAGCAGAAGGGCGAGCCCCGGACGCCCGCGGACCTGGCGAAGCATGACTGCCTGCTCTTCGGCACGGAGCTGCAGGGGAACGTCTGGACGCTGCATGCGGGGGGGCGGGCCGTCGAGGTCAAGGTCTCCGGGCGACTGGTCGTGAACGAGCCGGACATGCTGCACGCGGTGACGCTGGCGGGCTCCGGGGTCGCGCTGCTGCCCGGCCTGCACTGCGTGGAGGACCTGGACTCCGGGAAACTGCAACGCGTGCTGCCGGACTGGAGCTCGGCCGGGGCGCCGGTGCACGCCGTCTACCCGCCCACGCGGCACCACGTGCCCAAGGTGATGGCCTTCGTGGAGGTGCTGCGCGAGCACTGGCCCACGCTGCGTCAGGAGTCACCGAAGCGCGCGAAACGCTGAGACAGCGTCCGCGTTTCGTCCCATGGGTGGAACGATGTGTCCCGGGGTTCGAGTCTGGCCAGGTGGGGTGCGCAGGCGCATTGTGTTTCTCGAAAGGAAGCACACACCATGATCAACGTTCGACCCTCTGAAGCGCGCGGACATGCCAACCACGGCTGGCTGGATTCCCACCACACCTTCTCGTTCGCCAGCTACTTCGACCCCGACCACATGGGGTTCCGCGCCCTGCGCGTCATCAACGAGGACCGTGTCACGTCCGGCGAGGGCTTCGACACGCATCCGCACCGGGACATGGAGATCATCACCTACCCGCTCAGCGGCGCCATCGCGCACCGGGACAGCACGGGAGGCAATGGCCTGCTGCGCGCCGGTGAGGTGCAGCGCATGACGGCCGGCACGGGCGTGATGCACAGCGAGATGAACGGCTCCAACGAGGACGTCCACTTCCTGCAGATCTGGATCATCCCCGACAAGAAGGGCCTGAAGCCTGAATATGAGCAGAAGTTCTTCCCGGAGAACGACAGGCAGGGCCGCTGGCGCGTGGTGGCGAGCCCCGACGCCCGCGACGGCAGCCTCACCGTGCACCAGGACGTGCTGCTGTCCAGCACGCTGCTGAGCGCGGGGCAGAAGGCGGAGTACACGCTGCCCAAGGGCCGTCACGCCTGGGTGCAGGTGGCCCGGGGCGCGGGCACGCTCAACGGCGTGGCGCTGAAGGCCGGCGACGGCGTCGCCGTGTCGGATGAGTCGAGCCTCGTGCTCGTCGCCTCCGAGCCCATGGAGGCCCTGCTGTTCGACCTGGCGTGAGCCCGGGACGAAGAAGGCCCCCGGATCCCTGAGGGATCCGGGGGCCTTTTGTCTTTACGGCGTGAAGGACGTGGTGTTGGGCACGGGAGGAATCGCGACGGCCTGCCCGTACACGAGCGTGTTGCCCGTCACGGTGCCGGTCGCGTTGAGCTTGCTGGCATCCAGCAGCGTTCCGCGAAGCCCTTCCGCGTTGAAGGTGCACCCGGCCGAATCACAGTCATAGGCGACCAGCTTCGCGGCGTTGCTGGAGTAGACGGCGATGTTCTTCGCCGTCGTGGCGCCGGAGTGCATGAAGAAGTGGCCGTCGCGCGGCTGGTAGCTGGACACGTTCTCCACGCGCGGGCCCGGCGTGACGGACTGCCACAGGCGGAAGTTGCGCTTGCACTCCGCGGCGACGGTGTTCCGGATGAGCATGTTGCGCACCTTGGTATCGACGCAGCCATCCTGCGAGCCCCGGAAGTAGCTGTCCTCCAGGAGGACGTCGCTCGCGGAGCTCTCCCCGTCGATGCCGTCCCCCTGCGTGTAGCCCGTCTGCATGCCGATGACGTTCATCACGGTGGCGCGGCGGAGCGTCACGTTGTTCGTGGTGTCGTAGAGCGCGATGCCCACGGGGTAGTCACTCCCCTGCCCGCCAATCTGCTCCGGCTCCATGTCCACGTAGACATCCTCCACCAGCGAGTGGTTCGTGCCGGAGGCGAGGAAGATGCCGCCGCGCGTGAACTGGAGGATCATCGCGTCGCGGATGGTCAGGTTCGTGAAGGCCGCGGTGCTGGAGCGCTCCACGTCCACGCAGGTGGCCAGGTTCTCCGCGCGGAACTGGCTGAGCGTCACGTTGGACACGGGGTACGCGCCCTTGAACGCGAAGCACGTGCCCAGGTGGCGGAACTCCAGGTTGTGGAAGACCAGGTTGCTGGCGCGCACCTGGAAGGCCACCGGCCCCGACTTCGCGCGGGTGGAGGCCTCGAAGGTGGACTGGAAGAGGGGCCGCCCCTCCACGCCCTTGACGGTGACGGGAGCGCCCACCGCGCCGCCCTGGGACACCGTGGTGCCGGTGCCGTAGGTGCCCCCGTGGATGCACACCGTCCCGCCCGGGCCCACCGCCTGGATGAACGTGTTGAGGTTCGCGAGCGTGCCCGCGCTCTGCGCCGTCAGGCCGTCCTTCGTCCCCGCGCCGGTGACGGTGATGTGGCGCACCGCCGTCCCCGTGCACTCGTCCGCCGTCGGGGTCGCGGACAGGCCATTGGAATACGTGGAGGTCGTCTCCCCGGTGGAGCCCTTGATGCGCACGTGGAACTCGTAGCGGGTGCCATTGGTCAGCCCCGTCACGGCGAGCGTCGTCGCGGTCCCCGCGCCCCGGTAGGCCCAGCTTCCCCCCGCCACGCGGAAGCGCACCTGGTAGCCCTGCGTGCCCGCGGGACCCACGCTCCAGCGCAGCGTCACCTGCCCATCGCCCGGCACCGCCTCCAGGAGCGTGGGCGCGGTCAGCGCCGCCTCGTGGGTACCGTACGTCCCGTCCGCTTCGACGGGCCCCTCCCCTTCCGCCTGGGGACCACAGGAGAGCGAGAGCAGGACCGCTCCCGTGAAACACAGCATGCGACCGCGGGTCTGGAAGCGTTTCAAGGACTTCATGGAAGTGCTCAAGGGTCCCAGCGAACGCGGTAGGAGCAGGCCTGACCGTCGAAGTCGAAGTGCTCCACGCGCAGGTTGCGGGCCCCGGCCCGGGCCAGTCCTGCTTCGAGGATGCCCCGCAGGTAGCCCGGGTTCCCGTTGCACTCGCTCACGCGGATGAGGTGGTGCGCGGGGCCCTGGGTGAGCAGCTCGCTCTTCTGGTAGTTGTTCACGTTCTCGAAGCTCTCCTGGATGCGGACGACCACCCGCTCGGGTCCGAAGATGGGCCACATGGAGATGAGCGCCTTGCCCAGTTGGGTCTGCGCCATTCCCTGGATGATGCCGCTGCCGATGCGCCGGTAGCCCTCCTCCACCTCGACGTCCGGATGCAGGTGCTGCACGGTGATGCGCAGGGCTTCGGCGAACACGGTCCGGGAGGTGTTGCTGGGCGCCTCCGCGTCCAGATCCAACCCTGCCTCGCTCAGCTTGTCTTTCAGGTCTGGCGTGAGACGGTCGCCAATGGAACGGAAGAGCCCCTCAATCGTATGGCGATACACAATCTCTTCAGCCACGTTTCACCTGTCCACTTCGCGGCGGTCCCAGTTCCGCCGTACCCGGCCCCAGCGTAGCGCATTCCCGCCGGGATCCCGAAGGGGCCCCGTCAACACGGAGGCCCCGAAACACCAAGGCTCGCGCACGGGGCCGCCGGGGGACAGGACGTAGCGGATCTGGTTACAAGCGCGCCCCCTCGGGCCCTTGTGTACAACCCGATTTTCGTCGTTTCCGGCACGCGCCTATAGGGTGTTCCCGGAAACCCTGGAGTTCCGCAGCGCTGTTGTCACGCACCGACCGGGTCAGGAGCAGGGAATGTCGCCAACGGTGAAGTGGGTCCTCGGAGCCCTCGTGGGGTTGCCCCTGATGTGCTGCGGCTGCGGGGGCATGTGGTTCAAGAGCCAGTTTCCCTACGACGAGGCGCTGGCCCGGGTGACGACTCATCCGTCGGTCATCAAGTCCCTGGGTGCTCCCGTCAGCGGCGCCTTCTTCTTCTCGGGCAACACCCGTTCGCGAAACGACGACGCGGTCGCCGAGATGAAGATCGACCTCTCCGGTAGCAAACAGAACGCCGTGCTGGAGGTGAGGGCCGTGCAGACCAGCAAGGTCTGGGGCTTCAGCCGGCTGCGCGTGGTGCCCCGGAACGGCGACGTGATCAACCTCGTCGGGGGGCCCTGACCGCCGCGTTCAATAGGCCCACCGGCCAATGGCATACGCGTGGGTGACCTTGTGGTTGAGCCACACGCACAGCACGGCCACCGTCCAGCGCACCCATGCGGGTCGGGTGGCCAGCCAGTCCCCCGCGAGGAACAACACGGGGAAGAGCACCGCGCCGAAGCGGAACGCATTGCCCAGGTCGCCCTGGGGCAGCATCACCAGCAGCGACAGCAGGGCATACAGGCCCAGGGCCCGGTCGCGGCGAAGCAGCGCCAGCGCGGCGGCAAGCCACAGCGCGCCGAAGGCATGTCGCAGGAGCAGCCAGCCATTGAATCCCTTGTGCCAGGGATTGCCCAGCCACAAGCCCCGGACGGCGCCCCACACGGAGTCGACGTGGTTCCATTCACGCTGCGCCTTCATGAACATGAAGGGATCGCCGGCCCTCGCCCACTCGAAGGCCAGCAGGCCGCCGAAGGCCAGCAGTGCCAGGGCCCCCAGCGCTGCGAAGCGCAGGGCACGGCTCCGCCATGAGGGCTCGCGTCCAGCGAGCAGGAGCGCGGCGGTGATGGCCACGAAGACCCCCTGGTTGCGCGTCCACACGCACAACGCCACCAACACGGCGGAGGAAAGCAGGGCCCCGCGTGCGGCGAACGCCAGCGCGCCAAAGGACAGCAGGAGGAAGAGGCCCTCCGTGTGGTGCGAGTGCAGGGTGAAGCTCGCGGGACTGTAGAGCAGGAGGAACCAGCCCCAGCCCGTGCCGGCGGTCAGCGCGCCCACCAGCCTTCCCTGGCGGCTCCAGCGCGTGTTCCAGGCGACGAAGGCGAGGAGGCACGGCGTGGACAGCAGACAGCCCACGAGCTGCGGCGGGAGCGTCCCTCCCAGCCCCTGACGCAGCAGCCACACCGTGCCCGGGTAGAGCGGCAGGAAGGCCCAGAGGGGCCACGTGTAGCCTTCGGTGACGAGTCGGCTGTAGAGGTTCGAATCCCAGCGATCCAGCATCTGGAGCAGCGGGATGCCACGGCTGGAGGACGTCCAGGCCCACAGCCCGAAGTGGTGGACCAGCATCGCCACCGTGAGTCCCCATGGGGCCCAGACGGAAGGCGTGGCGACCCGTGGCGAAGGGGCTTGCGGCGAAAGACTCATGCGAGGGGCTCCACGAACGGCCAGCGTGTAGCCGGGGCATTGCTCCAGCACAAGCGTTCCCCATGGGAGAAAGGCCCGCCCGAAAACCGGAAAGGAGAAGCGGCCGGACCGGGCTATCGTGCGACCCAAGAGGGGCACCATGAACTTCCCGAGGGAGCTGGTCGAGGCGGTCCGCAGGCACCAGGTCGTCCCATTCGTGGGCGCCGGCATCAGCATGGGGGTGAAGCGGGGCATGTTCCCCTCCTGGCCCCGCCTGCTGGAGGGGCTCGCGGAGCGGATGCAGGAGGAGTCCCTTCCGGAGCCGGCCATCAAGGAGGTGAACCAGCGCATCGCGCAGGGGGACTACCTCACCGCCGCGGAGCTGGCCTTCAAGGACCTGGGGGCCTACCGCTTCAACCGCTTCCTGCGCGAGCGCTTCCGCGTGCGCCGGCCATCCGACGCGGACCTCTCCGTCATCCAGGCCCTCTGGAAGCTGCGTCCTCCGGTGGTGATGACGCCCAACTACGACGACGTGCTGCTCTGGGGCCGCGAGGATGCCGAAGCCGTCTCCAATGATCAGGACGACGAACTCAACCTGATGGACGCCGAGGCATCCCCTGAGACTCCGCGCGTCTGGTATCTGCACGGCACCGTCCACCGACTGGCCACGCTGGTGTTGGCCGGCGCTGATTACAAGCGCCTGTATGGGGATGGCTCCCAGCCGACCGGCTATTCGCAGTACACGAACGCGCTGGTGCGCCTGCGGGAGTGGATCCGCTCCAAGCCGTTTCTGTATATGGGCTTCAGCTTCAGCGACCCGTACGTGCTCAAGCAGTTGGAGCACGTCATCGGCATCACGCGGGGCCGGCAGATGCCCAGCTTCGCGCTGATGAAGAAGGGGTCCATCGACCGCGGGGCGCTGTGGCCGAAGTACAACATCCAGCTCGTGGAGTACGAGGACCACGGTGCGCCGCTCGCGGAGTTCCTGCGCGGCCTGGGGGAGGCGGCCTTCGGTCCCAGTCGGGTGAGCCTGAGCACGGACCTGGAAGCGCTGCCTTTTGGAATCGCGCCGGCACCGCCGCAGGCCATGTCGCCCCCCATCCCGGGGCCCGCGCCCGTGGTGCCCACGCCGGAAGCGCTGCCCATCGTGGCCCGCCCTGCCCTGGAGCAGGAATACGCGCGCATCCTCCAGGGACAGCACCGGCTGGTATTGCTCTCCCCGGAGGACGGAGGCACCCGAGCGCTCGCGCGCCGCGTGGCGGCCCGGTACGGCAACCGCGTCACCTGGCTTGCGCCGCCCAACGTCCCCGACTGCACCGAGGCGGAGTACTGCCGCGCCCTGGTTGGGGACGACACGGGTGCGAACACGGTGACGAGCTTCGACGCGTTGGTGGAGCACCTGCGGGCGAAGGCGGCGCGGCTGGGCCGGGAGCACCTGATCATCCTGCGTTACGAGTGGGGACCGTTCGACCACCTGACGGCGTTGGGACGGCACCTGCGGCGGATGATGGATGAGCCGTCCAAGGTGCAGTTCCACTTCCTCATCGCGGGCGGCGAGCGCTCCGCGTGGCTCCTGCACAACATGCAGAGCTTCTCCGTGTTCAAGGACGCGCCGCGCCGCGAGGTGCCGGACCTCACGGTGGAGGAGATTCGCCAGTTCCTGGACAGCGGAGGGCACGGAGGAGCGCGCTGGGCGCAGGGGCTCCACGAGGCTACCGGCGGGCATCCGGGACTGTTGCGCGAGGTGATGATCACCGACGGTGCGCTGGACGCGGAGTCCATCACCGGGAAGCTCGTGCGCGGTCCGTCACTCCGGGGCGCCGTGCTGGAGTGCCTGCGCGAGGACGAGCGCAATGGCTACACAGGGGAGCGCGGCTGCCAGTCGGTGCTCACGAAGCTGTTGGACGGACAGCGCGTAGAGGACCTGGAGCCACTCGACCACCGGGTGGAGTATCCGGAGGTCCGACTGTACTTCGCGGGGCTCGTGCGCAGTGACGCAGCGGGCAGGACGGTGCCACGGTGCAAGGCCGTGGAGCAGGTCGCGCGCAAAGTGCTGGCACGCAAGGATGCCAGGCCTTGAGCCGATACACCTGGGCGCTCTGCATCGCCGTGGTGTTGATGGCCACGGGGGCGGCGGCGGAGACACTCGAGCCGCTCGTTCCGGAGGGTGAGCCCGAAAGCATTCTCAAGGGGGCGGAGTGGTCTTCCGTGGGAGCCGTTTTCTCCGTGGCCTTCAGTCCGGACGGAAGCATCCTCGCTTCGGGCTCCCTCGACCAGACAGTCCACCTGTGGGACGTGGCCACCGGACGCGAACTGCGGTTCCTGAAGGGACATACCGCGAGTATCCGCTCCGTGGCCTTCAGCCCGGACGGGCGCACCCTTGTCTCAGGCAGTCGTGACAGGACCGTTCGTTTGTGGGATGTGGCCACGGGCCGGGAACTACGACGTCTGGGGGAAAGCCAGGAGCCCATCCTCTCGGTGGCCTTCAGCCCGAACGGAGCCACCGTTGCCATGGCGGGCGAGAGCAACACCGTACGTCTGTGGAACGTGACCACGGGGACTGAACAGCAGCGGATGGAAGGGCATCTCGGGTTCGTCCGCTCCGCGATCTTCAGCCCAGACGGAAGCGAACTCGCAACCAACGGTGATGACCAGACGATCCGCGTGTGGGACGTGGCCACGGGCCGTGAGCGCAAACGCTTGTTAAACACCCCCCCCCAGGTCACATCGATCGCCTTCAGTCCAGATGGGTACACACTCGCCTCCGGCAGTCGGGATGGCACGGTGCGACAGTGGAACATCGCCGACTGGGACATGGTGCAGCGGCTGTGGGGACATTTCGGCGAGGTGTCCTCGGTGGTCTTCAGTCCGGACGGACGCACCTTCGCCTCCTGCGGCGATGACAAGACCGTTCGACTCTGGAACGTCGCCACCGGACGCGAGATTCGGCGCATGGAGGGACACGCCGCGTCTGTCTATTCCGTGGTCTTCAGCCCGGATGGGCGCACCCTTGCATCAAGCAGCAAGGATCAGACGGTCCGGCGGTGGGACGTCGCTACCGGCCGTGAACTCCAGAGGCTGGAGGGACAACACTCCGCCGAGGTCTTCTCCCTGGCTATCAGCCAGGACGGGCGCACCCTTGCATCGGGCAGCGATGACAACACAGTCCGGTTGTGGGACATGATCACCGGCCGCGAGTTGCACAACCTGACGGGCCATTCCGCCGACGTCCATTCCGTGGCCTTCAGCCCGGACGGGCGCACCCTCGCATCGGGCAGCGATGACAAAACAGTCCGGCTGTGGGACGTGGCAACCGGACGCGAACAGCCTTCGCTGGCTGAGTTCTCCTCATCCATCCAATCGCTCGCCTATAGCCCTGACGGACGTCTCCTCGCCACGGACGACGGAGAAGAGGCGGTGCAACTGTGGGATGTGGCCACCCACGGTGAACTGCGACGATTGGAAGGTCATTCTGCTACCATCAATTCAATAGCCTTCAGTCCCGATGGGCGAACCCTGGCCTCGGGGAGCGCTGACAACACGATCCGGCTGTGGGACGTGGCCACGGGGCGCGAGCTGCGACGCATCGAGGAACTCGCATCCATCTTCGGGACGCTGGCCTTCAGTCCCGACGGACGAACCCTGGCCTCGGGGAGCGCTGACAACACCGTCCGGCTGTGGGACGTGGCCACGGGGCGCGAGCGTCGGCGACTGAAAGGCCATGCCAACTTTGTGACCTCCCTCCGCTTCAGTCCGGACGGGCGAACCCTGGCTTCATCGAGCCTCGACAAGACCATCAAGTTCTGGAACACCGCGACCGGAAACAACTCGCGAACCCTGACGCTGACCAGCCATGTCCTGGCGCTCGCCTTCGCGCCCGATGGAAACACTCTGGCTTCAGGCGATAGCGACGGAGCGGTGCGCCTGTGGTCTACCCAGGGCGGAAAGGCCCTCCGGGGCCTGATGCGGGGAGCTAGCAAGGGATGGCTGGGCCACATTGAAGGCCAACCTGTCTTCCGTCATGACGACGGTCGATTCCTCTACCAACGACAGGCGGATGGCGCACTCGAACCCATCGCGCCGCCAGAGTCCCCAATGCGCCCCCGCCTTTCCACGCACGCCGTGCCTGGCAAAGCTCCGGGAGATTTCGGGGATGCCGGAAGCATCACCGTTACCCTTACCAACGCTCTGGGCGCGGAGCGAGCCTACTGGCTCCGGATCGAGCCCGTGGAAATCCCTGCCGGATTGATCCTCCAGACGCCGCCCCCTCTGCTGCGTCTGGACGCCGGTAAGTCCGTGGAGCTTCAGGTGGGGCTCTCTTATTTGAGGCCCGAGGGCAGTGATTTCCCTCCGGTCTCGCTCGCCCGCTTCAGAGTCGCCCACGCCTTCGGGACGGAGCCTGCGGTCGAGGTCCGCATCCCGTTGCGTACGCCCCAGTTGGAGCTGACGAATGCCCCCTCCATCGAAGACAAGACCCTGAGCGTCAGCATCAAGAACACGGGGACACAAGCCGTCGGGCCGCTTCTCTTCAAGAGCACCTTCGCGGTGGGCGAGACGACGCAGGCCGGTCCCCAGCAGGAACTCAGCCTCGGGGAAGACCAGGAACAGACGCTGAAGTTCGCCGTCCCGCCTGCCTTCCTGGAGAAGGGCCGGTTCTCCTTCAACCTCGACGCGAGCTATCAGCAGTGGCCCCGCACGTGGACCTTCTCGGAACCCGACGTGAAGGTCACCCGTCCCTACACGCTCTATGTGGCGCTGGCCCTGGGGACGCTCCTCCTCTTCGCTGGCGTGTACTACGCGCGCGTCTACCGCAACCCCCTGGTGGTGGACGCCCAGCGCTCTCCCTCCGCGATCAAGGGCTATCCCCTGGAACAGATGGTCGCGGCGGATCAAGCCTTGCGGCGAGCAAAGCGGCTCGACTCCGTGGTGACGGCCGCGGGCATCCCCGTCACCCGATGGGAGCGTGCGCTCCGAGGCTCCAGGGAACCCCACGTCGTGGCCACCGCCTTCGCGGAAGCCATTGGCGGCAGGCTCGGCCCGAGCCTGGGCACGAACACCTGGGCGCTCACCCTGCCCACCCTCCGACTGCGCTTCTCGCGGGACACCGCCGTCGTCGTCATCGATGGGACGCGCCTGGAGTCTGGCGAGGCCGAGCGCCGCATGGCGGATGTCTTCCAGGAGGGCCAGGGTCCCAGCCAGGTGCTCGTGTTGGACCGCACGGAGTCGCAGAACGCACGTCAGGTGCTCGAAGGCGTGCCGGGTGTCCGCGCGGTCGTGCTGTCCGCCAACGCCCTGCGGGACCTGCTCCTCGCGGATGAACCCGTGCGCCTGCTGGAGACCACCATCTCCGAACAGGTCGCCGTCTCCGAACTGTCGCCCTATCAGGTGGCTGGCGGCGTGAAGGTGGACCACCTCTTCTTCGGCCGTGAGCGTGAGGTGCGCGCCATCACCGATCGCACCGTCCGCAACTTCCTCGTGGTGGGCCAACGGCAGATGGGCAAGAGCAGCCTCCTGCTCGCCTCACTCCGGCGGCTCCAGGCGCGCTCGGACCTGGACGCCTGCTACGTGGAACTCGCGGACGCGGATCTGCACCGCCGAATCGTCCGGGAACGCGAGCGCATGCCGCCAGCCGGTGCCGCCCTCCCCTCCTTCGAGGAGGTCGCCGCCGGAACGATTTCACGGCCCCGCGTGTGGCTCGTCGACGAGGCCGACGACTTCATCAAGACCGAAGCCCAGTCAGGCTTCCCGGTGTTGCAGGCCATGCGCGCGCTGGCCGAGGAAGGCCGCGCGTACTTCATCCTCGCGGGCTTCTGGGACCTCTACCGGGCCGTGGTGCTCGACGAGAAGCAGCCCCTGCGCAACTTCGGTGAACACCTCCGCCTGGAACCGCTGGATCCACGGTCAGCATTGTCACTGGTCACCGAACCCATGGTGGCCCTGGGCCTCCACTGGGATGTCCCCTCCACCCCCGAGCACCTGCTGGAACAGGCCGGACGCCGGGCCAACCTGTTGGTGCTGGCCTGCAAGGGATTGGTCGAATCCATCCCCTCCGACCTCCACACCCTCACGCGCGAGCACCTGGAGCGCGTCCTCCGCGAGGACGAGGACCTGCGCGACCAGGGCCGGCGCTGGCGGGGAGACCACCCGCTTCACCGCGCCGTGGTGCGACAGGCCCTGCTGCTGGGACGCCCCACGCGCGGAGAAGTACGACAGGCCCTGCTCGCCCACGACGCGGACATCCGCGCGGTGGACTTCGACGAGGCCATGGACCATCGCGAGCTGAGCTACGTCCTGGTGCCGGACGGAGACGGACGTCTGTACTGCCCCGTGCCGCTCATGCAGCGCTACATTGAATCCGAGCGGAGCCTGGAGACAGGCCTCACCGAGGACCTCAAGGACCTGCGCAGCAAGGGACTGGCCGAAGTGCCCAAGCCCGCCTGACGCACGCTCACTCCGCGCGCATCGCCTCCACCGGATCCAACTGCGCCGCACGCGCCGCCGGGTAGATGCCGAACAGCAGCCCCACCCCGGAGCTCATGAACAGCGACAGCGCCACCGCCCAGGTGGGCACCACCGCCGGCACGCTGATGACCCACTTGGCCAGCATCGTCAGGCCGTAGCCCAGCCCCACGCCCAGCAGGCCCCCTAGCAGCGCCAGCATCACCGCCTCGGTCGCGAACTGCGCCAGGATGCGTCTGCGCTTCGCGCCCAGCGCCTTGCGCACACCAATCTCGCGCGTCCGCTCCATCACCGACACCAGCATGATGTTGAGGATGCCGATGCCGCCCACCAGGAGGGACAGCAGGCACACGCCGAAGCTGGCGGCGCGGATGACCGTGGACAGCTCATTCACCATCCGCGTCATCGACTCGTTGGTGTGGATCTCGAAGTCGGAGGGCAGGCCCTCGTGCACGGCCCGCCTGCGCCGCATCAACACCGTCACCTCGTCCTGCGCCCGGCCCATCACCTCCGCCGAGTGGGCCTGGATCTTCACGTCCAGCGAGCGGTCCTTTCCATAGAGCGTCTGGAAGGTGCTCATCGGAATGAAGACGATGTTGTCCATGCTCATCAGGCCCAGGTAGCTGCCGCGCGCCTGCAACAGCCCCACGACCGTGAAGGGGCGGTTCTGGATGCGCACGGTGCGCCCCAGCGCGTCGCGCTTCTCCGGGAAGAGCGCCTCCGCCACGTCCACGCCCAGCACGGCCACGTAGCGCGTCTCCTTGTGGTCCATGTCGTTGAGGAAGCGCCCATCCGACACCGTCAGCGAACTCGTATCCGCCGCTTCCGGCGTGGCGCCCTTGATCTCCACCGTGGGCCGCGTCTGCGCCGACGCTGACGCCACCTTCTGGCCCCACTGCGGAAGGCTGGCGGACGCCTGCGCCACCGACGGGCAGGACTCGCGGATGGCCTCCACATCCTCCAGCGTGACGTTCTTGCGCTTCGCGTACTGCTGCCAGTCGTAGCGCCCCAGCCCCAACGGCCACTTGTTCAACTCGAACGTGTTGGAGCCCAGCTGCGCCAGGTCTCCGTTCACCTTCAGGTGCAGGCCCTCGATGAGCGCCATCATCACGATGACGGTGGTGACCCCGATGACGATGCCCAGCAGCGTGAGCAGCGAGCGCAGCGGGTTGCCCAGGAGCGTCGAGAGCGCGAGGCGCAGGTTGTCCAGGAGCACGGGCATGGGTGCCTACTCGTAACGGAGGGCTTCCACCGGATCCAGGTTCGCGGCACGCGCGGCCGGCCAGATGCCGAACAGCAGCCCCACCACGGCGGAGAAGAGGATGCTGCTCACCACCGTGAGCGGCTGGACCGCCGCGGCCAGCGGACTGAAGAGGGACACCAGCTGGGCCGCCGCCAATCCCACCGCCGTGCCCAGCGTTCCGCCCAGCGCGGACACCGCCGACGCCTCCATGAGGAACTGCAGGATGATGGTGCGCCGATGGGCTCCCAGTGCCCGGCGGACGCCGATTTCGCGGGTCCGCTCGCGCACGGACACCAGCATGATGTTCATGATGCCAATGCCTCCCACGAGCAGACAGATGAGGCCCACTCCCACCGCCACGCCATAGAGCGCCCCGGTGAGCTGCGCGTAGGTGTTCGCCAGCATCTCCGGACGGTTGAGCGTGAAGTCATCCGGCTGCCCGGGGGGCGTGCCCCGCACGCGGCGCAGGATGCTCACCAACTGCTGCTCCGCCTGCTGCACATGCTCGGGCCGGTCCACCTTCATGGAGATGGACAGCGACTTCTCCTGGCCAAAGCGATCCACGAAGGTGCGGAAGGGCACGAACACCCGCAGGTCCTGGTTCGTGTCCAGCATCCGGCCCTTGGGCGACAACGTCCCCACCACCCGGAACGCCCTGCCCTCGATGCGCACCTGACGCCCCAGCGCGGGCACCTTCGGAAACAGCGCGGCCACCACCTCCGAGCCGAGCACCGCCACCGCCTGCCCCGAAGCGTCGTCCTCCGGCGTGAGGAAGCGCCCCGTCTTCACCTCCAACGCTGTCGTCTCCTGGTAGTCCTGCGTGACGCCCGCGATCTCCACCTTGGAGACCTGCTCGCCGTCCGCGGCCACGTCCGCCTGGCGTTGAACATGCGGCGAGGTATGGCTGATGAACGTGGCCTGCAACCGCACCTGCTCCACCTGCTGCACCGTGAGCGGCTTGCGCTTGCGGTACATCCACCAGTCCCCGGTCATCACCCAGGGAAAGCGAGACGCGACCACGGTGTGCGGCCCCAGCGACGCGAGCTGACGCTCGAAGGAGCTGTTGAGGCCCTGGATGATGCCCACGATGGCCAGGAGCGTGGCCACGCCAATCCCGATGCCCAGCGTCGTGAGCCCCGTGCGCAGGCGGTTCGCCGCCAGGGAGAAGAGCGCGATGCGCGCCCCCTCATAGACATCCACCCGCAGGCTCATGAGGAGACTCCCGCACGCCGAGCCGGCCGGACGCGGCGCACCGTCAGCGCCAGGGCCCTGTCACCACCTGCCCTCGGGGCTCGTCTCTTCTCGTGTTCCATGAAATCCGCGACAACGTATCAGTGACGGGGAGGTGGGACCAGCGACCGTGGCCGCGCGTGAAGCTTCACGGCGTGAGCTGGTAGAGCCGGTACTCGTCATCGGAGTACAGCAGGGTGAACTCGGGGTGCGCCGGGTCCGTCGCCTCGAACACCGCGTGCGTGGCGCCGTAGCGGGAGCCCAGCCCCCGCAGGCGCGCGGCGTCCGAGTTCTGGTAGCCCTGCTTGAGCACCGCGCGCATCGCGTTCACGCGCTCCTCCCAGGTCTTGCCTCCGTTGTCGCGCGTGGCGAGCACGTCGAAGGGCTGGCACCCGCAGAGCGCTTCCATGCGCTGCTTCCAGTCCAGCATGAAGGCCAGGCTGAAGGAGCCCTCCGCCCCGTCCTTGTACGTGGTGAACGTGGCGCGCTTCGCCCCGAAGCGGAACGCCAGGTCCCACTCGTGGAAGAAGGGGGGAAGCACCACCAGCGCGTCCTTCGGCAGGTGCTGCTCCGACCACGCCATCATCCGCCAGCCCTTGTACATGTCCAGGCGGGGCAGGAAGTTGGGCGGCACCTTGAAGTAGTAGATCCGGATCGCGAGGATGAGCGGCGCGGCGATGACTCCCAGCGCCACGGGCCAGCGCAGCCCCATGGGACGGGGAGGCGTCCGCGCGGCGGGCCGCAGCAGGAAGACCGCCAGCATCGCCGGGAAGGACACCTCCAACTGGACGGTGGAGAAGCCCAGGTACAAGAGCGCCGCCGCCACTCCGGGGAGCTTGCGCTCGCCGGGCGCGGGCCATGTCTCCAGGAGCCACGCCGCGCCACAGACGGCCGCGAGGTAGGGCACGAAGCGCAGGACCTCCAGCAGGTGCAGGTGCAGCGCCGTGGGCAGGTGCAGCACCTCCGTGCCCAGCACGCCCAGGACACAGGTGAAGGCCACGCCGCACAGGTACGCCTCCACCGGGCGGCTGCGGTGCGCGCGCAGGGACAGGCCCAGCACGACCAGGGGCACCAGCAGCTGCAACCACACGACGGCGGTCCAGTCGCGCGGATAGTGGTGCCAGCTCACCAGCACGCGCGTCAGCAGCACCCATTCGTCGGGCGGCGGGAAAGGCACCCCGGCGGCGGCCCCCTGACGCAGCATGGGCACCAGCAGCGGTGAGGCCGCGAGCATGCACAGCAGCGGGCCGGTGACGATCGCCAGGCGCTTCTCGCGGTCGAAGAGCGCGGCGAACCACAACAGGATGGCCGCATGGATGGCCGTGGTGGGGTGGATGAGGAACACCAGCCCCGTGAGCACGAAGGCGGCGCCATAGCGGCGCTTCACCCCCAGCACCAGCGCGAACAGCAGCGGCCCCAGCGACACGGTGCGGTTGAGCACCAGCTCGTCCAGCATGGGGATGCCCGCGTAGCTGCGCGGAATCAACACCGACAGCATCGCGACCGTCGCCACCCACTCCGAATACCGGCCCGGATAGAGAGCGCGCGCCAGGGCAGAGGTGCCCGCCAGCATCAGCGCGACGGACGCGATGTGGACGACGGCGTACAGCACCTCCACCGGAACGTGGCGCACCAGCGGCACCTGCAGCGTCCAGAAGAAGCTCGGGTGGTTGGCCGCCGCCTCGATGAGCGGATCCCCCTTGAGCAACGACGGATCCAACTCCCGCAGCAGGAAGCCCAGGTGGATGGCGTGGTCGACGATGCCGAAGGAGTAGCCGTTGATGACGAACCAGGTGCAGGTGAAGAGCGCCAGCACCGCCAGCCGGAACCCCCAGCTCACCCGTTCCTGAAACACTTCTGGCCGAGGGACTTCCGCTGACATGACTTGCGTTGCTCTCCGGCAGCCAGGCACGTGCCCCGAACCGCTCCATCTCTCTACCGCAAGTTCGCGGGTATCGGGGAGTATCTGGGGCTTCCGGGCCTTCCTTTTTTGTGAGATGCAGGGAGGGCTTGTGCGTGTGACACGCGGCGAGGCATTCGTCGCGGAGCGCCGCCCTCCTGGAAGACTCGCATGACCGAGCCCGTCGGCCACTCCCGCCGTTTCCTGTTGCTCTGGGTCGCCCAGACGGTGTCGCTCGTCGGCTCGCACCTCACGGCGTTCGGCCTGGGCGTCTGGGTGTATCAGAGCACCCAGTCGACAATGATGTATTCACTGGTGGCCCTGGCCAACCTGGCCCCGCGGGTGCTCTTCGCGCCGCTGATGGGCGGGTTCGTGGACCGCCGCGACCTGCGCTCCGTGTTGATCGCCGGCCATGTCGGCGCCGGGGTCTGCTCGGTGGCCATCGCCCTGCTCTTCTTCACCGGGCGGCTGGAGGTCGCGGCCATCATCGGCCTGTTGACGCTGGCGGCCGTCTTCAACGCCATCCACCTGCCTGCCTTCAGCAAGGCCACGGCCCTGCTGGTGCCGCCCGAAGGCCTGGGCAAGGCCAACGGGCTCACGCAGCTGGGGGTCGCCCTGGGGTATCTGGTGGCGCCGCTGATGGCGGGCATGCTGATGCCCCACATCGGGGTGCTGGGCATCCTGCTCATCGACCTGACGACCTTCGTGTTCGCCGTCGCCGTGCTGGGCGGCCTGCGGCTCATCCCCTTCGACACCTCCGTGGGAACCCAGGGCCATGCGTCCGACCCGCTCCTGTTCCTGCGGGACGCGGCCGAGGGCTGGCGCTACATCCGCGCGCGCCGGGGGCTGCTGGTCCTGCTGCTGCTCATCACCGCGATGAGCTTCAACCTGGGGATGATCCAGCTGCTCATCACCCCGCTGATGCTGTCCTTCGCCAGCGTGCCGGTGCTGTCCCTGGTCCTCTTCACCGGAGGCATGGGCATGGTGGTGGGCAGCGTCGCCATGATGTCGTGGGGTGGCCCCCGCCGTCGCGCCCAGGGCGTGCTCGGGTTCCTGCTGCTCCAGGGGGTGTTCCTGCTCGTCGGCTCGCTGCGGCCCCTGGCGCCGCTGGTGGCGGCCGGGGCCTTCGGGGTGCTGCTCACCGTCCCGCTCATCACCGCGTGCGACCAGTCCATCTGGCAGCGGCTCATCCCCACGGAGATCCACGGGCGCGTGATGGCCGTGCACTCGGCGGTGTCCGGGGCGTCGGTGCCGGTGGCCTACCTGCTGGCGGGTCCGCTGGCGGATCGCGTCTTCGAGCCCTGGATGATGCCGGGAGGCCTCTTGGCCGGAAGCGTCGGTCCCCTGATTGGCGTGGGTCAGGGCCGGGGTATCGGGCTCATCTTCGCGGTGCTGGGCTTCGCCACGTTCCTGTTCGTCGCGCTCGCGGCCCTCTCCTCCAGCCTGCGCCGCGTCGAGGATGCGCCCGCGGTGCCCGTCGCCTCCGCGCCGCCCGCGGAGGACAACCCGCCAGCTCTGGCCAAGGCCGCGGGCTCGGAGCGCTCCTGACCGGAGGCCGCCGCGCCTACCCGCGCGAGGCCTGCTTCGGCTGGGAGACCGGCGAGAGGGGACGCACCTCGTCCCGCATCGGGAGCGACACCGTCCGGCCCTGCGCTTCCGCGGGAAGGGCCACGTCCGGCAGGCGGTCCAGGCGCTGCCGCAGCCGCGCCAGACCCCAGAGCATGCGCAGGGCGTCCATGCCGGGGACGATCTTCGAGCCTTCAACGTCCGCCCAGTCGATGGGGACCTCCAGCGCCCGGGCCTGACGCCGCTTCATCAACGCCAGCAATTCCACATCCAGCAGCCAGCGCTCTTCCTTCAACACCGGCAGCAGCGGCTTGAGCAGCGAGGCGCGGAAGAACTTCACCCCGCATTGGGTGTCATAGAAACGCAGCTGGAATTGTAAATCTGTGAAGGTCGCGAAGAGCCGGCCCTGGAGGTGACGGAAGAGATTGCGGCTCACCTGCCGCCCCGCCATGAGGATGCGAGACCCGGCCAACACATCCACGTCCGGGGACGCCGCCGCCAGGGCCGCCAGCCGGAAGAAGTCCGCCGCGCCCACCGAGCCATCCGCGTCCAGGAATGCCAGCCACGCCGCCTCGGGTGAGACACTCCGCCAGCCGCGCCGGATGGCGGACCCCTTGCCACCGTTGCGCTCGGCGGCCACGTAGGAGACGCGGTGGGGGGAGCCTGCCCGTGCCAGCATCGTCTGGGCGGCCGTCACACAGGCGCGCATCCGCTGCGCGTGTTCCGGGGTGCTGCCATCGTCGGAGACGATGATCTCCACCACGGGGAAGGGCTGTCCGATGCCCGCCTGGACCAGCTCCCCCACGTAGGGAGGAAGCCGCTCGCCTTCATTATATGCAGGGATGATGACGCTGACGGTGACCGGGCTCACGTCATCAGCATACACACCTTTTAGACTGATTTCTCCTGTTTTATTAAATAAACCGGTTGAGACAGGAGTCTGCATATTCATGGGAGGTGGCGGAAGACGCCGATAGCAAGTCTCTCTGAATGTCCCGTATTATCGATGTCCATGATGGACACCGAACGGGCCCCCGCTGGCGCCCTCCCGCATTCACCGGAGGCCGCGTCGCCGCCTCTTGTTACCTCCTGGATTGGCTCGCGCGCCGAAACCCTGGGCGCCGCCGCGATCATCATCCTCACGTGCCTGTGGGCCTTCCTGCGCCTGCGCAACGGCGAAGTGGCCGCGGACGAAGGGGTGCATGGCCTGCAGATCGTGACCCTGGCGGGTGGCAAGCTGGAGATCGCCAAGGGCCTGACGATGTTTCCCGGGTATCACGTCGTGCTGGTGCTGCTGGCCGGGCTGACGGGGGCGCGCACGTCCACGGGCATCCGGACGCTGAGCATCCTGGTGAGCCTGCCCGTCATCCCCATCTTCTACCTGCTGATGCGACAGGTGAACCCCCGCTTCTCCGCGGTGGCGACGCTCCAGCTGGCCTTCCTGCCCATCCTGTTCCCGTTCTTCTTCCTGCTCTACACGGACGCGTTCTCCCTGCTGCTGGTGCTGGTGTCGGTGCTGCTGGTGTTGCGCCAGCGCCGCAAGGCCGCGGCCGCCGTCGCCATCTTCTCCGTGCTCGTCCGGCAGACGAACATCATCTGTCTGGCGTTCGTGCTGGGGCTGGCCTACCTGGAGGATCACGGGCTCACGCTGTCCCGGCAGCAGCTGGTGTCGTTCCTGCGCCGGCACCTGCTCTTCGTCGTCGGACTGGTGGGGTTCGCCGCCTTCGTGGTGTTCAACGGCGGGGTGGCCGTGGGGGACCGTTCCGCGCACCCGCTCAAGTTCACCCTGGGCAACGTGTACCTGTTCCTCTTCCTCTACTTCTTCCTGTCGCTGCCCACGAACCTGGCGGCCCTGCCCGCCGCCCTTTCGGGCCTGAAGGACAAGCGCGTCCTGGCCTTCGCGGTGCTGCTGTACGGGGTGTTCATGTACACATTCGTGAATACCCACCCCTACAACCAGCTCAGCGTGGAGGCCTTCCGCTTCTCCGACGACGCGAAGTTCGTGGGACAGGCGCCCTTCCTGCGCAATCAGTTGCTGCACATCGCGACCCAGGGGGCCCTTCCCAAGACGCTGTTCTTCATCCCGGTGCTGCTCTCCAGCCTGCTGCTGCTGAAGCTGAAGCTGGTGCAGCCGCGCTTCCTGCTCATCTACCCGCTGACGCTCCTGCTGCTCACGCCGTCCTGGCTCATCGAGCAGCGCTACTGCCTGGTCCCCCTGGCGCTGTTGCTGATGGCCCGCGAGCGCACCTCCCCGAAGCTCGAATACGCCACCGCCGCGCTGGCCTTCGTGGGCGCCGTGTTCTTCGCCTACGGAATCGACCAGTACCTGTTCTTCCTCTGAGAACAGGGCCCACGGGCCTTCACGTCACATCGGGGTGAAACGGCGAAACCCACTGAGACGTTTTTCCGGTGAGTATTGACAGTCCAGTGAGACCCGGTTTATCAGAATGACTTGGTGTGCCATCACCGGGAAGGGTGCTTCTTCCCGGTGCTGCGACGACATCCTCACGCCCCTCCGACAGGCATTTACCCCGTCACCTGGGAGCGGCTCCTGTCGCCGACTCTTGGGGATTCGACCCTTCGTCCCGCCGTGATGCGCGCCCCCAGCCCCGATCCCGATTCGTTCGCGACCCTTGTCGACGTGCTTCGCTTCCGGGCGGAGCACCAGGAAGGGGCGCTGCTCTACCGCTTCCTGGAAACCGGAGACGTGGACGGTCCGACGCAGGAGTGGACGTTCTCGCACCTGGACCGGCTCGCGCGAGGCATTGGCGCGATGTTGCAGGAGGCGGGGGCCACGGGGGAGCGGGCCCTGCTGTTGTTCCCTCCGGGGCTGGAGTTCGTGTCGGCCTTCATGGGCTGTCTGTACGCGGGCGTGGTGGCGGTGCCCGTGTATCCGCCGGAGCCGGGCCGCCTGGAGCGCACCCTGCCCCGCCTGCGCGCCATCGCCCAGGACTGCGGCGCGCGCTACGTGCTGACGACGTCCTTCCTGCGGGAGATGGCGGAGGTGATGTTGCCGCAGGCGCCGGAGCTGGCGTCGCTCACGTGGCTGGCCACGGACGCGACCACCGACGCGCAGGCGGAAGGCTGGCGCAAGCCGGACGTGGGCGCGGACACGCTCGCGTTCCTCCAGTACACCTCCGGCTCCACCGGCACGCCCAAGGGCGTGATGCTGAGCCACGCGAACATCCTGCACAACGAGCGGCTCATCCGCCGGGGCTTCGGGCACGACGCGAAGCACGCGGTGGGCATGGGCTGGCTGCCGGTGTTCCACGACATGGGGCTCATCGGCAACGTGCTCCAGCCGCTGTACCTGGGCTTCCCGTGCACGCTGATGTCGCCCATCGCGTTCCTCCAGCGGCCCCTGCGCTGGCTGGAGGCCGTGTCCCACTACGGCGCCACGACGAGCGGCGGTCCCAACTTCGCGTATGACCTGTGCGTCCGGAAGGTCACCCCCGACGTCCTGGAGCGGCTGGACCTGAGCCGCTGGACCGTGGCCTTCAACGGCGCCGAGCCGACGCGCGCGGAGACGCTGCGCCGCTTCACGGAGACGTTCGCGCCCCGGGGCTTCCGACCCCAGGCGTTCTACCCCTGCTACGGCCTGGCGGAGGCGACGCTCATCGTCACGGGCGGCACCGCGATGGCCGGGGTCCAGGAGCTGACCGTCGACTCCGACGCGCTGGCGCACGACGAGGCGCGGAAGGTGGCGCCGGAGGACGCGGGTGCGCGCGTGCTCGTGTCGGTGGGACGCAGCGCGGAGGATCAGCAGCTGCGCATCCTGCACCCGGAGACGCGCACCGCCTGCGCCCCCGGCACGGTGGGGGAGATCTGCGTCGCGGGCCCGAGCGTGGCCCTGGGCTACTGGAACCGTCCGGAGGAGAGCGAGCGCGCCTTCGGCACCCGCCTGGAGGACGGCAGCGGCCCCTGGCTGCGCACGGGAGACCTGGGCTTCGTCCTGGACGGCGAGCTGTTCGTCACCGGCCGCCTGAAGGACCTGATCATCCTGCGCGGGCGCAACCTCTATCCCCAGGACATCGAGCTCACCGCCGAGCGCGCGCACCCGGCGGTGCGTCCGGGCTGCACCGCCACCTTCTCCGTGGACGTGGAGGGCGAGGAGCGCCTGGTGCTGGTCACCGAGGCGGACCTGCGCGCGAGTCCCACCGGAGCCGTCGGCGTCATCGAGGCCATCCGCGGCGCCATCGCGGATGAGCACGCGGCGCAGGTCCATGCCGTCGTCCTGGTCGAGCCGCGCACGATCCCCAAGACGTCCAGCGGGAAGATCCAGCGCCGCGCGTGCCGCGACGCCTTCCTGCAGGGCACGCTGGAGGTGGTGGAGCAGGCGGTCGCGGCGCCGGTGGAATCCGCGCCCCAGGAGAGCGCCAGCGAGGTGCTGGCGCCGCTGCGCGAGGTGCTGCCCGCCACGCCGGAAGGTGAGCGGGCGGAGCGGGTGGAGGCGTTCGTCCGCGCCGAGGTGGCCCGCGCGAGCCGCGCGGCTCCGGCGAGCCTGTCGCGCGACGTGCCCCTGGCCGGACTGGGGTTGGATTCGCTGGCGGTGATGGAGTTGCAGGGGCGCCTGGAGGCGTCGCTCGGCACGTCGGTGCCGGCCACGTTCCTGTGGGAGCATCCGACGCTGGCGGCGGTGTCGTCCGCGCTGCTGGCCACGTGGGAGCGCTCCCAGCTTGGCACCGTGGTGGAGGGCCCGGCGTTGCGCGCGGGCCCGCTCGACGGCGACCTGCCCCTGTCTCCCGGCCAGTTCCGGCTGTGGTTCCTCGACCGGCTGATGCCGGGCGTGCCGCTCTACAACGTCCAGTTCGGGCTGCGGATGGAAGGCGCCCTGGACACGGACGCGTTGCAGCGGGCCCTGGACGCGCTGGTGCGCCGGCACGCCATCCTCCGCACCGTCTTCCCCGAGGTGAACGGCGAGCCCCGTCAGCGGGTGCTCTCCCCTGCCCCGCTGTCGCTGGGCCGGCATGACCTGACGGCCGTCGCGGCCGACGCGCGGGAGCAGGCGCTGCGTGAGCACGCGCTGGCGCTCGGGCAGCGGCCGTTCTCCCTCACCGAGGGCCCGCTCTTCCACGCGGAGCTGGTGCGGCTGACGGACACGGAGCACGTGCTGCTGCTCACCCAGCACCACCTCATCACGGACGGGTGGTCCATCGGGGTGCTGGCCGGGGAGCTCGCCGCGCTCCATGGCGCCTTCGCGCGTGGGGCCGCGGATCCGCTGGTGCCGCCCGCGCTCCAGTACGCGGACTATGCGCGCTGGCAGCGGGCACTCGTGCCGACCCTGGCCGCGCAGCGCACGTTCTGGGCGCGGGGACTCAACGCGCTGCCGCGCCTGGAGCTGCCGACGGACCACGCCCGGCCCCGGGAGCAGGGCTCGCGCGGTGCCACCGTCACGTTCCAGTTGCCGCGCGACCTCACGGACTCGCTCCGTGCCCTGGGCCAGCGTGAAGGCTGCACGCTCTACGTCACGCTGCTGACCGCATACGCGGCGCTCCTGCACCGCTACACGGGTCAGGAGGACTTCGGCGTGGGCACCGTCGCGGCCCATCGCGAGCGCACGGCGGTGCGGGAGCTGATCGGGTTCCTGGCGAACACGCTCGTCATCCGCTGCGACCTGTCCGGCGGCCCCACGTTCCAGCAGTTGCTGAAGCGCGTGCGGGAGCAGGTGCGTGAGGCGCTGACCCACGGTGAGCTGCCCTTCGAGGAGGTCGTGGCGGCGACGAACGCCTCCCGCTCCGGCGACGGAAGCCCGCTGGTCCAGACGAGCTTCATGCTGGAGAGCCTGCCGGCGGTGACCACCGACGTGCCGGACATGCGGTGGCGGCCGGAGCTGTCCACGCCGGATGGCGCCGTGGCGGGGACGTCCAAGTTCGACCTGTCGCTGGTGTTCGCCGAAGGCCCTGACGGGCTCGCTGGCGCGCTGGAGTTCCGGACGGACCTCTTCGAGGAGGCCACCATCCGCCGGCTCGTCGGGCACCTGGAGGTGCTGCTGCGAGGCGTGGTGGAAGCGCCCGGACTTCCCGTGGGCGCGCTTGCGCTGCTGACCGGCCTGGAGCAGCAGCAGGTGCTGGAGGAGTGGAACCACGCCACGGACAACCAGGGTGGCGTGGCGTGCATCCACGAGCAGTTCCTCGCGCAGGCGCAGGAGACGCCCGACGCCATCGCCGTGGTGCACGACAACGAGTCGCTCACCTACGCGCAGCTGCGCCGCCGCGTCGGGGTGCTCGCCGCCCGGCTGCGGGCGCTGGGCGTGGGGCCGGAAGCGCGCGTGGGCATCAGCGTGGAGCGCTCGCTGGACACGGTGGTGTCGCTGCTCGGCATCCTGGAGGCCGGTGGCGCCTATGTGCCGCTGGATCCGGACTACCCGCGTGAGCGCCTGCTGTACATGCTGCGCGACTGCGGCGCGAAGGTGCTCGTCACGCAGTCGCACCTGGCGGGAGCGCTCGCGGGTCCGGACGTGACGGAAGTCCTGGTGGACGCCCTCGAGGATGGGCCCACGCTGGCGACCCTCGGTCGCTCCGCATCGCCTTCCAACGTCGCCTACGTCATCTACACCTCGGGCTCCACCGGTCAGCCCAAGGGCGTGATGGTGCCGCACGAGACCGTTGCCCGCTTCTTCGCCGCCATGGATCAGCGGCTGGACGGAACGAACGCGGGCGCGTGGCTGGCCGTCACCAGCATCTCCTTCGACATCTCCGTGCTGGAGCTGCTGTGGACGCTCACGCGCGGCTTCAAGGTCGTGCTCCAGGGTGACGAGGCCGCCACCCTGCGCGCCCGCCGCCGCAAGGGGAGCGTGGCGAAGCCGCTGGACTTCAGCCTCTTCTACTTCGCGGACGACTCGGATCAGCCGGGAGACCGCTACCGACTGCTGCTGGAGGGCGCGAAGTTCGCGGACCGCAACGGCTTCGCGGCCATCTGGACGCCGGAGCGTCACTTCCACGCCTTCGGTGGCCTCTACCCGAACCCCTCCGTCACCGGAGCCGCCGTGGCCGCCGTCACGGAGCGCGTGGGCATCCGCGCCGGCAGCGTGGTGCTGCCCCTGCACCACCCGGTGCGCGTGGCCGAGGAATGGTCCCTCGTGGACAACCTCTCCCGGGGCCGCGTGGGCATGTCCATCGCCTCCGGCTGGCACGCGGACGACTTCATCTTCGCCCCCGAGCGCTACGCGAAGCGCAAGGAAGTGATGATGGAGAGCCTGGACGTCATCCGCCGCCTCTGGGCCGGAGAGACGGTCCGCTACCCGGGCGGCGCGGGCACGCCGGTGGACGTGCAGTTGCGCCCTCGGCCCGTCCAGCGCGAGCTGCCCGTGTGGCTCACCGCCGCCGGCAACCCGGAGACGTTCCGGGCCGCGGGCGCGGCGGGCGCCTTCGTCCTCACGCACCTGCTGGGCCAGGGCCTGGAGGAGCTGGGCGGGAAGATTGCCCTCTACCGCGAGGCGTGGCGCGCGGCCGGACACCCCGGCGAAGGCCACGTCACGCTCATGCTGCACACATACGTGGACAACGACGCGGAGCGCGTGAAGGCCCGCGTCGAGGGTCCCTTCAAGGCGTACCTGCGCAGCTCGCTGGACCTGATGTCGGGCATCGGGCGCAGCCTGGGGATGGACGTGGATGCGAAGTCGCTGCGGCCGGAGGACCTGGACCGCATCGTCACGCACGCGTTCGACCGCTACTTCGAAACCAGTGGTCTCTTCGGCACCCCGCGCGGCTGCCTGGCCATGGTGGAGCGGGTGCGCGAGCTGGGCGTGAACGAGCTGGGCTGCCTCATCGACTTCGGCATCGACGCCGACGCGGTGCTGGAGCAGCTGCCCGCGTTGGATCAGCTCCGCCGGCTCGCCGAGCGCGATGGCCGCCGGAGCAGCGATGTCCCCACCCTGCCCGAACAACTGCGACGGCACGGCATCACCCACTTCCAGTGCACGCCTTCCCACGCGCGGGCCCTCACGCTCGACACGGAGGCCGTGGAGGCACTCTCCGGACTGCGCCGGATGCTGGTGGGCGGCGAGGCCCTTCCCACCGCGCTCGCGAACACGCTCCAACAGGCCGTGCCCGGCGGCGTCGTGAACATGTACGGCCCCACGGAGACCACCGTCTGGTCCTCGACGCACGACGTGCGCGAGGCCACGGGCCCCGTGCCCATCGGCCGGCCCATCGCTCGCACGCGGATGTACGTGCTGAACCGGTTCCTCCAGCCCCTTCCCGCGGGCGTGCCCGGCGAGCTGTTCCTCGCGGGCGGCGGCGTGACGCGCGGCTACCACGCGCGGCCGTCGCTCACGGCCGAGCGCTTCGTGCCGGATCCGTTCAGCCAGGAGCCCGGCGCGCGCATGTACCGCACCGGTGACCTGGCAAGGTGGCGCGCCGACGGGACGGTGGAGTTCCTGGGCCGCGTGGACCATCAGGTCAAGGTGCGCGGCTTCCGCATCGAGACGGGCGAGGTGGAGACGGCGCTCTCGCGTCACTCCGGCGTACGCGAGGCCGTGGTCGTGGCGCGCGAGGATTCGCCAGGGGATGCGACGCTCGTGGCCTACGTGGTGGGCACGGCGGAAACGGTTCCCGAGTCCTCCGTGCTGCGAGCCTTCCTCCAACAGCACCTGCCCGAGCACATGGTGCCGTCGCTCTTCGTGGCGATGGAGCGGTTGCCGCTGACGCCCAATGGGAAGGTGGACCGCAAGGCGCTGCCCGCCCCGTCGCAGGCGCGGCGCGACACGGCCACCACCTACGCGGCCCCGCGTGGACAGTTGGAGGAGCGCATCGCCGGGGTGTGGCGCGAGGTGCTGCGGCTGGAGCGCGTGGGCATCCACGACAGCTTCTTCGACCTGGGGGGCCACTCGCTGCAGATGGTGCAGGTGCACCACCGGCTGAAGGCGGACCACCCGGAGCTTCAGTTGGTGAAGCTGCTGGAACATCCCACCATCGCTTCGCTGGCCACCTGGCTGGGTGAGGCTCCGACCGCGCGGGTCTCCATCGAGAGCGCCCAGGACCGGGCCCGCCGTCAGGTCGAGGTCCTTCGTCGCCAGCGCCAGCGAGCCACTCGGAAGGAGTGAGCGGCCCATGATGGACGAGCAGAATCCCCCGGACGCAATCGACGAGCTGGCCATCGCCATCGTCGGCATGGCCGGTCGCTTTCCCGGGTCCTCCGACGTGGAGGCCTTCTGGCGCAACCTGCGCGACGGCGTGGAGGGCATCCGCGCCTTCACGGACGAGGAGCTTCGAGCCCGGGGCGTGCCGGAGTCCGCGCTGCGCTCGCCGGACTTCGTCAGGTCCGGCGCGGTGCTGGAAGGCGTGGACCTCTTCGACGCGGGCTTCTTCGGGTACTCGCCCCGCGAGGCCGCGCTGATGGACCCGCAGCACCGCGCGTTCCTGGAGTGCGCGTGGGAGGCGCTGGAGCGCTCGGGCTTCGATCCCGAGACGTCCCGCTCCGTCGGCGTCTTCGCCGGCACCAGCCTCAGCACGTACCTGCTCTTCAACCTGCTCACGCACCGCGAGCTCATCGAAGCCGGCGACACCTTCCAGGTGATGATCGGCAACGACAAGGACTTCCTCGCCACGCGGCTCGCGTACCACCTGGACCTGCGAGGCCCCAGCCTCGACGTGCAGACGGGGTGCTCCACGTCACTGGTGGCGACCCACCTCGCGTGTCAGGCACTGCTGGGCTTCCAGTGCGACGTGGCCGTCGCGGGCGGCGTCTCCGTGGATGTGCCCCAGCGCACCGGCTACACGCATCAGGCGGGCGGCATCGCCTCTCCGGACGGCCACTGCCGGCCCTTCGACGCGCAGGGACAGGGCACCGTCTTCGGCAGCGGCGTGGGCATCGTGGTGCTCAAGCGGTTGGAGGACGCGCTCAGGGACGGCAATCCCATCCACGCCATCATCCGTGGCTCCGCCATCAACAACGACGGCGCGTCGAAGCTGGGCTTCACCGCGCCCAGCGTGGAGGGCCAGGTGGAGGTCATCGCCCGCGCCCAGGCCATGGCCGGTGTCACGCCGGATCAGATTGAGTACGTGGAGACGCACGGCACCGGCACGCTGCTGGGAGACCCCATCGAGGTCTCCGCGCTGACGCAGGTGTTCCGCGAGTCCACCGATGCCACCCGGTTCTGCGCGCTGGGGTCGGTGAAGTCGAACATCGGGCACCTGGATGCCGCGGCCGGCGTGGCGGGCCTCATCAAGGCCACGCTCGCGGTGGAGCACGGCCTCATCCCCCCGACGCTGCACTTCCAGACGCCCAATCCCAACATCGACTGGGAGCACAGCCCCTTCTTCGTCAACGCCGCGCCCCACGCGTGGAGCGCGAAGAACGGCCCCCGCCGCGCGGGCGTCAGCTCCTTCGGCATCGGCGGCACCAACGCCCACGCCATCCTGGAGCAGCCTCCCGCGCTGCCCGCGAGCGGACCGGGCCGGCCCTGGAAGCTGCTGGTGCTGTCCGCGAAGACGGAGGGCGCGCTGGACGCCGCGACCGTCCGGCTGGCGGAGCATCTGGAGCGTCACCCCGAGGTGGAGCTGGCCGACGTGGCCCACACGCTCCAGCGGGGTCGCAAGGCCTTCGCCCACCGCCGCTTCCTCGTGTGCGAGGACACGCGGGATGCCGCCGCGGTGCTCGCGTCGGGAGATCCGGAGCGGCTGGTCACGGCGAATGACCGGCTCGAGGACCGGTCGGTGGTCTTCATGTTCCCCGGCGGCGGCGCGCAGTACCTGCGCATGGGCGAGGCGCTGTACGCGCAGGAGCCCGTGTTCCGCGAGCACTTCGATGCGTGCGCGGCCCTGCTGAAACGCCACGCGGGTCTGAACCTGCACGACATCGTCTACCCGGCGAGGACGGCCGAGGAGACGGAAGGCAAGCTGACGCGGACCTCCACCGCCCTGCCCGCGCTCTTCGTCGTCGAGTACGCGCTCGCGAAGCTGTGGATGTCCTGGGGCATCGAGCCGCAGGCGATGATCGGCCACAGCGTGGGCGAGTACGTCGCGGCCTGCCTTGCCGGGGTCTTCTCGCTGGAGGACGCGCTCAAGCTGGTCTGCGAGCGCGGGCGGCTCTTCGAGCGACTGCCCCGGGGCGAGATGGTGAGCGTGTCCCTGTCCGAGGAGGCCATGCGGCCCCTGCTGGGAGACCACCTCTCGCTCGCGGCCCTCAACGGGCCGGAGCAGTGCGTGGTCGCGGGAGACAGCGCGGCGGTGGAGCGGCTCGTCGCGGAGCTGGGCACGCGGGGCGTCGAGTTCCGCCGACTGCACATCGACGTGGCGGCCCACTCGCACCTCGTGGAGCCCATCCTGCCGGCCTTCGGGACGTTCCTCGCGAAGCTCAAGCTGGGAGCGCCCACGCGGCCGTTCGTCTCCGGCGTGAGTGGGACGTGGATCACCCCGGCGGAGGCGACGAGCCCGGACTACTGGGTGCGCCACCTGCGCCACACGGTGCGGTTCGGCCAGGGGATTCAAACGCTGCTCACGGAGCCGAAGCACGTGCTCCTGGAGGTCGGCCCGGGCCGCACGCTCAGCTCCCTGGCGCGCTTGCAGATCGACCGCGCGTCCACGGTCCTCACCGCCGCGTCCATGCGCTCCACGCGCGAGACGCAGCCGGATGGCGCCTTCCTGCTCACCACCCTGGGTCGGCTGTGGCAGGCCGGCGTTCGCATCCCGTGGTCGCGCGTCCACGCGGATGAACAGCGCCGCTACGTGGTGCTGCCCACCTACCCCTTCGAGCGGCGTCGGCACTGGATGGATCCGCGTCCCGTGCACACGGCCACTCCGGTGGCCACGCTCCAGAAGCGGCCGGACATCGGAGACTGGTTCTACCTGCCCTCTTGGAAGCGGGCCCTTCCGCCCGCGCCGCCCACGGAGTTCGTGTCCCAGCGCTGGCTGCTCTTCGTGGATGCGCAGGGGTTGGGACAACAGTTGGCCCACCGGCTCCAGGAGGCAGGCCACAGCGTCACCACCGTTTCGGAGGGCACGTCCTTCGGCCGCGCGGGGGAGTCGGCGTATGAGCTTCAGCCGGACCGCCGGGACGACTACGCGTCGCTGATGGCTTCGCTCACCGAGGAGGACCGGCTGCCCGAGCGCATCGTCCACCTGTGGAGCGTGGACGGCTCTTCTGAGACGGAACGGGAGCGCGTGCAGCAGCTCGGCTTCACCAGCCTGCTCCTGCTCGCGCAGGCGCTGGGGTCGCTGTCCCAGTCCGTGCGCCATCTCGATGTCCTCTCCACCGGTGTGCAGGCCGTCACCGGACATGAAGCGCTGTGCCCGGAGAAGGCCACTGTGCTGGGGCCGTGCCGCGTGCTTCCTCGCGAGATGCCGCAGTTGACGTGCCGGAGCATCGATGTGGAGCTGGGGCGTACGGAGGCACTGGTCGAGCGACTGCTCGCGGAGCTGGCGGTCCCGGTGGCGGGCGCGACCATCGCCCTCCGGGGACACCACCGCTGGGAGCAGGGCTTCGAACCCGTGAAGCTGCCTCCCACGGTGTCCCGGCTGCGGCAGCGCGGCACATACCTCATCACCGGTGGACTCGGTGGCATCGGCCTGGTGCTCGCGGAGCACCTCGCGCGCACGGTGCAGGCGCGGCTCGTGCTGCTCGGACGCTCCGCCTTTCCCGAACGTGCGGAGTGGGCGGGCTGGCTCGCCACGCACGGCGAGGCGGACGCGACCAGCCACCGCATCCAGCAGCTCCAGGCACTGGAAGCACTTGGCGCGGAAGTGCTCGTGCTGCGCGCGGACGTGGGCGATGCCTCGCGGATGGAGGCCGTGCTCCAACAGGCGCGGGACACCTTCGGCGAACTCCACGGTGTCATCCACGCGGCGGGCGTTCCGGCGGGCGGACTGAGCCAGTTCAAGACGGCCGACTCCATGGCCACGGTCTTCCGGGCGAAGCTCCAGGGCACCCGGGTACTGCATGCGCTGCTGCGCGGCACGCCGTTGGACTTCTTCATGCTGTGCTCATCGCGCACGGCCATCGTCGGGGACTTCGGCCAGGTCGAGCACTGCGCGGCCAATGCCTTCCTGGATGCCTTCGCCCAGGAGCGCGCGGCGGAGGGCGACGGACCGGTGTTCGCGGTGGGCTGGGACACGTGGCAGGAGGTGGGCCAGGCCGTCACCACCGCGATGCCGGACTCGCTGAAGCACCTTCGTGACGCCCTGTTGGAACACGGCCTGAAGTCGGACGAGGGCCGTCGGGTGTTCGACCGCGTCCTGGGCGCGAAGCTGCCGCAGGTGCTGGTGTCCACGCAGGACCTTTCCGCCGTGCTCGCGAACAACCCCAATCCCTTCCAGGTCCAGGACCTGATGCCCTCACTCACGGACGCGCTGTCGTCCGCGGCGGCCGCCGGGGACGTGGAGGTCGCGGGCGGGGACACGGGGCAGAAGCTGGCGTCCATCTGGCAGCGGCTCCTGGGGGTGGAGCGGGTGAACCCCCACGACAACTTCTTCGACCTGGGCGGCAACTCGCTCATCGGGTTGAAGGTCATCGCGGAAGTGAAGCGCTCGATGGGCGTGGACCTGCCCGTCGTCAAACTCTTCGAGAACCCCACCCTGGGCGCGCTGACCCGGTTGCTGGGCGGCGGCCCGGAGCCTGAAGCAGCCCCCACCTTCACGGAGCGCCGCACGCGCGGCGCCCAGCGCAGGGAGCGGTTCCAGCGCAAGCTGGATCCGAAGTAGGAGTCACCTCATGGCGGACACCTTGACCGGCGCTGAAGTCGCCATCGTCGGCATCGCGGGACGCTTTCCCGGCGCGAAGGACCTGGACGAGTACTGGCGCAACATCTGCGACGGCGTCGAGTCCATCGTCCGGTACACGGATGAAGAGCTGCTCGCGCTCGGCGCGGACCCCACGCTGCTGCGCACGCCAGGCTTCGTGAAGGCGGCGGCACGGCTGGAGGACTGCACCCGCTTCGACGCCGGCTTCTTCAGCTACACCCCGCGCGAGGTGGAGCTGATGGATCCGCAGCAGCGCCTCTTCCTGGAGTGCGCTTGGGAGGCCCTGGAAGGCGCGGGCCACCGGGGCACGCCGGACGAAGAGCTGCTCGTGGGCGTCTTCGGCGGCGCGGCCCTGAGCACCTACCTGCTGGTGAACCTGGCCTCCAATCCGACGGTGCTGCGCTCGGTGGATCCGCTCCAGCTCAACCTGGGCAACGCCGGCAGCTTCCTCACCACGCGCGTCTCCTACAAGTTGGATCTGAAGGGGCCCAGCTTCAACGTGGAGAGCGCCTGCTCCACGTCGCTCGTCGCGGTCCACGTCGCCTGCCAGAGCCTGCTCAATGGCGAGTGCGACCTGGCGCTCGCGGGCGGCGTCTCCATCAACCTCACGCAGCAGTACGGCTACCCGTTCATCGAGGGCGGCATCCTCTCACCGGACGGCCACTGCCGGCCCTTCGACGCGGACGCGCGGGGCATCGTCTTTGGCAGCGGCGCGGGCGTGGTGGCGCTGCGCCGCCTGTCGGATGCGCTGGCGGACGGGGACTTCATCCACGCGGTCATCAAGGGCTCGGCCGTCAACAACGATGGCGCGAACAAGGTGGGCTACACCGCGCCCAGCGTGGACGGACAGGCGGAGGTCATCGCCGAAGCCCTGGGCAGCGCGGACGTCTCCCCGGAGTCCATCGCGTACGTCGAAGCGCACGGCACCGGCACCTCGCTGGGAGACCCCATCGAGGTCCAGGCGCTCAACAAGGCCTTCGGTGGCACCGATGCGCCGAAGCGCTCCTGTGCCCTGGGTTCGGTGAAGGCGAACATCGGTCACCTGGATGCGGCGGCCGGCGTCGCCGGATTGATCAAGACGGTGCTGGCGCTGCGTCACCGCAAGCTGCCGCCCAGCCTCCACTTCGAGCAACCCAACCCGCACATCCCCTGGAACAACGGCCCCTTCTTCGTCAACACGGACCTGAAGGAGTGGAAGGCCGGCAAGGAGCCGCGCCGCGCGGGTGTCAGCGCGTTCGGCATGGGCGGCACCAACGCGCACCTCGTGTTGGAAGAGGCTCCGGCGAGGGACACCGCTCCCGCCGCGCGTGCGACGCAGTTGCTGGTCCTGTCCGCGAAGACGCCCACGGCGTTGGACGCGATGACCGCGAACCTCGCCGCACACCTGCGCGCGCGGCCCACGACCTCCCTGGCCGACGTGGCCCACACCCTCCAGACGGGGCGTCGGCGGTTCGCGCACCGGCGGGCGGTGGTCTGCGACAGCGTGTCGGACGCGGTGGAAGCGCTCGCGGGCGAGTCGCGCGCGCGGCGTCAGCTCACCGGCACCGAGGAGCGCACGGCGAGGCCCGTGGTCTTCCTCTTCCCGGGACAGGGCACGCAGTCCGTGCGGATGGCGGCGGACGTGTACCGGGGCGAGCCGGTGTTCCGCGAGCAGGTGGACGCCTGCGCGGCGCTGCTGAAGCCTTACCTGGGCTTCGACCTGCGGCAGGTGCTCTACCCCGCCACGGAGGCCACGGCCGACGCCGCACGCCAGCTCGAAACGACGCGGGTGACGCAGCCCGCGCTGTTCACCGTGGAGTACGCGCTCGCGAAGCTGTGGATGTCCTGGGGCATCGAGCCACAGGCGATGATCGGCCACAGCGTCGGTGAGTACGTCGCGGCCTGCCTCGCGGGCGTCTTCTCGCTGGAGGACGCGCTCAAGCTGGTGGTGGAGCGCAGCCAGCTGATGCAGGAGCTGCCGGGCGGCACGATGCTGTCCGTGGCGCTGCCGGAAGCGGAGCTGTCGCCGCTCCTGCCCCCGGACGTGTCGCTGGCGGCGGTCAACGCGCCCTCCTTCTGCGTCGTCGCGGGCCCCACGCCCGCCGTGGAAGCGCTCCGGGTCCAGCTCCTCGACAGGAAGGTGGCCTGCCGGGTGCTGAAGACGTCGCACGCCTTCCACTCGGGGATGATGGAGCCCCTCCTGGAGCCGTTCGCCGCCCGGGTGCGAAAGCTCACGCTCAAGGCCCCGCGCATCCCCTACGTGTCCAACGTCACCGGGACGTGGATCACCCCGGCGGAAGCCACCTCGCCGAAGTACTGGGCCACGCACCTGCGTCAGGCCGTGCGCTTCGCCGCGGGCCTGGAGACGCTGCTCCAGCAGCCCGACCGGGTGCTGCTCGAAGTCGGGCCAGGCCGCACCCTCACCACCTTCGCCAACCAGTTGGGGAAAGTGCGAGGCGTCCGCGTATCGGCCATCACCACCCTGCGCCATCCGGACGACGCGCAGTCCGACCTGAACGTGCTGCATGGGGCGATGGGCCAGTTGTGGATGGAGGGCGTGGAGCCGGACTGGAAGCGCTACCACCGGGGCGAGTCCCGCCGCCGCATACCGCTGCCGACCTACCCCTTCGAGCGGCGCCGCTACTGGATTGAGGCCAGCCACGTCCCGACGGTGGCCACCGGGGTGTCGACGGAAGTCTCCGCGGCCACCGTGGTTCCGGATGTGTCCGCGACCCAGCACCCGCGTCCCGCGCTGCGCACCACCTACGTCGCGCCCCGCACCGAGCAGGAGGGCGCCATCGTCCGCATCCTCCAGGACGTGCTGGGCATCGACCCGGTGGGCATCCACGACAGCTTCTTCGACCTGGGGGGCCACTCGCTGCTGGCCACCGCCGTCGTCGGGCGATTGCGCGACACCTTCGGCGTGACGGTGCCGCTCCAGTCGCTGTTCGAAGCCCCTACCGCCAGCCAGCTCGCGGCGCTCCTGAACAACCTGGGCGTGGCCCAGGAGCCTCGGCACGAGGACGCGGCGAAGGATGCCCTCGTGCGTGCGCTGACCGCGCTCCAGGAGCAGCAGGCCGCGCCCAGGGAGCCGGAAGCGCCCACCGGCGTGGCCGTCCAGACATCCGCAAGCACCCGGCCGCTCCACGTGCTCATCCTGGCCATGGAGTACACGCCCAACATCGCGGGCGGCGTGGGCACGTATGTCTATGAGCTGGCCAACGGGCTCGCGCGCTCCGGCCACCGGGTGACGGTGCTGTCCTATACGCCCGGGGAAGCCCGCGTCGTGCGCCAGCCCAACGGCGTGACGGTGCACATGGTGCCGCCCGGCAAGGCGAGCTTCGCCCAGGCGGCGCACCTGACGCTGGTGCAGGGCATCCGCGCCTTCAACGAGGACCTGTACCAGTACGGCCGCGCGCGCATCGCGGAGGAGAAGCCGGACCTCCTGCACTTCCACCAATGGCATACACACGAGGCCGCGCGCCGGCTGGGCCGTGAGTCAGGCGTGCCCGTCATCGGCACCAGCCACTACATCTCCGAGCCCGTGGAGCGGTGGTGGGGACAACAGCCGGACCCGGAGATCGTCGAACAGGAGCGCAGCTTCTACGACGGCGGCACCCACGTCGTGTCCGTGAGCGCCTCCATGAGCACGCTCATCCGCGAGCAGTACCGCCTGCCTTTGGAGAAGCTCCACACCATCCACTGCGCGATGGAGCTGGAGCCCTTCATGAAGTCACCGCACGGCGCGGACGCCTTCGCGAAGCTGCGCGCCACGGTGGCGGGGCCAGAGACGCGCGTCGTCCTCTACACCGGGCGCCTCCACCCGATGAAGGGCATCCCCGCGCTCTTCGCCTCCGCCGAGCGCGTGCTCGCCGCGAGGCCGGACACCGTCTACCTGCTCGCGGGCGGCACGGACTCGCGCGAGTCCACGCAGATGGTTCACCAGTTGCGCGAGCAATACGCGCCCCTGCTCGGCCGCATCAAGCTGCTGGGCAAGCTGCCGCGCTCGCAACTGGGGCTCCTGCACCGCATCGCGGACGTAGCGGTGGTGCCGTCCATCTACGAGCCCTTCGGCTACACCGCCATCGAGACCATGGCCTCCGGCGTCCCGCTGGTGGCCACCGACGTCGGAGGGTTGTCGGAGATCCTCCAGCACGGAGAGTCCGGCCTCCACGTCCCCGTCCGCCCCGTCTCCGGCAGCGAGCTGCATGAAGTGGAAGTCGCGCAGCTCGCCAACGCCACGCTCGCCCTCCTGAACGATCCGGCACGCGCCCGGAAGCTGGGCGACGCAGGCCAGCGCCGCGTGGCCGACCTCTTCGGCCTGGAGCGGATGATCACCGCCAACATCGCCCTCTACCGCCGCGTCCTCGGCGCCCCCTGAACCGCCCCGCCCTTTCGAGATCCGCCATGGAGCCCACCCCGAACGCCACCGAGTCCTGGCTCTCCCACCACACCCCGAGGCCGGAGGCGCGCGTGCGCCTGTTCTGCCTGCCGCATGCAGGCGGAGGGGCCTCGCTGTTCCGCACGTGGGCACCGCACCTGGCGCCCGACGTGGAGGTGCTCCCCGTCCAGCTCCCGGGCCGGGAGAACCGCCTGCGCGAGACGCCCCTCACGGAGGTGCCCGCGCTGGTGGAGCAACTGGTGGACGTGGTGCGAGCGCGGCAGGACAAGCCCTTCGCCCTGTTCGGTCACAGCATGGGGGCGCTCCTGGCCTTCGAGCTGGCCCGGGCTCTGCGCCGCCACGGGCTCCCCGAGCCGCTGCACCTGTTCCTCGCAAGCTACACCGCGCCGCAATTGCTGACGCGCACCCCGCCCAAGGCACGGACGCACGAAGCGGATCCGGAAGTGGTGCGGGCCCTGCTCACCGAGCGGGGCATCCCCGAGTCGATGGGCGAGGAGCTGAAGCAGTTGGTCCTGCCGTCGCTGCTGGCGGACACGGCCGTCTGCGAAAGCTACCAGTACACCGAGGAGGCTCCGCTGGAGTGCCCGGTGTCCGCGTTCCGGGGCAGCGAGGACTACGTGCAGGAGCACCACCTGGAGGGCTGGCGCGAGCAGACGCGCGGTCCGTTCACGGCCCGCTCCTTCCTGGGCGACCACTTCTTCCTCCGGGACACGCCCCGGGGACTTTTGCAGGCCCTGCGCCGAGCGCTCGCGAGCCCTGCGGGTTCCGCTCGGGCGGCCTGAAGCACCCTTTCCCCTTCCTCAACTCAAGGAGTCTGCAGCGATGAAGTTCCTCATCTTCGCCAAGGATCGTCAGAGCGGCCCGCAGCCCCCGGATCCGGTCGCCCTCAACCGCGACGTGCGCGACTGGGTCGGCGCGCGGCTGATGGATGGCACCATGGACTGCGCGTACTACGTGCTGCCCAAGATGGGCATGTGCATCCTCAACGCCGAGTCGCACGAGGCGTTGTTGACGCGGCTGCGCGAGTGGCCCTCGTTCCCCTACCAGGAGTTCGAGGTGCACATGCTCGCGGACGTGCGACACGGCATCGACAACAACTTCGAGCGGCTGAAGAAGGCCGCCGCGCCGCAGGAAGCCTGAGAAAGGCCGGGAGCCCCCATGAGCACCAGTGCCGCGATGAAGCGCCCCGAGCCGCAAGCGCCCGAGCGCATCCCGATGATGTCCCGCCAGGAGTTCTACGCCAGCATCGGCGGCCTGGATAAGCCGGTCATCTTCGTGGACGCCATGAAGGACTGGCCCTCCACGGCGAAGTGGACGTTCGACTACTTCCGCGACGCGCACGGCGACAAGGAAGTGACGGTGGAGTGGCTCAAGTACGCGCACGGAGACAAGACCTCCGTGAAGCGCACCGGCACGGTGAAGAAGGTGAAGCTGCGCGAGTACGTGGACGCGCTGAAGGCCCGGAACGAGCCGGAGGTGGGCTACCTCATCGGCAAGGACATGTACGCCGTCCTGCCGGAGCTGCTGGCTGACCTGCGCTTCCCCAACTACGCGTCCCAGAAGCGCCTGACGGAGCAGCTCTTCTTCATGGGGCCCAAGGGGTCCTTCACGCAGCTGCACCTGGACCGCGCGCACAACCTGCACGCCCAGATTGTCGGCAGCAAGCAATGGCAGCTCTACTCCCCGGCGAGAGACGCGCAGCTGCGGCCCCGGAAGCTGGACTTCGTCTGGTCGGTGGTCAGTGAGTACGACCTGGTGCCCGGCGGAGGCAATCCAGACGTGCTGCCCAACGGCGTGGCGCCGGACTACGACTTCACGCTGGAGGCCGGGGAGATTCTGTATGTGCCCTACGGCTGGTGGCACCGGGTGCTCACCACGGAGGCCTCCATCTCCACGAACCTGTGGTGGTGGACCTATTCGATGCTGGGCCGGATTGGCCCGGTGCTCGTGCCGTCACTGGCCAAGGGCTTCGTGAAGGGCCTGAAGAAGAAGTCCATCCGCCGTGGCTACTACGGCGACAAGGGCTGACACCTATCAGAGCCAGGCGGCTGAAGCGGTAGTGCCGGAAGCGGCAGCAGTCAGGAGTCACGAGGCTATACTGCCGCCCGGTCCGTGGCGCGAGAGTCCCAAATGCCCGGCCACGGGAGGAGGGGCATGCGCAAGCGCCAGTCCGAGAAGGGATTCATTCTCACCGACGAGGCATCGATCGAGATGGAGTTGGAGCGCCTCCTTCCTGGAGTGCGGGAGGCGTTGGAGGCACTGCTTTCGTTCGACACGACCCCCAAGGGTGCGGATCACGAGGCGTGCACGAGATGGCTTGAAGGACGCCTCTCTGCGCTGGGTTTCGATTGCCAATTGCATCGGCCCATCGACGAAGCCCCGGCCCTGCTCGAAGCACACCGGCCAGCCCGAGGCATGGGAGGGCATGTGGTAATGTACGGCCACTATGATGTGACCTCCCGCCTTCATGGAACACACGGTGGCCCCACTCAAGCGCCTGTATTGCTCGAAAGGGACGGTCGCTGGTGGGGTCAGGGTGTGAGTGACAACAAAGGTGCTCTCACCGCTCGCCTCGTGGCATTGGCCCTCATCGAGGACACACCAGCGCTGACCTGGTTCATCCAGGGTGAAGAAGAAACCGGCTCATCGGCGGCCCGACGAATCATGGGCAAGCGACTGCCAGGAATCGAAGCCGACCTCTGGCTGGACGAGACCGGATACCACGACCATGAGGACGGAACACTCCGGCTTATTGCTCGCAAGATCGGCCCGGAACGCACGGGAAGCGAGCCCCCCGATGTAGCGCTGCAGGCCCTGATCGACAGCCTGGGTCAGCTCGCCGGATGTTGGGGGATTAGCGCTCGACTGGAGGTGCGTGGACTGAACAAAGCGGCGGTTTTGGGTGGATGCCCCTTCAACCAGAGCCTCCCGGTGGGTGCCCGCTATTTCGCGCTAGGCGTCAATGACTCACACTCCCGCATCCATGACGCGAATGAGTCAGTCCCCCTGTGGACCTTCCCGCTCCATGCCGAGGAGCTGCGGGCGGTGTTCCAGTGGATCAAGCAGCTTCCCTTTCGGGGGGCCTGATGCTGCCTCGACTCGGACCAGAGACAGTGCGAGCGTACCTCGCGCGACTTGGCAACCCCGGTGTCTCGCTGGATGCCAATGGACTGTCCTCTCTGCTGCGGGCCCACCTCCGCGCGCTGCCGTTCCACAACCTCGCGCTGCTGGCCGGAGAAGCAACTGCTCCCGGAGATTCTCCGGTCGAGGCGGCGGTGGAGGGAAACCTCGCCGGGCTTGGCGGCACCTGCCACCTGCTGACAACTCCATTCATCGCGCTCCTTCGAACCCTGGGCTTTGAGGCGTGGCTCGCGGGAGCCACCGTTCGCGAAACCGGCAACCATGTGGTCGGGGTGGTCCGACTGCCAGAAGGAAGATTCATCGTCGATGTCGGAAGTGGGCATCCCTGCATGCATCCGCTCCCCCTGGACGGAGCAGGATTTGACTTCACTGCTTACGGAACCACCTTTCGCTTCGAACGGGATGGGCACGAAGGACACCGGCTGCGGCGTACCCTGCCCAATGGACAGGGGGAGACCGTCTATCGCCTCACGCCGGAGCCCCGTTCGCATGACTCATTCTTTCAACCCGAGACCAGCCCTTCACTCCAAGCAGTCAGGCTGAGCGAGTGGGCCCTGGCTTCGGTCCAGGATGGCCGCTATCAACGTTTCGCGGGCGGACTCGCAAGCACGCGTCCGGTGCCTGGATGGGAGGCCATGGCCGAGTTGCTGCACATCACCTTCGGGCTGCCCGAGTCGTTGATCCGACAAGCCCTCCATGCATTGCGGCGGCGAGTCCCCGACCTCTTGGAGGGAGTCCGGAATCCCCGCCCTTCCCCGCGCATCATCGTGTCATTGGCCGTCACCGACCGAGCCGAAAGCACTGCGGAGTTGCTCGAGTCCCTCATTGGGAACCTCGGCGCTCGTGAGGAGGGCTCGGTGGGAGTGCTCATCCTAGACAACGGGCAAGGACGAGATCAGGAACGCGAAGCGGCGCTCGAAGTGATACTTGAGAGTTCCCGCAGCAGGGGACTTCAAGTCACCCGCCTGAAGGCACGCGACGAACTTAAGCGCCTCGCCCCATCCCAGCGATGCGGCCTGCTCCCCTGCGGCCTCAATGTCCCGCTCCCCATTGGCGCCTCCCGCGCCCTCCAGACATCGCTCCTACACGAGCACTTGCGCACGGGCGTTCTCGGGCTGCCTCACCCAGGCGATGGCGGAGGGCCGGTGGCCGTCTGGATGCTGGATGACGACCTGTCCTTCCGAAGGCTTCGTGGCACATCCGAAGGGTTCGTGGAGGAACCCGTGAAGGACCTGCTCGACCGGGTCGAAGCGCTCTGGGCACAGCACCCTGAGGTATCCGTCGCGCTTGGCACCTGCACGGGGGCCCCTCCCATTCCGGGCTATGCGACCCTCCGCGTCCAGATGCATGACCTGGCCGGCAACCTCCGGGAGATGGCGGAACGAGAGCCCAACACAAACTGGGCTCCCGCACCGGGGCCTCGCCACCTGCCCGACTACTACTACGATCATGCCCGAGGCTCGGCGGATCACCTCCGGGCAGCCTTTCCCTGGACGCCGCCGGGACGTGCGCCCTGGCGGGTGCGAGACGCCTTCCGAACCCTCTGCGTGGCGTTCACCCGGGTGCCTCACGGGCAGCAGGTCACCCGCCCCGTGCTCTACCAGCCGGTAGAGACCCTGGCACCGAGCCGCCACCGGGGGGGCAACGCGCTGTTCCTCGACCTGGACGCACTTGTGGCGGCACCCTACCCCGTGCTTCGTGGCGAGGATGGGGTGATGACTCGACGTGCCGACACGCTCTGGGCCCACCTTATCGCGCGGGAGCCCCTGCTCCGTCTCGTGCAGGCGGAGCTGGACCTGCTCCACGGTCGCCGCGACGGGGATGGAAACTCGCCGCTCGCCACACATCAACCGGACGTCATCGCGCTTCGTGGTTTCGTGGAAGGCCAGGAGCGAGGCGTGGTGCTCGCAAGGCTCCTGGAACACAAGTCCCCCGAGCCCCCCCCCGCTGTCGAGCAAGAGGTCTCTTCACGGCGCGACCTGCTCGCCCACGGACGGGAAGCCTTGCGGCGGGAGGCAGAGCAGGCCCGGAGCGCGCTGACCCGTCCCGAGGCATGGTGGTGGCGCGACGAGGAAGATGCCGCGACGGCCCGGGCCTGCGCTGTCGCGCTAGAGCAGGTAGAACTGCTGGCGGGCGCCGTGGACGCACTCGCGGATCCATCGCTGCCTGAACGACTGGCGGACTTCGCGCGGCACGTGGTCTCGATCCTGCCAACCTGGAGGACGACATGGGACTGAAATTCCTCGTCACCGGCGGGTACTTTGATTCCTCCGGCGAAGGGGTTGTCTGGCACGTCGACCTGGAGAGTGAGCGGGCGGAGCCATTCATCCGCTGGATCCCCCCGGAGCACCTGCACGTGCCACGTAAGGGCTTTGCGGGTGGGTGCAGGGCAAGCGATGGTCACCTCTACGTCGCCGCGCACTGTGCCGTTGTCCGCGTCGACCTGTCACGAGCGGAGGTCTCGGGGGTGCTGCATCAGCCAAGCTTCAATGACATCCATCACGTCTCCGAGTCGTCAGGACGCTTGTACATCGCCAATACGGGTCTGGATGCCGTGGACCTCCTCAACCTGGAGGGGCGCTTCATCGGCTCACATGCATTACTGCCAACCTGGGCAAACCATCGGAGGATGGGAGGACAGGATCCGGCCCATTGGGATGAGGTGTTGAACACCGGTTGGAGCGGCGAGGCTCCAGCTCAGTGGCCCTCACCGCGGCCAGGGGATGGCTACCATGATCTCGGGGCCCAGCGGGGAGGCGCACCCTTTGCCCGACTCAAGGTTCCAGACCACCTCCATCCGAACCATGTCTGCCCGACCTTGACGCAGACACTGGTAACCTGTCTTTACGATGGCACGGTGCGCGATCTCCGCACATTCGAGACGGTGTTGACCCTGGCCGGGATGAACCCCCACGACGGCTTCCTCTCAGCCGACACGTTCTGGCTGACAACCATCGACGGGCGGGTGCACACCGCCCCAATGAGGGATGGCCGGGTCGCGGGAGAGTCCAAGGTGCGACGCAGCGTCTTCGAGACGGGCCATGCGGGCTGGTGCCGAGGATTGTGGACGAATGGCCGCCTGCTGGTCGTGGGACTCACGGAGCTCCGACGAAATCGAATGCCTCGCCATCACTGGGCGGATCGGGATCCAGAAGGCACGGAGACCTCCCTGCTGTTGTTGGAGCTTTCCGAAGGACGCCTGCTCGCGCGCGTAGATCTCACTGACGGCGAACGGCACTCCAAAATCTATAGCATCCTGCCATTGGAGACCTGAGATGAGCGTGCGTCGGGAGCAGACTGCCGAGAACGCGACAGCCTGTGACAGGGGAGGACCAATGACCCACGTGCTCATGCTGCATCGGGTGATGCCGAACCAGCCAACGGCGTTTAGTCTGCCGTCCTGCTACCGGCTGCGTGGAACGGCACTCACGCCTGAAGAATTCGGCCGGGTGCTGGAGACTGGCCCCTTCCGAGCGCTTGATGAGGTGGTGGATGCACTCAGTCGCGGGGAACCACCTCCTCCGGGGCAGGTGCTCACCTTCGATGATGGTTACCGCGAGTGGGGAGAGGTTGTCGCACCCAGGCTTGAGGAGCAGGGGCACCGCGCGACCTTCTTCGTCTGTCCGGCGTTCCTCTCGGAGGCGAAGGAGGCCCATCCGGTGGATGTCTTCTATTGGCTGCTCGACCATGCAGAGTGCCCACGCTTCGAGTGCCCACTGCCCGATGGCACCCTGGTGCAGGGCTCCCTCGAAAGCCAAGAGGGCAAGAGCACATTGGTCACCGGAGCGTTGAAGCGCTTCGTGGTACGGGGCGAGCGTGCCCAGGTCCGTGAGGTTCTTCGGGAGCTGGCGCAGGCACTGCGTATCGAGGTGCCTGATGGGCTGGCAAAAACGCTCTACCCCTCGGAGCGTGAGTTGGAGGGATTGGCGTCGGCCGGGCATCTGCTGGGCGGACACGGAGTGAGCCATCAGCACCTGCCAGTCTTGAGCAAGGCCGAGGCGGCGTTGGAGATTTCCAATGCCCTGGCATGGGTTGCGAGACTGTCGGGCGGGCACCCTGCGCCGTTCGCATATCCGGATGGCGCCTTCGATCCGGCCACCGAACATCGCGTCGCGCAGGCAGGTGCCACGTGTGCCCTCACCTGCGTTCCGGGAGCCGTCACGCGCGAGTCAGCCCTCTTCCGATTGCCCCGGGAGTTCGTGACTCCCTGGCATCCACGGGTCGCCGTCCCTCCTGCTCCAAGTGGGGGCGCCGCTTGAGACTCCCCTTGCGGATGCCCGTGTACGATGCTCGCGGAGTCCTGGCCCTCGCCCACGGATTACCGGTGATACGGACATGAGGAAGTGCGTACTGGTGACCGGTGGCGCCGGATTCATCGGCTCCCATGTGGTGGAAGCCCTGCTCTGTGAAGGGCGCGAAGTCGTCGTCCTTGATGACCTGTCGGCGGGACGAATGGACAACCTTCCAGCGCGTGAACCCCGTCTGGAGATCCTCGTGGGCTCGATCCTCGACCCGGAGTTGTGCACCAGGGGGATGCGTCACTGCGAGGCCGTCGTGCACCTGGCGGCCCTCAATTCCGTGCAGAGATCGCTGCACGATCCCAAGTCGGTGGTTGACGTCAACGTGATGGGCTCCCTCAATGTGCTGGAGGCCGCGCGGGCCGCCGGCGTGTCACGAGTCGTCTACGCGAGCAGCAGTTCCGTATACGGAGCATCCATGACGCTGCCAAAACGGGAGGACCAACCGATGGCCGCAGGCAGCCCCTACGCGGCGACAAAGGCGGCTCTGGAGCAACTCGCCCAGGCCTGGACACGCGGGTTCGGGCTCCCGACGGTAGGCCTGCGCTTCTTCAATGTCTTTGGCCCCCGGCAGAGGCCCCACTCTCCCTATGCGGCAGTCGTCCCCCGATTCATCGAAGCCAGCCTGCGCGGAGGCGAATGCGTCATCCATGGAGATGGGGAGCAGACGCGCGACTTCAGCTATGTGGAGAACGTGGTCGTGGCGAACCTGCGAGCGTTGGTCGCGGGGGAGGCTTGTTTCGGAAACGTGTACAACATCGCCGCAGGGGGACGGATCTCCGTCCAGGCGCTCCACGAGGCGATCGCCACCCTCTTGAAGCGTGTGCAGCCTCCGCGCTACGAACCCTGGCGTCGGGGGGATACGCGGCACAGTCAGGCCGATGGCACGGCAGCAGCGCGGGACCTGGGTTGGATCCCGAGCGTGACCTTCGAACAAGGGCTTCGGCGGACAGTTGCCTGGTATGCCGAGCGCGAAGAGTCTTGGTGGCGCGACGGGTGAGCGCGCACGACGCTACCCCGGAGAAAGCGCCCCTGTCAGCAGCGTGACCGGCAGTCCCAGCGCCTTCCACCGGGCATGTTCTTCATACCAATGGAGAGCATCATCCAGCCGCATGGGGCGACTGCCGGGCATGTGAAAGGGAAGACGTCCCAAGAACTGGCGTTCCCAGACGTCTTTCGGGGGAAGCAGCAGCAAGACCTCCTCATCTTGGGAGAGGGGAAACAGCGACTTCTCCTCCACCATCGCCATGATGACAACCAGTGGAGGCAGCCCGTCGTTGGCGGGATCCAGTTCCACCCTCCGGATGGCCTGGATCACCAGGGACTTGGCCTGCATCATTCCCTGGCGTGGCTTCGTGGGGTCGACCAAGGGGTGGAGCATCTGCGCGAGTTCCAGGACGCGTGGCGCAGGAGAAAGGGCCTGGAGGCCCAGCGCCCAGGTCGTCTTCCCCGCAGCAGGAGGCCCCACCAGCCAGGACAGACGTTTCATGGCTCCACCCCGAACAACCGTCGCGCGCGCTCCCTGAAGGCAGACACCCGCTCGGGCCCCATGATCCCAGCGTGCTTGACGAGAAAAGCCCGCATTCCGGCCACGTTGGTGGGCGAGCCCGCGGTGGACAGGCGGAGTTCCGGATGAACGTGGAAATACACCCGAGGTCGCGTGTTGCGTCCGTACCGGAGCCCCGGAAGTGATGCCAGCCGGATGCCGAGATCCATGTCGTGGAAGGAAGGCAGGGCTGGATCAAAACCTCCCGACTGGAGAAACGCCGCTCGGGAGATGAACAGGTTCGACCCCCGGAGACCTGGATTGCGAACCAGGAAGTCGTCCGGATGAAGGATGGCCGGTGGAACCTTTTCCGGCACCACCTCCTGCGTGCCCTCCTGCTGTCGGACCTTGAGGAAGGCGGTAAGCACCAGATCCAGCCGCTCGGTGAGCGCCAGCTGTTCGGCCTCAGCCAGATAGGCAGGGTCCCAGGCGTCGTCATCATCGAGGAAGGCAAGGAACCGTCCCTGTGCCAGCGAAGCGCCCAGGTTGCGGGCGCGCGCCGCCCCGTGAGGCGCCTCGTGACGGACCCACCGCACCCCTGCGCTGGGAACGAAAGGATGGGGCACGTCTCCATCATCAATGACGAACACCTCGTCTGGACGACGGGTCTGTTCCGCCACACAGGTCAAGGCTCGCCGCAGGAGGGCCGGACGATGTCGTGTCGGGATGATGACGGAGAGCGTGCAGTGACTCACCGGTGCGCTCGCTGTCGAGATGGCTGGGCAGCCAGAATCCTCCGAACCTCTTCGGCGGCTGCCGCGCCGCCTGGAGGACCGAGTCTCCGCAGGAAGACCTCCTGAGCCGTTACCTGTCGCACAAGCTCCGAGGGGCTTCGGTTGAGTTGCGCCACCACCCGCTCGCGCACCAAGGCCCGAGCCTTGACGTCGGCATCGAAGCGAGCCACCAACTCCAGCAGCCGGGCCGTTCCCTCCGCCTCCGGAACCAATGGATCAACAGGATGATCCGGGTACAGCTCCGTGAGGTTCAGGCCTTGAGGTGCCAGTCCGTGCTCCTGGTAGACGGCGAGCTGACAGACCTGCGTGAGATTCTGGGGAGGGAGAAAACTGGTGGGGATGCCCAGCGCGAAACCCTCGAAGGGCGCATTCAGTCCCGGCGAGGTCAGGAACTGACTGGAGGAGGCCAGCATGGCCAGATACTGCTCCTGGGCCAAGGTCTCCACCCGCAGGCCGCCATCGGCACCTTCTTCCCGGATGCGTGCGACAGCCTTTGCTCCAGTTGCGACAGTCACTGCCTCGAAGCCCAGTCCTGCGAGAGGCAGTACCTCCCGCAGCAAGCGCGTCATGGTGGACGGATAGCAGGTGTTCTTCCCAGGGATGATGTCCGGGGAGTAAGCGCCGCCGTAATTCACCAGGAGGTGGGGCGTGGCGCGCCGATGCTGTCGGAGTAGGGAGCTGGCGATGAGCGGCCCCACAATCTTCGGCGCAATCATTCCCCGGCCATACCGTTCGAGGGCCTCATCCACCCCCGGAAAGTTCTCGATGATGTAGCCACTGGCCTGACGCATGGCGGGAGTCATCCGTCGCTTCATCCAGAACAGGATGTCGACGAAAACCAGGGGTAGCTTCAGCTCCTGTACGAGACCGATATTGGTGTTGTTGGAGACGGCGAGATACAGGTCGGCGGCTGCTAGGACGGAAGCATGCTGGCGCACTGATGCGGGATCCTTCACATCACAAGGAAGAACCCGGTCGAACGTCGCAGGATCGCATTGCTCCCGCACCGGCCCGGTGGCCAGCACCGTGAACGAGGCCTCCGGCAGATGACGCGCCAGCGCCCGAAGCGCGGAGATGGCTCCGTAACAGAACGGGTTGGGGTCACAGATGATCTGGAGCGATCGGCCCATGGGACGACTGACTCTAATGGCGTCGCCCCTCTCACCGCGCTGCCTCCTGGCTGCGTTGATGGTCAGTGAGCGAAGGGCCGCATCACCAGAGCCCACCCACCGAAACGAAAAAAGCCCCCGAATCTTTCGATTCGGGGGCTCTTCTTCGGAGTGCCCAGGGCGGGACTCGAACCCGCACGCCTCACGGCGCCACCACCTCAAGATGGTGTGTCTACCAATTCCACCACCTGGGCCTGCTCGCGGGGCTCATCTACCGAACCCCGCTGACTCGCGCAACGACAAAATCACCGACGCGCGAGCTTGAAACGAACTGACGACTACGGCGCGGGCGTCGTCGGCGCGGGAGCCGGCTGGCCCTCGGCCGGCGGGGTCGCCGTGCGCTCCTGCTCGACACTGCCCGGAACCGCAGGCGCTGGCGTCGTCGCCGGTGCCGCACCCGTACCAGGGGCCGCACCCGGCGTCGCCGGTGCCGTGGCCGCCGGAGGAGGCGATGCGACCGAGCCCCCCGCCGCCACGGAACCGCGCAGGCCCACGAACGACAGGCCCAGCGACGTCAGGAAGAACAAGCCGGCGCAGATGCCCGTCAGCTTGCTCAGGAAGGTCACCGCTCCGCGCCCACCAAAGGCGCTCGTCGCGGCGCCGCCACCCAGGGCGGAACCCATGCCGGCGTCCTTCCCCGGCTGTAGCAAGATGACGAAGATCATGAACACGCAGAGCAGGACGTGCACGATCGTAAAGAAGGTCAGCATGGGGCTTCCAGACGCTCCGTGGAAAGAGGGCGCACCCTACACAAAGTGGTCAACGGGTGACAACTTCCAACTGGGATAACTTCCTCTAGCCCGCTGCCTTCACGATGGCCACGAAGTCGGCCGCCTTGAGGCTCGCTCCCCCGACCAGCGCCCCGTCCACGTCCGGCTGTCCCAGCAATTCCGCCGCGTTGTCCGGCTTCACGCTGCCGCCGTACTGGATGCGCACCCGCCCCGCCGTCCCCTCGTCGTACAGCCGGCCCAGCAGGCCCCGGATCGCCGCGTGGACCTCCTGCGCCTGCGCCGTCGTCGCCGTCCGGCCCGTCCCGATGGCCCACACCGGCTCGTACGCCATCACGAACGTCGCCACGTCCGCCGCCGTGAAGCCCTCCAGCGCCCCGCGCACCTGACGCTCCACCACTTCCAGCGTCTGGTTCGCCTCGCGCTCGGCCAGCGTCTCGCCCACGCAGACGATGGGCGTCATGCCCGCGGCCTTCACGGCCTTCGCCCGCTTGTTCACCGTGGCGTCCGTCTCACCGAAGAACTGCCGGCGCTCCGAGTGCCCCACGATGACGTAGGCACACCCCAGCTCCGCCACCATCCCCGCGGAGATCTCCCCGGTGAAGGCGCCGGACGCCTCCCAGTGGCAGTTCTGCGCCGCCAACTGGATGGGCGCGCCCTCCAGCGCGATGTGCACGGGCTGCAACGCCACGAACGGAGGCGCGATCACCACCTCCACCGTGTCACCCAGCGCCGCCACCGCGCCGCGAAGCTCCCGCACCAACGCGAGCGCCTCCGGCACCGCCTTGTTCATCTTCCAGTTGCCAGCGACGATCTTCCGACGAGCGTGGGCCGTCATGGTGTCTCCCCCGGTAGCGAGCGTTTGAGGAACTGCGGGTGCGTTGCCGCCTACTTCGTCTCCAGCGCCTTGATGCCCGGCAGCTCCTTGCCCTCCAGGAACTCCAGCGACGCCCCGCCGCCCGTGGACACGTGGCTCATCTTGTCCGCGTAGCCCATCTGCTCCACCGCCGCCGCGCTGTCGCCACCGCCGATGACCGTCGTGGCCTGCGTGTTGATGGACATGGCCACCGCCACCGACTTCGTGCCTTCCGCGAACTTCGCCACCTCGAAGACGCCCATGGGCCCGTTCCACACCACCGTCTTCGCGTCGCGGATGCGCTGCGTGAACATCGCGCGCGTCTTGGGCCCGATGTCCAGACCCATCATGTCCGCCGGGATGACCTGGTCGGGCGTCTCCTTGGCCACGCTGTCCGCCGTGGGCCCCGTGCCGACGATGTGGTCGATGGGCAGCACCAGCGGCGTCTTCAGCCGCTTCGCCGTGTCCAAGAGCTTCGCCGCCAGCGCCAGCTTGTCGCCCTCCTCCACCCGGCTCTTGCCCACTTCGATGCCCTGCGCCTTGAGGAAGGTGTACGCCATCGCGCCGCCCACGAGCAGCGCGTCCACCTTGGGCAGCAGGCTCTCGATGACCTTGATCTTGTCGCTCACCTTGGAGCCGCCCAGGATGGCCACGAAGGGCTTCGCCGGGTTCTTGAGCACCTTGTCGCCCAGGTACTCGATCTCCTTGCGCATCAGGAAGCCGGCCGCCTTCTCCTTCACGAACGGCACCATGCCCGCCGTGGACGCGTGCGCGCGGTGCGCCGTGCCGAACGCGTCGTTGACGTAGACGTCCGCCAGCGCCGCCAGCTCGCGCGAGAAGGCCTCGTCGTTGGCTTCCTCCTCCTTGTGGAAGCGCAGGTTCTCCAGGAGGACCACCTGCCCTTCCTTCAGCTCCTTCACCTGCTTCTTCACGCCGTCGCCCACGCTGTCATCCGTGAGGATGACCTCGTGCTTGCCGCCCAGCAGCTCCACGAGCTTCGCGGCCACCGGCTCCAGCGACAGCTTGGGGTCCGGGCCCTTGGGCCGACCGAGGTGGGACGCCAGGATGACCTTGCCGCCCATCTCCAGCGCGCGCTTGATGGTGGGAAGCGCCTCGCGGATGCGGGTGTCGTCGGTGATGCGGCGGCCCTCCATGGGGACGTTGAAGTCCACGCGGATGAAGACGCGCTTGCCGGTCAACTGCAGGTCATCGATGTAGCGGATCATCTTTTGGTGCCCCTTGCCCTGTCTCGGTCAGCCCAACGGTGCCGGAATGCGAAGCCGTGCCTGACGACTACAGGCCCTTGGACACGAGGAACTTCGCCGTGTCGACCATGCGGTTGGAGAAGCCCCACTCGTTGTCGTACCAGGCCATGACCTTGAGCATGGTGTCGCCCATCACGAAGCAGTTCGTGGCGTCGAAGATGGCCGAGTGCGGGTTGCCGTTGTAGTCCACCGACACCGTCTGCGCGTCGCTGAACTCCAGCACGCCCTTGAGCTGCGTGGCCGCCGCCTTGCGGAACGCCTCGATGACCGCTTCCGCGGTGACCTTCTTGGTGGTGTTCACCGTCAGGTCCACCAGCGACACGTTCGGGGTGGGCACGCGCACGGAGATGCCGTGCATCTTGCCCTTGAGCTCCGGGATGACCTCACCGATGGCCTTCGCGGCGCCGGTGCTGGTGGGGATCATGGAGAGCGCGGCGGCGCGGGCGCGGCGCATGTCCTCGTGGGTGAGGTCCAAGATGCGCTGGTCGTTGGTGTAGCTGTGCACCGTCGTCATCAGGCCGTGCTCGATGCCGAAGTTGTCCACCAGCACCTTGGCGATGGGCGCCAGGCAGTTGGTGGTGCACGAGGCGTTGGACACGATGTGGTGCTTCTTCGCGTCGTACTGATCGTGGTTGATGCCGTACGCGATGGTCAGGTCCGGGCCCTTGGCCGGCGCGGAGATGATGACCTTCTTCGCGCCCGCCTTGAGGTGCTTCTCCGCGCCCTCGCGGCCGGTGAAGCGGCCCGTGCACTCCAGGACCACGTCCACGTCCATCGACTTCCAGGGCAGCGCCGTGGGGTCCTTCTCCGCGGTGACGGCGATCTCCCGCCCGTCCACCACGATGCCCTTGTCCGTCGCCTTCACCTCGCCCGGCCACGTGCGGTGCACGGAGTCGTACTTGAACAGGTGGGCCAGCGCCGACGGCTTGTCGAGGTCGTTGATGGCGACGATCTCGAGGTCTTCCTTGCGGCTGAGCGCGGCGCGAAGGATGCAGCGACCGATACGTCCGAAGCCGTTGATGGCGATCTTGGTGGCCATGGTGTCCGTTCTCCTGGTCAGCAGGAGTGGGCCCTCACGGCCCACCCGTCATGAGTCTCGTAAAGAAGGCGGGCGACCGTAGGCAGGCGCCCCCGCCGAGTCAACGCTTCGCGTGGGCCTTCGCGCGCGCACGCCGGAGCTGAACAATCACCCCGACCAACAGCCAGAGCCCGGAGGCCGTTCCCGCCTCCGCCGCCCCGCATCCACAGCCGGTGTCCGCCTTGCCGAAATATTCGTTTGGCAGCAACGGAACGACCGTCGGTTCGGGAGGGGGCGGCTCCACCGGCGGATCCACGGGAGGATGGGGATTGCGCTCCTGGACCGCCACGCAGGACGTCAGCGGCCGGGGACTCACCGCCGGCGTCACCTCCGCGTCCGGCAGGGGGGGCGCCGGGGCGAGCCCCGTCGTCGCCAGGAACGCGCCCACCAGCCGCGACCGCTCCCGGTTCGACGCGAGGCCCTCGAAGGGGAAGCCCAGCACCAGCACCTGTCCCGCCGGCGCCGTGCCGGACACCAGCCCCGCGCCCAGCGCCGTCCCGGCGTAGCGCAGCACGTCCCTGCCCCCGCCCGTCGGCGCCAGCACGTCGGTGACGCCCACCGGATAGGCCCCGAGCGTCCCGTCGTCCAGCGGCGTGGCGGTCAGGTCCGAGAGGAAGCCGCCCACCGAGCCCTCCAGCCGAAGCACCGGCGCCCCCGTGCCGATGGAGGCCCTCAGGATGTCTGAAAGGAAGAGCTGATCCTCCGCGCTGCCCGCCGCGAGCGCGGACACGGTGCGGCCACCCGACAGCATCAAGTGTCCGCCCCCGGTGACGAACGCGCGCAGGGCGTCCTGTTCGGTGCGCGTCAGCCCCGCGCCCTCCACGCCGCCGCGCCCGGTGGACCAGTCCACCAGTTGGTAGCCCGAAGGGGACACGAGCCCTGTCGCCACCGCGTTGCCCGTCGCGCTGTCGAAGGCCACCGCCGCCTGGGCGAACGCCGCGCCGTGCTGGCGCAGGTAGCTGCCGTCGTTCATCGCCTCCAGGTAGACGCGCAGCGGGGCGGACAAATCATACGGCGTCAGCGTCTCACCGCAGGCCACCGTCGCGTCCAGCCGCTCGTACGCGTTGACGAGCAGCGCGCGCGGGGCATCCCCCACGCGCACGCCCACCGTGGCGGACGGGAACGATTCGCCGCCCGCGTTCACCGCGGCGACGCGGAAGTAGCGCAGCGTGCCGGCGGCCAGCGTGACGGTGGCCTCGGTGTTCGTCACCGCCGTGCCCTCGTCCCATGCCCGGCCATCCGCGCTCTGGTAGAGGCGGTAGCCCGTCGGCGCATCCGTGCCCTGCTCCGAGGCGACCTGCGGCGGCGCGGTCCACTTCACCTCCACCGCGCCCGGCGTCGCGTTGCGCGCGGCCACCGCGCCCGGGGCCTCCGGCGGCAGGTGCACCGCCACGCTGTCACGGGCCGCGAAGTACTTGATGAGGCCCTGCACGATGGCGCGCGCGGCCACGTGGCGGATGCGGGCCTCCTTGAGCTTCGCCGCGTCCGCCGTGTTGTCGTGGTACGCCATCTCCAGCAGCACGCTGGGCATCTCCGGGTTGTGCGTGGGGTTCACCTCGCCCAGGTTCGCCGAGCGCAGGGTGCGCACCCGCCAGGCCGGATCCACCTCGCGCTTCAGGTCCGTCTCAATCTGCGCTAGCAGCGCCCTGGCCATCACGTCGCTGTCCTTCACGCCCGTGAAGTTGAGGGTGCCGTCCACCGGGTTCGGCCCGTAGACGTACGCCTCCGTGCCCACCACGTTGCCGGTGGTGGACGCGTTGGTGTGCCACGCCACGTAGACGGCGTCCTCGCCCTCCTCGTGCAGCCACGCGGCGAAGCGCGGCCGGGCCGTCACGTCCGCGTTGCGCTCGTTGGACAGCGCATTGGCCCCCGTCGGTGCGTACACGGTGAAGGGCGCCCCGCTGTACTGCACGTGGTAGCGCGCGCTCTCCTCGAAGCGCGGACGCGGAAGCGGTCCCTGCGCCGCGTCTCCCATGAGCCCCCGGCCGCCGCCCAGCCGCACCGCGTCCACCGACAGCGTCGCGCCCGTGCCCGCCGCCGAGTCGTTCCGCAGCTCCACCGCGCCCGAGTCCGGGTGTTGCCCCGCCTTGAAGTAGAAGCGGCCCAGCAGCACCCATGTCCCGCCGTGGCGGCGCTGGTTCACGCGGAAGTGACTCTCCCCGCCCGCGTGCTTCACGACGTAGTGCGCATCCTGCGCGCGCGTAGGGTCCGCGCCGTAGGAGACATAGACGTTGTAGGCCGCGTCCGCCGGCACGTCCGGCGTCCACGTCGCGCTCGCGGTGACGGTGGCCGCCGTGTCCAGCGTGCGCGTGGTGCCCAGCGTGAAAGGCTCCACGTTGTTGGCCATGGGCACGGGCGGAGCGCCCCAGCCCTTCTGTTCGGAGGCATGGAAGCGCCCAGCGTCACCAGCCTCCGCGTAGCCCGCCTGACCGTCATCCACGATGGCGAGCAGCGGGTTCAGGTCCGTCTCCCGCACCGGCACCACCGTGGCGCCCGCGCCCACCAGCAGGGGCAGCAGCTCCTGGGACACCACCTCCGCGGAGATGAAGTCCTCCACCACGCCCCAGGTGTTGCCCCGCTGCGTCGCCCAGCGCTTCAGCCCGTTGTCCCGGTAGAAGCCGTGTCCCGGGCTCAGGTAGATGACCTTGCCGGACAGCGCGCCCTCGCCCAGGCGCGTCTGCGGCACGCCGGCCGTCTTCACGTTGGCTTTGGCGCCCCGCGCTTCACGCCGCACCACCGGTGGTTCCTGGGAGGACAGCCGGTGCTGCTCGTGCGCCCGGGGCTCCGGTGCTGGCAGATAGTGAACACCCGGCGGCTCCAGGCCCAGATCATCCCCCTCGAAGCTCGGGGGGGCGGCGGCCTGCGCTCGCGCGACGGCACCGGTGCACAGCAGGGCCAGCGCCACCGAGCGCGACCAGGACGGAAAGGACGTTCGCATCACGCGGCCGACCTTACCCGTTCACTCAGGAGCGGCAATCGGACCCGTGGGTGCTAGCCTGCCGCACCCTTCACCCTCCGATGACCGTTCCTGCACCACACCGTCCCCAGTTTCCCTCCCGCCGCAGCAACGGACTGTTCGCCTCGTTCGGACATGCGTGGGCGGGCCTCATCCACACCGTCGCCTGGCAGCGCAACATGCGCATCCACCTCATCTCCGGCGTGCTGGTGGGGCTGGTGGGCAGCGGCATCCCCCTGGGGCTCGCGGAGAAGGTGACGCTCATCTTCTGCGTGCTGCTCATCTTCTTCGCGGAGATCCTCAACAGCGCGCTGGAGCAGCTGGTCGACCTGGCCGTGCAGCAGTTCGACGAGAAGGCCCGGCTCACCAAGGACGCGGCCGCCGCGGGCGTGCTCGTGCTCGCCGGGGGCACCGTCGTCATCTTCGCCGCCATCCTCATCAACTACTGGGAGACGGTGCGCACCAACACCGACGCCATCTTCCGGCAGGTCGCGCTGGGGCTGCCCCTGGCCGGATGCGCCACGGTGCTCGTGTTGCCCCAGCCTCGGCCCGTGGCCGTCGATGTGCTCGCGTTCCTCACCGGCTGCGGCCTGCTCGCGCTGACGGCGCCCACCTCCGCCAGCCTCGTCTTCACCGCGCTCACCGCCGCGCTGCTCTTCATCGCCGGAGCGGCGGCCCGCGAGCGCAGGCGCCATCCCCAGCCCTGAGACACAGCGCGTCAAATCCTGAAGCGTGGAGACAAAAAAACCGGCGGTCGCCGGTTCGCTCCCACCACCTTGCGGGCGGGGACCCCGGAACCGGTCCGGAGCCCGCTCACCCGCGAGGGTCTGTCGTGCATCCTAACGGGCTACGCGCGCTGCTGCCACTCCGGCACGGCCTCGGGTGTCGGCTGGGTGGCACCTGCCTTGTCGCCCTCCCGCAGGTCGGTGGTGACCAGCTCCAGCAGCTCCGTCGCGATGCCGATGACCTGGTGCGGCGTGTAGCCGGCTGCGCGCAGCTGATTGAAGAAGGTGCGCGCCAGGATACGGGTGCCCTTTTGGTCGGTGCTCACGGGAATTGCCTCCGGAATCGGGCCCAGGCCAACGGGCGCCGCGTCATCACTCGGCTGCTGAGTTCAACCGGCGTGCCAGTCGTTCTCTTCCAAACGGATTCCCCAACAGTCCCCAGGGGTTGAAGCCCGGAAGTGGACGGCACGGGAAGTGGAAGGTGCGAAGGGGGTTACGCACCCGGACGTCCGCTCCGCCCGCGAAGGGGAAGCAGGGTGCATCAGCGGGTACGCACCTACCCTGGGGCCTGCGGACGAGCGTCTCGTCTTTTCAAGTGCTTGCATTCCCTGGGGTGGCTGGAGCACATACGCGCCCCCACCGAGGAGCAAAACCAAGATGGCGTACCGGGTGAACAACATCGGGCTGTGGCTGGACGAGCCGGAGGAGCTGCTCGGCCAGCGCGCCGCGGAGAAGCTGGGGGTCACCCGGAGCGACCTCTCCTCCGTGCGCGTGGTGCGCTCGGTGCTGGATGCGCGCAAGAAGGGCAGCCCGCGCTACATCTACACGCTGGAGGTGGAGCTGGCGCCGGGCAGGAAGGCGCCGAAGCTGCCGCCGGATGTCAGCGAAGCGCCGCCCCCGCCGGAGCTGCTGCCGCGCGTGAAGGAGCCGGAGAAGCTGCCGCTGATCATCGGCACCGGACCCGCCGGGTTGTTCTGCGCGCTGGGCCTGCTGGAGCGCGGCGTGCGCAGCATCCTCTTGGAGCGCGGCCGCGAGGTGGTGACGCGCCGCAAGGACGTGGCGAAGCTCATGCGCGACGGGTCCCTGGATCCGGAGAGCAACATGAACTTCGGCGAGGGCGGCGCGGGCGCGTACACGGACGGCAAGCTGTCCACGCGCATCAACCACCCCATGGTGCGCAAGGTCATCGAGGCGTTCGCCCGCTACGGCGCGCCGGATCACATCCTCATCGAGGGCAAGCCGCACATCGGCTCGGACCTGCTGCCCGGCGCGGTGGCGAAGCTGCGCGACGAGCTCATCGCGGGCGGCTGCCAGGTGCACTTCGAGCAGCGCGTGGACGACCTGCTCTACCGCGACGGCCACATCGCGGGCGTGAAGATGGCGGACGGGCGCACGCTGGAGAGCGACCGCGTCATCCTGGCGCCGGGCAACTCCGCGCGCGAGCTGTACGAGCGCTTCGCCGCCGACGGACAGGTGAGCGTGGAGGCCAAGCCCTTCGCGCTGGGCTTCCGCGCGGAGCACCCGCAGTCGCTCATCAACGGCATCCAGTACGGCGCCGCCGCGAAGCACTCGAAGCTGCCGCCCGCGGACTACAAGCTGGCGGAGAACCTGGACGTGGACGGCGAGGTGCGCGGCGTCTACTCGTTCTGCATGTGCCCCGGCGGCATCGTGGTGCCCACGCCCACGCAGGACGGGCTGCAGTGCACCAACGGCATGAGCAACTCGCGGCGCAACGCGAAGTTCGCCAACGCGGGCATCGTCGTGTCCGTGTCCGTGGCCGACTTCGAGCGCGAGGGCTTCCGGGGTCCGCTGGCGGGCCTGGAGTTCCAGCGCCACTGGGAGGAGAAGGCCTACAAGCTGGGCGGAGGCCGCTTCTTCGCGCCCGCGCAGACCATCCCGGACTACCTGGCCGGCCGCGTGAAGAAGGACCCCGGTGACACCAGCTACCGCCCGGGCCTGGCGCACACGGACCTGAATCAACTGTTCCCGGAGCGGCTGACGCAGTCGCTCAAGGCGGCGCTGCGCACCTTCGACAAGAAGATGCGCGGCTTCATCAGCGACGAGGGCAAGCTCATCGGCATCGAGAGCCGCACCAGCTCTCCGGTGCGCATCACCCGGGGCAACGACCTGCAGTCGGTGTCCATGCGCGGCCTGTATCCGGCGGGCGAGGGCTGCGGCTACGCGGGCGGCATCGTGTCCTCCGCCATTGATGGACTGCGCATCGCTGAGCAGATTGCCACCGAGCTGACTTGAGGTCCCCTCCCCTTCCGGGCAGGGTGGCCGGGGAGGGAAGAACCCATGGCGTACCGCGTGCGCACCCCTGACGGAGAGCTGATGTTCCCCTCGCTGGGCGACATCGAGCGCGCCTACGTGCAGGGGCTGGTGGACCCCGACGACGAGGTGCGCGAGGACGGCTCGGAGAAGTGGCGCAAGGCGTCCTCGCTGCCCGTCCTGGCCCACGCCCGCAGGCCCCAGGCCGCGAAGGACTCCCGGGCCCAGACGCTCACGGTGCTGGGCGCGGTGGCGGTGGGCGTGTTCGCGCTCGTGCTGCTTGTCATGGGCAGTTCCTGGAATGTGCGCATGCTGGGCATCGCGTTGGCCCTGGTGGTCAGCGGAATGCTCACGCGGGTGACGTTCAAGGCCTACAAGCGGCCCCCGCCCGTCCCCTGACGCCGCTTCCTCCCCTGCCCTCCGGGGCAGCGGGAAGGCCCCCGCCGACAGCAGGCCCCACACGGCCCATCTTCCAGGGAAGGCGCCCTCCAGGGTGCCTTCCATCGCGCTGGAGGAGGACCGCACCTTGCTCAGCACCTACCTGTCCCGAGAAGCCGCCCGGAAGCTTCGCCATGGAGCGCCCTGGCTGCGCCGCGAGGACATCGTCTCCATGGAGGGCGAGCCGGAGCCCGGCACGCCCATGCAGCTCAAGGACGAGGATGGACAGGTCCTGGGCCTGGGTGACGTGGACCTGGAGGCGTCCTACGCCGTGCGCCGCCTGGGCCTGCCGGACGAGGCCGTGGAGGGGCTCATCCCCCGCCACGTGCGCCACGCCTTCGAGCGCCGCGCGCGCCTGGTGGACGACCCGCGCTTCTGCCGCATCGTCAACGACGACGGCGACGGGCTGCCCGGCCTCATCGTGGACCGGTATGATCAGCACTTCGTCGTGCAGACGCTCACGCGCTCCATGGACGCGCGCCAGGAGGAGATCACCCGCACGCTGGGCGAGGTGACGGGAGCGGCCTCCGTGCTGCTGCGCAACGACACGCACCGGCGCAAGGCCCTGGGCCTGCCCGCGCAGCGACCGCACGTGATGTACGGGACGCCGCCGCGCTGGTGCCGCCTGCTGGAGATGGGCGCGCGCTTCACCGTGGACCTCACGTACGGCCGGGGCACGGGCTACGGGTATGATCACCGCGAGCTGCGCCGCTTCCTGGGCCGCACCGGCAACGGGGACCGCGTGCTGGATGTGGCCTGCAACGTGGGCGGCCTCTTCGTCCACGCGGGCAGACATGGGGCCAAGCAGATCCTCGCCTTCGACGGCAACGCGGACTCCGCGGACCTGGCGCGCGAGAACGCGGAGGCGAACGGACTGCTCGGCAGGGTGACGGTGGAACAGGGCGAGCCCCTGGCCGTGCTGCGGGCCCTCAAGGACACCTTCGACCTGGTGCTGCTGGACACGCTGGGGGTGGCCGCCGAGGAGGACTTCATCGAACAGGTGCGCCTGGCCCTCCGGCGCACCCGCCATGGCGGCAGGCTCCTGGTGGTCGGTTATCACCCACCGCTGGCCCTGGGGTCGTTCACGGAGGCCGTGGCCACGGCGTGTGAGCTGGAGGCGCGCATCGCCTTCCGGCTGGTGCGGATGGGCCTGCCGCCCGACCACCCGGTGCCGGTCGGCTCCCCGGGCGCCGAGTACCTGGAGGCGGTGGCGCTCGAGGTGAGCTGAGCGGACACCCGAGGGGCCCTGAGCGACTTGTCTCGCCTGGAGGGCCCCCTCCGGTGGTAGTGTCCGCGCCGCGATGACTACCGAAAACGAAACCCAGGCCGCGTCTTCCACCCCGGAGGCTTCCGTCGAGACCGTCCGCAAGGTGTACGCGGTCGACCTGCGCGAGAAGGACCGCGTCAACACCGTCTTCCGCGTCACCAAGAAGGAGAAGGTGAACGCGCGCAGCGGCAAGGTGTTCCTCTCGCTGTCCCTGGCCGACAAGAGCGGCACCGTCGACGCCCGCGTCTTCGACAAGGTGGACGCGCTCGAGCCCACGTTCCAGAGCGGCGACTACGTCCTCGTGCAGGGCGGCGTCATCGTCTTCCACGGCCGCACCCAGGTGGTGGTGGAGGCCGTGGAGCGGCTGGATCCGGAGCCGCTCGACCCCAAGGAGTTCGAGCCGCCCGCGGCCCCTCCCGCCGAGGCGAAGCCCGCCGCGGAGGCCAAGGAGCCCCGCGAAGCGAAGGAGCCGCGCGAAGCGAAGGAGCCCAGGGAGGCCAAGGCCCCCGAGGCGGCGAAGGAGCCCCGCGAGCCCAAGCCGGAAGCCCGTCACGAGGGCGGCGGTGGCCCGCGCGCGGTGGGGCAGATCCGCGAGTTCATCAACGAGCGCGTCAACGACCCGTACGTGAAGCAGCTGCTGGTGGCGTTCCTGGACGACGCGCAGGTGTCGGCGGGACTGCCCGTCGCTCCGGCGGCCAAGGGCGTGCACCACGCGTGGCGCGGAGGCCTTTCCGAGCACGTCCTGTCAGTGATGCGCCTGACGCTGCGCGTGTCGGACCACTACCCCATGGCGGACCGCGACCTGCTGCTGGCGGGCGCGTTCCTGCACGACGTGATGAAGGCGGGCGAGGGGTCCTCCGACAAGGGCTTCGAGAACACCGACGAGGGTCGGCTCGTGGGCCACGCGGTGCTGGCGGCGCAGAAGATCCGCGAGAAGACGCTGGGCATCCCCGGCTTCCCTCCCCTCCTGGAGCAGCACCTGACGCACCTGGCGATCTCCCAGCAGGGCGCGGGGGGTTCCGCCGGGGCCCGGGTGCCGCTGACGCTGGAGGCGCAGATCGTCGATTCGCTCAGCGCGCTCGACACACGCATCTCCTCGTGGGTGGAGGCCATGCAGCGCGATCCGAACGAGCGCTGGACGGAGCACCTGCGGGCCTATGATCGCGCGCTCTGGAAGGGCTCCGTGCCCACCGGTCGCGGCCGTGCGCCCGTGGAAGGTGGCAGCGGCCGTCGCAAGCACCGCGAGGAGAAGCGCAAGGCCCGGGGCGACAAGGCTCCGCAGGCGCCTGCTGGCGCCGAGGGCACCAGCGCTCCCGCGACCGAGGCGAAGGAGGCCCGTCCGGAGCGTCCGCCGCGTCCTCCGCGCGAGCCTCGCGCCGAGCGTCCCCCGCGCGAGGACCGTCCGCCCCGCGAGGAGCGTCCGGCCCGTCCGCCGCGCGAGGACCGTCCGCCGCGCGACCCCAAGAACCTGCCCGGCGAGTTGACCTTCAAGCCGTTCAGCGCGCTGGCGCCGTCCGCGCCCGCGAAGTCCGGTGGTGAAGGCGAGGGCTCCTCGGAGGGCTGAAGTCCATGGCGAAGCGGCTGGGAGAGCGGTTGATTGAGGCCGGCCTCGTGACGCCAGGGGCCGTGGAGCAGGGACTGGAGCACCAGAAGATCACCGGCCACAAGCTGGGGGACTGTCTGGTGGAGCTGGGCCTGCTCCAGGAGGCCGCGCTGCTGCGGCTCCTGGCCAACGAGTTCCAGACCCGCTTCGTCACCGCGGACAAGCTGGCCAAGGTCCGCATCGACACGAAGGTGCTCGACAAGCTGCCGGTGCGGCTGGCGGAAGCGCAGAACGTGCTTCCGCTGGCCATTGATCCGGAGCGCCGGCTGTTGTCGGTGGTGGCCGCCGAGCCGCAGAACAAGTCGCTGCTCGACGAGATCGCGCTCGTCACCAACATGTCGGAGGTCTACGCGTACATCGGCCTGCGCAGCGCCATCTCCGCCGCCATCCGCAAGCACTACTACGGCGACCCCACCGCGTTCACCGCGCTCCTGGAGGGTCCGCACGGCGGCGGGCCCCGGCGTCCGGAAGCCCCCGCGAGCAACAACGGAAGCTCCGACTCCGGCCGCAGCGGCACCTCCCCCGGGCGCAGCACCACCACCAGCCTGCAGATGCGGCTGGAGACGGACGCGCGGATGCGCCTGCGGGGGCCCGGCAGCGGCACCCAGGTGCGGGCCGCCACGCAGCGGCGAGAACCGGGTGGCCCGCGCGGACTCATCAGCGACTCCGACTACGTGGAGACGCTGAGCCTGATGGTGGGCCTCTTGGAGCAGGACCGGCCGCGGCACCGGGGACACTCGGCGCAGCTCGCGCGGCAGGCGGGCATCGTCGGGCAGCGCATGGGCATGCCCCACAAGGAGCTGGCGGCGCTCTCCATCGCCGCGTACCTGCACGACCTGGGCAAGCCCGCGGAGCGGCACTTCTCGCTGGCGAGCAACGCGGCGAACGCGGAGTGGAAGGCCCAGGCGAAGGCCAGCTACCGCGCGCCGACGAAGCTCTTCGAGACGGTGCACCTGCCCACGCAGGTGAACACCATCCTCGCGCAGCTCTACGAGGCCTGGGACGGCTCCGGCACGCCCCAGGGCGCCAAGGGCGAGGACATCACCCTGGGCGCGCGCATCCTGGCCGCAGTGGACAGCTTCCTGGAGCTGACCAAGAACCCGGGCAACGCGCACGGCCGCGTCTTCACCAAGCAGCAGGCGCTGGAGCACCTGCGCAAGCACGCGGGCATCCTCTACGACCCGGTGGTGGCGGACATCGTCGGCCAGCTCCAGAGCGGGGAGCTGCTGGTGCACCGACTGACCAGCGAGGGCCGGCAGGTGCTCATCGCGGAACCGGATGAGACGACGCGCGGCGAGCTGCTGGAGGCGGTGCTCAAGCAGGAGCTGGTCGCGCACGCGCTGTCCACGCTGGATGGCGCGCTGGACGGCCTGGCGCGGCAGGACTGCGACGTGCTGGTGGTGAGCCTGCGGCTGGGACAGCAGGAGGTTTTGGACCTGCTGGAGGCCGCGCGCGCCGCGCCGGAGAGCGCGGGCCTGCCCATCGCCGTGGTGGGCGAGCCGGATGCGCAGGCGCGCGAGCGGCTGCTGATGGCGGGCGCGACAGCGGTGCTCGCTCCGGGCGACAAGGCGGAGGTCGCGCGCACGGTGCACACGCTCTTCCAGGACCGGGTGCAGCACAACGGCCCGGGCCGGGTGGTGCGCGGCAGCTTCGACGAGCTGCCCCCGCGCGAGCTGCTCCGCACGCTGGGCGGAGGCCGCAAGAGCGGCAGGCTCCAGCTGCGCCACCACACGCTGGAGGGCTTCCTGCACCTGGAGCGGGGCCGCGTCGTCTTCGCCTCCTTCGGCGGACACGCGGGTGAACCCGCGCTGCAGGCCCTGCTGAAGCTGAAGCAGGCGGACTTCCTCTACGATCCGGACGCGCTGCTGCTGGACATGCCGCAGCTCGACCAGGACCTGGAAGCCCTGGCCGGCGCGGTCAGCGCAGGGTGAGGTTGAAGAGGCGGGCCGCGTTGGCGGTGGTGACGCTGGCCACCTCCTCCAGCGGGACGCCCTTCAGCTCCGCCATCTTCTTCGCCGTCTCCAGCACGTGCGCGGGCTCGTTCTTGCGGCCCCGGTGCGGCACGGGCGCGAGGTAGGGACTGTCCGTCTCCACCATCAGGCGCTCCAGCGGCGCGAAGCGCACCGCGTCCTGGAGGGCCTCCGTCTTCTTGTAGGTGATGACGCCGGACAGCGACAGGTAGAAGCCCCGGTCCAGGTAGCGCCGCGCCGCGTCCGTGTCGCCGGTGAAGCAGTGGATGACGCCGTTCGTGACGTCCTCGGCCGCCAGGGCCGCGTCGCAGTCCTCATGCGCGTCGCGCACGTGCACCACCAGCGGCTTGCCCAGGCGCTTCGCCAGCGCGCACTGGCGCCGGAAGACGGTGGCCTGCACGTCGCGGGGCGAGTGGTCGTAGTAGTAGTCCAGCCCGGCCTCGCCCACCGCGCGCAGCTCCGGACGGGCGCAGGTGCGCTCCAGCACCTCGAAGTCCGCCTCGGTGGCGCGGGCGGCCGCGTGCGGGTGGATGCCCAGCGTGGGCGACAGGAAGTCCGGGTGACGGGCGGCGATCTCCAGCGCGTTGCCCCAGTCCCCGGGGTTCTCGAACTGCCCCACCAGCACCGCGTGCACCAGGCCGGCGGCCCGGGCGCGCTCCAGCACCACCGCCACGTCCGCGTAGTCCTTCGGCTCCAGGTGGCAGTGCGCGTCGACCAGTCTCATGGGCCCTCCCGAAACAGCTCTTCCAGCTCCAACCGCGCCTCTTCCGAAGCGAAGGTGGCCACGGCCGCGCGCACGCGCTCCTGCCCCTCCGCCACGCCCAGGCGCCACACGCCATCCGCCGCGTCCAGCCGGTCATCCTCGGGGGCGGCGCGGTTCTCCAGGACGGAGAGCAGCCAGGGCAGCGCCCGGGCATCTCCCAGCCGGCCCAGGCCCCGCGCGGCGGCGCCACGGCAGGGGTCCTTCGCATCCTCGAGGATGTCCTTCAAGCGCTCCAGCGCGCCCGGCACCTTCAGCTCGCCGCACAGCTCCACCGCGAGCGCCCGGTCCGCGCTCCACTTCTTGCGCGTGCGCTGCATCAGCCAGTCCGCGCCCTCCGGAGCCCCCAGCTTCATCAGCACGCCCGCCGCCTGCGTCTTGTCGAACGCGGGCAGCAGCCACTTGCCGAACAGCTTCTTCACCGCCGGCAGCGCCCGCACGTCCTCCAATTCCGCCAGCGCGCCCAGGGCCCGGAAGCGCAGCGTGTCCACGTCCAGCGCGGCCACCAGCACGTCCAGGCCCGCGGGGTGCTTGAGGGCGGCGATGCCGCGCGCGGCCTCGAACCGCACCTCCGGCGTGGGGTCCTCCAGCATGCCGGCCAGGGCCCCGCGCGCGTGCGGCAGCGCCAGGTCCGCCAGCCGCCCGGTGGCCTCCAGCCGCACCCGGGTGTCCTCGTCGCGCAGGCGGGGCAGGAGCGTGTCCGGAAGCTGATCCGGCGGCAGCACCACCGACGCGAGGCTCACCCCGGAGCGGCGCACCTCCGGCTGCGAATCCGCGAGCAGTCGCACCAGCGCGTCCGTGAACTCCGCGACGTGCGCGGACTCCTCGGAGGCCAGTTGGAAGAGAAGATCCGCCGCCTCGGCCCGGCTCACTGGACGCTTCTCGCGCTCCAGGGTCAGCAGGGCGCGATCCCGTTCGGCACGCCAGTCCACCACGTCTTCTCACCTCGCTGCCGGGAGCGGTGAACCGCCCGGTGTGTCGTGTTCCTGGAACAACCCGTCCGGCCGCGGGCTATTTCTTGTTACCGCCGGGCGGTGATGAACCGCCCGGCGCTTCGTGCCCCAGACGCCTTCCGCGAACGGAGCCGCCCTACTTCACGTCACTGCCAGGGGCCACGTCGCCCGGATCCAACAGGGACAGGTCCTTGCCACCCGAGCCGGCCGTCAGCAGCATCCCGCGCGACTCGATGCCCTTGAGCTTGCGCGGCTTCAGGTTCGCCACCACCACCACGCGCCGGCCCGCCACCGCCTCGGCCGTGTAGGCCTCCGCGATGCCGGAGACGATGGTGCGCGGCGTGCCCTCGCCCAGGTCCACGTCCAGCTTGAGCAGCTTGTCCGCGCCCTTCACCTTCTCCGCGGCCACGATGCGTCCCGCCTTCAGCACCACCTTCGCGAAGTCCGCGTACTCGATGTCCGCGGCGGGGCCGGCCTCCGCGGTCCCCGTGCCCGCACCGGCGCCAGCAGACGCCTGCGTCGTGGGCACCGCGGGCTGGGCTTCAGGCGTCTTCGCTTCCACGGGCTTCTTCTCCTTCTTCTTGTCCTTGCCCCCAGACCCGGGAGTGGTGGAATCGGCCACAGGCAATTCCGGGGGGGCCTTGATGATGGCGTTGACCCGGTCCTCTTCCAGACGGGGCAGCAGCGGCTCCGGCGTGCCCAGCGGGCGGGTACGGTCGAGAAGTGGATACTTCGCGGTCGCGAGCGCCTGGAACGTCAGCGGCGGTGCGTTGAGCTGGGCGAACAGCCGCTCCGACACGCGCGGCGTCACCGGGGCCAGGAGCGCGCCCAGCAGGTAGGCCACGTCCGCCGCGTCCGACAGGTCGGCCCGCGCGGCCTCCGCGTCCTTCTTCACCAGCGCCCAGGGGGCCTGCGTCTGGAGGAAGGCGTTCGCGGTGGACGCGATGTCCGTGATGATCTTGATGGCGGCGCGGTACTCCAGCTTCTCGAACGCTTCGCGCACCTCCGGCACGCGGGCCAGGGCCTGCTCCACCAGCGTGCGCCCCGCCCCTTCCTGACGGCCCGGCGCGAGCTTCTTCTCCAGCGGTCCCGCCAGCATCGACAGCGCGCGGTTGGCCAGGTTGCCCACGTTGTTGACCAGCTCGCCGTTCACCCGCAGGCGGAAGTCCTTGAGGCTGAGGTCCAGGTCCTCCACGCCGGCGCCCAGGTTGGCCGCGTAGAAGTAGCGCAGGTAGCTGGGGTCCAGCTGCTCCAGATAGTCCCGCGCCGGCACCATGGTGCCTCGGGTCTTGGACATCTTCTCCCCGTTCACGGTCAGGTGCCCGTGCACCTTGATCTCGTTGGGGATGTGGAACCCCGCGACCTTCAACACGGCGGGCCAGAACAGCGCGTGGAAGTAGACGATGTCCTTGCCGATGAAGTGGACGATGCGCGTGGGCGCGTCCTTGGCCCAGTACTCCAGCGCATCCTTCGCGCGGCCGGTCTCCTTCGCCCACTTCTCCGTGGTCGCGATGTAGCCGATGGGCGCGTCCAGCCACACGTAGAAGAACTTGTCAGTCTCCCCCGGAATGGCGAAGCCGAAGTACGGCCCGTCGCGGCTGATGTCCCAGTCCGACAGGCCCTTCTCGAAGAAGCCCTGGAGCTGGGTGGCGAGGCCCGGGTGGATGAAGCCGGGGCGCTTCAAGACCTCCTGGAGGAAGTCCGCGTGCCGCGACAGCCGGAAGAACAGGTGCTCGGAGTTGCGGCGCACCGGCGGCGTGCGGCACAGGGCACAGTGCGCGTCGATGAGGTCGGTGGGGTTGTACGTCTTGCCGCACTTCTCGCACGCGTCGCCGTACTGATCCGCCGCCTTGCAGTTGGGACAGGTGCCCCGGATGAACCGGTCCGGCAGGAAGCGCTTGTCCTTCTCGCAGTAGGCCTGCTCGACGTCGCGGCGGTCGATGTCGCCCGCGTCCTTCAGGCGCCCGTAGATGAGCTCCGCGTACTGGCGGTTCTCCGGTGAGTTGGTGGAGTGGAAGTAGTCGAACCGGACGTCGAAGTCCCGGAAGTCGCGCTGGTGCTCGTCGTGGAAGCGCGCGACGAACTGCTCGGGTGGGATGCCCAGCTTCGAGGCGTTGAGCTCGATGGGCGTGCCGTGCGTGTCGTCCGCGCAGAAATAGACGACGTCCTGGCCGCACGAGCGGAGGAAGCGGACGTAGATGTCCGTCTGGACGTACTCGACGACGTGGCCGAGGTGGATGGCGCCGTTCGCGTACGGAAGGGCGCTGGTGACGAGGATTCTCTCCGCCATGGACTCTCCTGAGGGCGGCGGACCATAGCCGCTCGGGGAAACGAGGTCATCGACCAACATGCGCCGCGGCAGGTGCATGGCACGATGGTGGATGTTATCGACCGCCCACCATGTGCACCGTCCTCATCCTCCGTGACGTCCACCCCGAGTGGCCGCTGGTCCTCGCCGCCAACCGGGATGAGTTCTACGCACGTCCGGCCCACGGCCCGAAGGTCCTCTCCGAGTCCCCGCGCGTGGTGGGCGGCCAGGACGTGGAACGGGGCGGAACGTGGATGGGTGTAACCCACGAAGGGGTGTTTGTCGGCCTGACGAACCAGCGGGGCGCTCGCGGTCTGGGCTCGGCCCCCCGCTCCAGGGGCGAGGTGGTCCTGCGCGCCCTCCAGGCCGGTTCGGTGGAGGCCATCGAGCGCTACCTCGGCACCCTGCCCGCCCCGGAGTTCCTTCCCTTCAACCTGCTCTACGGGGACGGGCGCGTGCTCCGGGTGGCCTACGCACGGCCGGGTCATCCGCACCTGCTGCACGAGGACGTGCCGCCCGGCGTGCACGTGCTGCCCAACGACAGCCTGGACAACCTGGCGCTGCCCAAGGTGGCGCGGGCCCATGCGCTCGCTGAAGGCGTGGCGGGGCGCCCGTGGCCGGAGCTGGTGACGGGGCTCCAGGCAGCGCTGGCCGACCACGCCCTGCCGCCCCGGGACGCGGCGACGGGGCCCCTGTCGGAGGACGGCCTGCCCGCCGACTTCCTCCAACAGCTCCAGGCGCTCTGCATCCACACGGAGGTGTACGGCACGCGCTCGGCGGCCATCGTCGCGCTGGCGCCCGGCCGCGTGGGGCACTACCTGGCCACGGACACGTCGCCCTGCCAGGGCGGATGGCGCGACGTCACGGGCCTGCTCACCTCCGCTTGAAGTCCCGCGCGGCGGTGTCCCGGACTTTCAGTCCAGCCGGGCCCGCATCACCGCGTCGCGGCCCGCGTCGTAGGCGGATTCGAAGGCGGGGCCCCGGCCGGTGAAGGCCTCCACGGGCGGCGCGGGCACGTCCACGCGGATCTCCCGCACGTCGCAGTCCAGGTCCCCCCGGTAGAAGGCCGGCTCGCCGGTGACGTTGATGGCGATGAGCCGCGCACCCGGGAACAGCTGACAGGCGTCGTGGATGGGGGTCGCGGACACGCGGTCCGCGCCCGGGTCGATGCGCTCCAGCGACGCGTCCTCGAACAGCAACGGATTGGCGGCGCTCGCGGCGACGGCCTCCGACAGCGGTCCGTGCGTGACGGTGATGAGCCGCAGGCCCTGATCCGTGGGCGCCTGATGGAAGGTGACGAAGGGCACGGGCAGGTCCTCCACCCGGGCTCCCGCGTAGAAGCGCTCCAGCACATGGGTGAAGCGCTCATGGCTCAGCCGGGGCACCGTGCCCGCGCCGCCCGCCGCCCCCAGCGCGCCCGCCGCGACGGCCGGGCCCAGCGCGCCTCCCGACACCAGCACCGCCAGCAGGCCCACCGCCGCGCCCACCGCGCCCCGCGTCGCGGTCGTCTTGCGCGTCTCCTGTTCGTAGTCCGCGAAGAAGGCCCGGTAGCGCTCGCGCAGGTGGCCCCGGGGTTCGGCGGCATAGAGCCCGCCCACCACCGCGCCCATGCTGTTGCCCACCACGCAGTCGATGGGGATGCCCCGGGCCACCAGCGCGTCCAGCGCGCCCACGTGCGCGAGCCCCTTGGTGCCGCCCACCGACAGCACCACGCAGGTGCGCGAAGGCGTCCCGCGCACGCCGTGCCGGCACGACGCGACCCCGAAGCCCACCATCAGCGCCAGCAACACCCCGCCCAGCCGCCGCCCCATGCATCCTCCTGTGAGGGAAGTCCGGGCACCCTACCCCGTTCCCGCTTGCCCGGCCTCGCGGCCCGGGACACAGCCCCCCGGGTCGGTCGCCCTCCTTCGGCGTCGCGCGGATCCATCCAGCGGCCCGCCTGCGGCCCGGCGCGCTCCACCCGGCAGCCCGCGAAAACACGACCGCCCCCGGAACAGGAAGTTCCGGAGGCGGAAGTGGGACCATCACGGTGCCCGGCGTGGCATCACGCCGGGTGCGTGGAGGGGCTTAGTACGTGGCCTTCAGCGACGTGCCGCTGTAGGCGGAGTAGCCGCGGAGCATGATGTACATCTTGCCCGCCGCCGTCTTCGCCGCCGCGCTGCACGACTCCGCGTTGCCGGAGAGGTACGGACGGCAGTCGTAGGACGACGTGGTCGGCGCGGAGCCGAACTTGATGTACATGTCCGCGTCACCCGTGCCACCGCTCAGCACGTAGGTGGAGGCCTTCGCGGCCGGCAGGTCGATGCAGTAGTGGGTCTCGGAGCCGGAGGCGCCCGACAGGCCCGTCTTCGCCACACCGTTGGTCAGCGGGGTGCAGGTCGGAGGCGTCACCGTGCCGCCCACGCCCACCGCTTCCCACGCCGCCGTCACGGCAGCCTGCGTGGCCGCGTCGTAACCCAGCGCCACGGCGGCCTGGACCGTCCAGGTCTTCGCCTGGGCGAACGTCGTGCCCGCCGTGTAGATGTCCGTGTTGGCCTTGTACCAGATGCGGGCGGCCTTCTCGACGCCGATGGCCGGCACCACGATGGTGGAGCGGCCGCGCGGGTGCGTGCCACCCTTCGACAGCAGCGCGAACGCCAGGTTGGGCACGCCGGAGCTGTAGTGCACGTCCGTGCTGGACGTCACGTTGGCCGCCCAGTCCTTGGACGCACCGTCCTTCGCCGGGTCATCCATGTAGCGCAGGGCGTCGTTCGCCGTGCCGGGCGTCCAGACATCCTCGCCCACCATCCAGATGGCCGCCGCGGTGCTCCAGCCGTTCACGCGGCTCTCGCAGATGGCGCCGAACGTGTCGGACATCGCCTCGTTGAGGCCACCGGACTGGCCGGAGTACGTGAGGTTGGACTCCTTCGACGTGACGGCGTGGGTCAGCTCGTGGACCGTGACGTCCGCGTCCTTGCCCAGCTCGATGGAGTTCACGCCGTCGCCATCGCCGTACACCATCTGGGTGCCGTCCCAGTAGGCGTTCACGTAGTTGGTGCTGTAGTGCACCGTGCTGATGAGCGCCGTGCCCGCGTTGTCCAGCGAGTCGCGGTTGAACAGCGTCTTGTAGCAGTCGTAGGTGTAGCCCAACATGTTGTAGTTGGTGTCGAGGTGCGAGTCGCCGATGGCGGCCTGACCCTCGGTGCGCTTGAGCGTGCCCGGCGTGCTGGTGCCGTTGTTCGCGCTGTACATCCTGCGGTTCAGCGCCGTGTGGATCTCCGGCACCGTCAGCAGCGTGGCGCCGTTGAGCGCGTCCACATAGACGCGGTTGCGCAGCGGCATCAGGGCGCTCTCGCCCGTCACCGTCACCTCGTGCGCGAGGCGCAGGCGCTGGTCATCCTGCGACCGGACGTACACCAGGCGCGAGCCCGTGACGGCCAGGCCCGTGCCCTGCGTGTCGCGCAGCGCCGCCGTGCGGGCGGCCTCCACGGCGACCAGCGGGCGCGCGGACACCGTGCCACCGGAGCGAGCGGAGCCGTTCGCGCCGAAGATGGCGCCGGACGGATCCACGTGCACCACCAGCTCCTCGCCCACCACCGGCAGACCGTTCAGCGTCTGCGCATAGCGGATGTGCGAAACGCCCTGCTCGTCCACCGACACCCGGCGGACCTGCAGGTCCGACGCGTTCAGGCGGAACAGCGACGCGATGCCCGGCATGGACCCGGCGATGGCCGTGTGCACGTCCGCGGCGGCGAAGCCCGTCAGGGGGCGATCCGCCTGGCCCAGACGACCCTGGATGGTGTGAGGCGTCCCGTCCTCGTTCGTTCCGACAATCTGGGCGCCGGGAATCACGCTCAGCGCGCTCTGCACATCCGCGACCTCATCCGGCTTCTGCTGATCATTCGAAGGGTTGGTGTCCCCGACGCCGCAAGCGGCGAGGGGAAGGGTGGCCAGCAGCGCGGTAACGAAACGAGTGGTGCGAACCAAGGTGGTTCCTCCTGCCAGGCGAAAGGGGGTGTCGCCGTGGCAGCGCTCCACTGAGCATTCTTCGGGCCAACGCCTTAAGTGGCCGGAATGCTTCGCATCAAGAGAAGGCATCGAAACCGGGCTGGCACATGAATGCCCAGTAAATCTTCTGAAATGTGCAAGTAATCGTTACGCAGCGGTGGCCAAGCCCATGACTTTCCAGGGGATTTCAGACGCCCGCGCGCGCTGTCCTCAACCGTGACAGTCCACGCGCGGTGTGTCCTCTATTCAGGCAATCCATGGTTGACGGCTTTTTCTTGGTGAGCAAAGCACCGCCGGGTTTCACACCGCGCCCGGTCGTCCGCACGTGATGCAGGCGGCCGGGCGGGTGCGTCAGCGCGGCATCCCAAGGAGCACGCGCGCGCGTCCGTCCATGGGCAGCGCGACCTCTTCCACGACCGTGATGCCCGCGTCGCGCGCGACGTCGGCCAGGTGCCGCATCCACGGTTTGTAGGGCATCCCGTTGTCGGAGCAGCAAGGGACGACGGCGAAGCCCAGGCCGTGGCGCGCGGCATACTCGATGATGATGCGGGTGGCGCCGTCGGGGTGCATCCCCACCACCAGCTCCGCCTCGCAGGGCTCCTCCAGGGTGAAGGGCCGCTGCGCGTACTGCACCGGCAGGTGCTTGTGGCGCAGGTCGAAGGTGGTCACGGTGCGCCCACGCTGGGTGAGGGCCTCGTTCAGCTTCCCCATGCCGCCGGCCACGTCATAGACGCGGGTGGCCTGGGGGAAGCGCGTGACGAGGAGGTCCGCGAAGAGGTCGAAGCGCCGCTTGTCCGCCATGGGCCCTCCTCTACCCCAGGCCCGGCCCGGCGCGCACGCACCGGATGCCGGGCCGCTGCCCCGCCCGGTCCTCAGCCTCGGGTGCAGACCGTCCAGAGGAGCCGTTCAATGACGAGCTTCCCGCTGGCGGACGACTTCAGCGCCAGGTCCGCGTCCGCGCACGCCACCAGGGCGTTGAGCAGCTCACGGCGCTCGTAGCGCGCGGCGGCCTGCATGCCGAACGCGAGCGCCCACGCGTTGGGCGTCTTGCGCTTGGCGGCCTTCAGCTCCGCCTCCAGCTTCGGAAGGATGCGCGTCTCCACGTCGCGCCCGTTCTTGGGAGGATTGCCTCCGCCGTACCGCTCCAGCCAGGCGTGGTTCTCCAAGAGCGAGCGGACGATGGAGGCCACCGCGCCCAAGAGCTGCAACGCGTGCGTCCCCTGCCCCATCGCGTCCTCGGCGTAGGACAGCGCGTCCTTCAGCTCGCGCTTCTGGAGGGCCTCCGTCAATTCGAAGAACTCCTCCTCGCGCGCGTGGTGCACCAGCAGCGCCACGTGCGCCGCCTCGATGGTGGGCCCTTCCGCGTAGACGGCCAGCTTCTCCAGCTCCGACTGGAGCAGCCGGATGTTGCCGCCGATGCGCTCCTTCAACCCCTCCAGCGCGCCCGGCCCCAGCTTCTTTTTCAGGGGGGCCAGGAACTCGCGGGCAATCTCACTGAGGTCCAGGTCCTTGTGCCGCGCGGCCACCTTGCGCTCGAAGAGGCGGCCCTTGTCCTGCGCGAACTTGAGCAGCGGGCTGCGCGAGTCCACGTCCGTCGCCGCCAGCACCAGCGCATGGCCCGGGGGCACACCCTTCTGGAGCAGCTCCAGCAGCGCGGACGCGTCGCCTTCGGGCGCGCTGATGCGCTCCTCGCGGCAGAAGGTCGCGGCCTCCTGGAGGAAGGCGAGGTCCGCCTCCGCCAGGTCCACGTTCAGTTCGTCCTTCCACTGCTCCACCGTGGGCGCGCCGGGCGTGCGCGGGTCCAACTGGTCCACGCCCCAGCCCGCGCGGCCCGCGAGCGCCAGCAGCCGCCGCGCGCCTTCCTTGCGCTTGCCCGCCTTCCACGCGTCGCGCGCCTTGGCCAGCGCGTCGCCCTTGCCCTTCTTGGGCGCGATGAACTCCGGGTCCCGGACGAGCACCACCTTGCGTCCGGGGAACAGGGGCATCGTGGCCAACTCCTGAGCCACCTCGCGCGGTGAGGCCGCGTCCAGCACCGCGAGGTTCAGCCCCATGGCGGCGTCCGGCACCAGGGTCTTCACCAGCTCGTCGGCGCCCTTGCGGACCAGGAACTCCTCGCCCCACAGGAGGTACAGCGGCCACACCTTGCCGCCCTTCACCTCCGCCAGCACCTCATCCATGTCCGCGCTCAACGGCCCTCCACGCACAGCTCGATGAGCAGGCGCTCCAGTTGCAACCGGGGCGCGCCGTTGCGCGTGCCAATGGCCACGCGCGCCGACTCCAGCAGCGCATTGCGCCGGTGCAGCGCGGCCTCCGACGTGCGTCCCGCCACCTCCGCCGCCAGTGCCTTCAGGTCCCGGTTCGCCATCCCCGCCTCCGCCTCCGCCTTCGCGAGCGCCACGTCGCGCGTCCACAACAAGAGCAGCTCCAGCGTCGTGTCCGCGTCCTCGCGCGACCCGCCATGGCCTTCCGCGAAGCGCAGCAGGCCCGGGATGTCATTGCCTCGCAGGGACTCGAACGCGGTGATGACGTCCTTGCGCTGCGCCAGCGCCTTCACATCCAGCGCGAGCGCCCGGCCCAGGCTGCCGCCGGACATCACCGCGGCCAGCGCGGCGGTGTCCGCGTCCAGCTTGCGCGCCTCGCGCACGTGCTCGGCGACCATCTCCACCGGCAGCGGGGCGAAGTGCACCTTGCTGCACCGGCTGCGGATGGTGGGCAAGAGCCGGTCCATGGCGCTGGCCACCAGGATGAGGGTCGTCTCCGAGGGCGGCTCCTCCAGCGTCTTGAGGAAGGCGTTCTGCGCCTGGACGTTCATCTGCTCGGCGCTGACGATGATGGCCACCTTGCGCTTCGACTCCAGGCCGCGCAGCGCCAGTCGCTCCTGGAGCTGCCTTATCTGCTCCACGCGCAGCTCGCGGCTGGGCGTGCCGGTGAAGTCCGAGCGGCCCGCCAGGCCCCGCGACACGCGCTCGTCGTCCGGCATCACGTACGTGACGTCCGGGTGCAGCCCCTTGGCGATGCGCACGCAACTGGCGCACCGGCCGCAGCCCACCTCCGGAGCCTCGGGGCACGTGAGGGCCTGGGCCAGCCCCACCGCGGCCAGCTCCTTGCCCACGCCCTCCGGTCCGGCGAACAGGTAGGCGTGGTGCACCGAGCCCGTCCGCAGGGCGGATTGGAGCGCATCCATCGCGCGGGGCTGTCCCTGCACCGAGGCAAGCGTCATGGGGGCGTGTATCTCCGCTCGGCGGGCACCCGTCAACCGCCGCCTTGACCCCCACGCACGCGGACGGTCAGATTCAGGCCGCGTGCCGAACTTCCTCGAAGGCCATCTCCCCCTGCTGGCGGGGGCCATCCTCACGGTGGTCCTGCTGGGCATCCGCGGCACCACCCGAGACCCGGACCTGCGCGACGACCTCCGGGGCGCCGTGCGGATGCTCATCGCGTTCCTCGTGCTGCGGACGGTGTCTCGCTTCCTGCCGGAAGCGGGCACGTCGGAGGGCCTGCGCAAGGCCGTGGGCGTGGGCTGGATGCTCACGTTCGCCTACGGCGTCATCCGCGCCGCGGTGGCGTTCGCGCTGAAGCTCGTGCGGATGCGCTCGCCGGTGACGACGCCGAAGATCCTCCGCGACGTCATCGACTTCACGCTGTACGCGCTCGCCACGGTGCCCATCCTCCAGAGCCAGCTCAACCTGGACCTGGCGGGCCTGCTGGCCACGTCCGCGGTGCTCACGGTGGTCATCGGCCTTGCGCTCCAGGAGACGCTGGGCAACCTCTTCGCGGGCCTGTCGCTGCAGTTGGACCGCCCCTTCGAGGTGGGCGACTTCATCCGCATTGGCGAGCACACCGGGCGCGTGGTGCACATCGGGTGGCGCTCCATCCGCATCGCCAACTTCCGGCGGGAGGTCATCACGCTGCCCAACAGCATGGTGGGCAAGGAGCACGTGAAGAACTTCACCCAGCACCGCGAGCCCGTGGGCATCGAGGTGCAGTTGGGCGTGTCGCTGGACGCGCCGCCCAACCAGGTGAAGCAGGCCCTGCTGGACGTGGCCCGGGAGATTCCTCAGGTCCTCATCCAGCCGCCGCCCATGGCGCGCACGGTGTCCTTCACCGACTCCAACGTGCAGTACATGATCCGCGTCTTCCTCAACGACTTCGCGCTGTCGGACAGCGTGAAGGAGGAGCTGCACACGCGGCTGTGGTACCGGCTGCGCCGCGAGGGCATCGAGCTGCCCCATGCCCAGCGCACGGTGCACGTGCGCCGCGAGGCCAGCACGAAGCGCCGCGACCTGGCCGACACCACCGTGCGAGACCTGCTGCGACAGGTGGACCTGTTCACCCCACTGGGTCCGGACGAACTGGAGCGCCTGCACCGCGAGGTCGTCGTGCGCCGCTTCGGCCAGGGCGAGCGCATCATCCAGGAGGGCGACGAGGGCGGCACCTTCTACGTCGTGGCCTCCGGCGAGGTCAGCGTGAGGGCCGGCACGCTCCAATCGGAGATCACCCGCCTGGGGCCGGGCCACTACATCGGAGAGATGTCGCTGCTCACCGGCGAGCGCCGCGCCGCTTCCGTGGTGGCCCTCCAGGACTCCGTGCTGCTGGAGCTGGACCGTCCCACCTTCGCGCGCCTGTTCTCCGACTACCCGGGCCTTGCCCGCCAGCTCTCCGCGCTGCTCGCCCAGCGCCGCAACCAACTGCGCGCCGTGGCCCAGTCCGTGGGCGGAAGCCCGGACCACACCCCCGAGGCCGGCCGCATCCTGGGACGGCTGCGGCAGCTCTTTGGCCTGACGCAGGAGTAGGTGTGGCTTTCCACAGGGCAATTCCGGGGCAATCCCGACCCTCTGGAGGTACGCCCCGTGGTGGGCCGGACGGCATGCATCCAACCATGCGTCCAGGGCCTTTGACGCTCGGCGCCGGAAGGGTCTAAACGTTCACATATGCAATCCGTCCGTGGCTTCCCCGCGCGATTAGGTGCCCTGCTCCTGCCTGGCGCGCTGCTCATGGCCCTGCCCCAGAGCGCGGCGGCCACGGCCCAGGTAAAGCCAGACGAGACACGCGTGGGACTGGAGCGCCTTTCGCACCGCCGCGTGTTCTTCGGCCACCAGTCCGTGGGCGGCAACATCCTGGAGGGGGTGCGCGGCCTGACGTCCGCGGCGAACGCGCCCGCGCCCGCCTTCGTGGAGGTGAAGGACGCGACCGCGACACTCAAGCCCGGCACGTTCGCGCATGCGCTGGTGGGACAGAACGAGCAGCCGGAGACGAAGCTCGCGCACTTCGAGCAGTTGCTGGACTCAGGCCTCGCGAAGCAGGTGGACGTGGCGCTGCTCAAGTTCTGCTACATCGACTTCAGCAGCGGCACCGACGCGAAGGCCCTCTTCGAGAAGTACCGCGCCACGCTCGCGGGCCTGAAGACGCGCCACCCGGGTGTCACCTTCGTGCACGTCACCGCCCCCCTGACGACGGTGCAGCGCGGGGCCAGGGCCTGGTTCAATGAGCTGCGCGGCCGGCCCGTCTTCGGCGTCGGGGAGAACGTGTCGCGCGAGGCGTTCAACGCGCTGATGCGCCAGACGTACGGCGGCAAGGAGCCGCTGTTCGACCTGGCCGCGCTGGAGTCGTCCCAGGCCGACGGCACGCGTGAGACGTTCGACGTGAATGGCCGAGCCTACCCGGCGATGGTGCCCGCCTATTCGGATGACGGCGGCCACCTCAATGCCCAGGGACAGGCGCGCGTGGCCTCCGCGTTCGTCACCTTCCTCGGGGCCCTGCCCGAAACCCCGCGCGAGGCCCCGGCCTCCGCGAAGGCCAATCCCTGACATGCGCATTCCCTTGATGATGATGCTCGGCCTGGGGCCGACCGTCGCGCGTCTGAAATTGCGGCGCTGCAAGTCGGTGGGAGCGATTCCCACCGTCTGGGGGCGCGTCTGGATTCACGGTGAGGGTGAAGTCGAGGTAGGTCACCGCGTGGTGTTCGACGCGCGGATGGCTCCCATTGAATTGCATGCGCAGCGGGGGGCTCGCATCGTGATTGAAGATGACGTGACCATCGAAGGTGGCAGCTCCATCGAAGCGCAGTCCTACGTGGTGCTGGGCGCGCGAAGCCGCCTGGGCATGTGGTGCAAGCTCCTGGACAACATGTACCACCCGCTGCGCGGCAACCGGCACGAGCGGCCCAAGTCGACGCCGCTGGTGGTGGAGGAAGGCGTCACGGTGGGCAGCCGCTCCATCCTGCTGCCGGGCACCCACCTGCAGAAGGGCGCGAGCGTGGCGTCCGGGACGGTCATCTCCCGCCGCATCCCGCCGGGCGTGTCGGTGGGCGGCTCGCCGGCGCGGGCGCTGCGGCGCGAGGGGGCGCGATGAGGGCCGGTCTTCCCTCCACGGCGGAGGCCGCGCAGGTGGTGCGCGCGGGCCTCCAGGTGATGCGCACGGAGGTGCTTCCCCGCGCGGAGCGGGCCGTGGGGGTCGCGCGGGCGCGGTGGCTCTTCCGAGCCTTCCACCTGGGCCAGGGCGTGGCGGCGTACGGACCGGTGGCGGCGCGCAATGACGGGCACGCGGAGCTGGGGGACAAGCTGACGTTCCTGGGCGGCATGCTGCCCACGTCGGTGGTCTGCTACGAGAACGCGCGGCTGGTGGTGGGCGCGGAGACCCAGTTCAACTACGGCGTGTCGCTGGAGGCGTGGGAGTCGGTGCAGATTGGCGCCCGGTGCATGTTCGCGTCCTTCGTGCGCGTGAGCGACCGGGACGGCCAGCGCATCGCGCCCATCATCATCGAGGACGACGTCTGGGTGGCCCACGGCGCCATCCTGCTGCCGGGCGTGCGCATTGGCGCGCGGTCGGTGGTGTCCGCCGGCAGCATCGTTTCGCAGGACGTGCCCCCGGACTCGCTCGCCATGGGCAATCCGGCGCGCAGCATGAGCCTGGACCTGGTGGCCCGCGAAGCCACCGGCTCCTGAAGCCGTCCCCTTTGCTTCTTCGCCGCCCGGCGCTCAGCAAAGCGCGCCGGGTGCGTTGTTCCCAGCACCGTCCTTCCACACCCCATTGCCAGACAGGATCCACCCCATGAGCACGCGTGACACGCTTCACACCTTCATCGTCGACACCTTCTTCGTGGATGAGTTCGGCGACGACGACTCCTTCCTGCGCAAGGGGCTCATCGACTCCACCGGCATGATGGAGCTGGTGGCCTTCATCGAGTCGGAGTTCCACATCAAGCTCGACGACAAGGAGCTGGTGCCGGAGAACCTGGACTCGCTCTCCCGCGTGGTGGCGTTCGTGGGCCGCAAGCAGGCGCTGTCGAAGGCGAGCTGAGCCCACCATGTGCGGCATCGCGGGCTTCACCTTCGAGGCGGGCGCGGACACCGCTCCGGCGCTCCACGCCGACCGGCTGCGCCGCATGACCGCCAGCATCAAGCACCGGGGCCCGGACGCACAGCGGGCCCTGCTCCTGGACGGGGCCGCGCTGGGGCACGCGCGGTTGTCCATCGTGGACCTCGCCTCCGGCCACCAGCCGATGCGCGACGAGGCCACGGGCCTCACCGTCGTCTTCAACGGTGAAATCTTCAACCACGTCGAGCTGCGCGAGCAGTTGTCGGGAGCCTACGCCTTCCGCACGCGCTCCGACACGGAGGTCATCCTCGCGGCCTTCCTCACGTGGGGCATCGACTGCGTGCGCCGCTTCGAGGGTCAGTGGGCCTTCGCCCTGTGGGATCCACGCGACCGCACGCTGTGGATGTCGCGCGACCGGGTGGGCATCTGCCCGTTGTTCTACGCGACATTGCCGGGGAGCCAGCTGGCCTTCGCGTCGGAGGCGAAGGCGCTCTTCGCGAGCGGTCTGGTCGCGCCCGCGCTGGATGCCCGGGGCCTGAAGCAGACCTTCCAGCTCTGGGCGCCCGTGGCGCCGCGCACCTCGTTTGAAGGCGTGTCGCTGCTGCCGCCCGCGCACACCGCGAAGTGGCAGGACGGCCTGCTGACGCTCCACCGCTACTGGGACCTGGACTTCGGCGTGACGCCGGATGCGCCGGACGCGCCCCGCCTGCTGGAGGAGCTGGGCGCGGTGCTGGACCGGGCGGTGCGGCTGCGGCTGCGCGCGGACGTGCCGGTGGCGGCGTACCTGTCGGGCGGGCTGGATTCGAGCCTGCTGTGCGCGCTGGCGCAGGAGCAGCTGGGCGGCACGCTGCGCACCTTCTCCGTGGGCTTCGCGCACGCGCGGTTCGACGAGCGCACGCATCAGGCGACGGTCGCGGAGCAGCTGCGCACCGAGCACCGCGTGGTGGAGATGCGCGACGGGGACATTGGCGCGCTGGTGCCGGGCGTCATCTTCCACGCCGAGCAGGCGATGATGCGCTCCGCGCCCGCGCCCTTCCTGCGGCTGAGCGGCTGGGTGCGCGACCACGGCATCAAGGTGGTGCTGACGGGCGAAGGGTCGGACGAGATGTTCCTCGGCTACGACCTGTTCAAGGAGACGAAGGTGCGCCAGTTCTGGGCGCGCCAGCCGGGCTCGAAGTACCGGCCGATGCTCCTGCGCAAGCTCTACCCCACGCTGTCGGTGAGCCAGCAGAGCGTGGAGCTGTTGCGCGAGTTCTTCGGCCAGGGGCTGGAGACGCCGGACGCGCTGGCGTTCTCGCACCTGGTGCGGTGGGGCAACAGTGGGCGCATCCTGCGCTTCCTCGCGCCGGAGTTCGCCGCGCGGGTGGCGGACGAGGATCCGGTGGCGTCGGTGCTCGCCTCCGTGCCGAAGGCCGTGGCCGGGTGGCGTCCGCTGGCGCGGGCCCAGTACCTGGAGGCGCGCACGCTGCTGTCGGGATACCTGCTGTCCGCGCAGGGCGACCGCATGCTGCTGGGCAACGCGGTGGAGGGGCGCTTCCCGTTCCTGGACACGGGCGTGATGGAGTTCGCCGCGCGCGTGCCGGAGCGCCTGCGGCTGCGCGGGCTGGATGAGAAGCACCTGCTCAAGCGCTTCTCACGGGGCCGGGTGCCCGCCTCCATCCTGGAGCGCAGCAAGTTCCCCTACCGTGCCCCCATCGCGGGCGCGCTGGTGGGCCCGGAGGCCCCGGCCTGGGCGCGCGAATTGCTGGCACCGGAGGCGGTGGCCGCCACGGGCGTCTTCGACGCGCGCAAGGTGGAGCGGTTGGTGGCGAAGCTGCGCGCGCCGAACTCCGCGGAGAGCGAGGCGGACACCATGGCCCTGTTCGCCGTGGCGTCCACGCAGTTGCTCGCGCATCACTTCCTCACCCCGCGCCCGGTGCCGCAGGCGGATGTGGACGCGGTGCAACTGGAGGCGGCGTGAGCAACCACGCGGACACCGCGCCCTCGTGGGTGCGCGCCCACGCGCAGGCGACACCGGATGCCCCGGCGGTGGACTCACCGTGGGCGCGGCTCACCTACGCCCAGCTCGAAACACGGATGCTCGCGCTCGCGGGACTCCTGCGGGACGCGGGCGTGGAGCCGGGAGCACGCGTCCTCATCGCCCTGCCCCTGGGCTGCGCGGCGGCGGTCGCGGGGCTCGCGGTGCAGGCGCTGGGCGCGTGCGCGGTGGAGCTGGACCGTGAGACGGGCGCGGACTCGCTGGAGGGCATCCTTGGGCAAACAGGGGCCCGGCACGCGGTCATCTTCGGTCAGGACGCCCGGCGCTGGACGGGCCGCGCGTCGCTCACCCACTTCTTCGTGGTCCACGGCTCCCGTCCCCCGGAACGCCTGCGCGGCCTGCTCGCGCCCGCGACGTGCACGTGGTTGCAGGAGGATGGCACGGTGGATCCGGACGTCGTCCCAGCGCCCCTGTCCGCCCTGCCCTCCCTGTCACCGGAGGCGCCTGCGTCCATCGTCTACACGTCCGGCAGCACGGGCACGCCCCGGGGCGTCCTCCAGACGTTCGCCAACATCGCGGCGAACACGCGCTCCATCGTGGAGTACCTGGGCCTGACGGCGCGCGACCGCGCCATGCACATCCTTCCGCTGCACTACTGCTACGGGAAGAGCGTGCTCCAGACGCACCTGCTCGCGGGCGGCTCCGTGTTCCTGGATCCGCGCTTCATGTACCCGCAGGTCGTGCTGGAGGCCATGGCCTCCGAGGCGTGCACCGGTTTCGCGGGCGTGCCCCTCACCTTCGAACTGCTGCGCCGCCAGGCCGCGCCCGAGTCCCTGTCCAAGCTCACCCTGCGCTACCTCACCCAGGCAGGCGGCGGCATGTCCCCGGACACGGTGCGCTGGACGCGCGAGTCCTTCCACCCGGCGGAGCTGTTCGTGATGTACGGCCAGACGGAGGCCACCGCGCGGCTGAGCTACCTGCCGCCCGCGCGCGCCACCGACAAGGCGGGCTCCATCGGCCAGGGCATCCCGGGCGTGACGCTGGCCGTGGTCGCGGAGGACGGGACGCCCCTCGCGGACGGAGAGGTGGGCCAACTGGTCGCCAAGGGCGCGAACGTGACGCCCGGCTACCTGGACGCACCCGACGAAACCGCCGCCATCCTCCACGACGGTTGGCTTTGGACCGGCGACCTCGCGTGGCGCGACGCGGACGGCTTCTTCTTCCTCGTGGGCCGCGCGAAGGAGATCCTCAAGGTCGGCGGCCACCGGGTGAGCCCCGTGGAGATGGAGCACGTGCTCGCGCGCCACCCGGCGGTGCTGGAGGTCGCGGTGGTGGGCGTGCCGGATGAGCTGGGCGGCGAGGCGGCGTGCGCGGTGGTGGTGCTGAAGCCGGACGCCACGCCGAAGGAGGACGACCTGCGCCGCTTCTGCCGTGAGTCCCTGCCCGCCCACAAGGTGCCGCGCCACGTGCTGTTCACCGAAGCGCTCCCGCGCGGTCCCACCGGCAAGGTGCTCAAGGCCGACCTGCGCACGCGCGTGCTGTCTTCACTTTCTTCCCCTGAATCGAGGTCGTGACGATGAAGTTCTCCAAGCAGGTGCTGGAACTGGACTGGGAGGCCAAGGCCGCGTCGCTGTCGGACGGGCTGAAGGAGGCGGTGCTCAAGAAGCTGCGCAAGCGCGGGCTCGTGGTCGCCGTCTCCGGCGGCATCGACTCCGCGTGCGTCGCCGCGCTGGCGGTGCGCGCGCTGGGGCCGGACCGCGTCTTCGGCATCCTCCTGCCGGAGCGCGACTCCAGCGGGCTGTCCTCCAAGCTGGGCCGCGAGCTCTGCGAGAAGCTGGGCATCCAGCACACGCTGCATGACATCGCGCCCGTGCTGGAGGCCGCCGGGTGCTACTCGCAGCGCGACGCGGCGGTGCGGTCGGTGTTCCCCGACTTCCAGCCGGACATGAAGTGGAAGATCGTCATGCACGGCGACCGGCTGAACACGGACGCCCTCAACGTCTTCTACGTGGTGGTGCAGGTGGACGGGCAGGAGCAGCGCTTCCGCCTCACGCCCCAGGCCTACGTGCAGATTGTCGCCGCCACCAACTTCAAGCAGCGCGTGCGCAAGATGATGGAGTACTTCCACGCGGACCGGCTGAACTACGCCGCGTCCGGCACGCCCAACCGCCTGGAGTATGATCAGGGCTTCTTCGTGAAGCTGGGCGACGGCGCCGCGGACGTGAAGCCCATCGCCAGCCTCTACAAGACGCAGACGTACAAGCTGGCGCGGCACCTGGGCGTCATCGACGGCATCCTCAACCGCGAGCCCACCACGGACACGTTCAGCCTGGAGCAGTCCCAGGAGGACTTCTACTTCTCCGTGCACTACTCCCAGTTGGACCTCATCCTCTGGGCGAAGAACCACGGCGTCACGCCCGAGGAGGTCTCCGCGGAGATGGGGCTCACGCCGCAGCAGGTTCAGCGCGTGTTCGACGACATCGACCAGAAGCGCCGCACCACCGCGTACCTGCACGCGCAGCCGCTGCTGCTCGAAGAGGTCTCCGAGCTGAAGCCGTACAAGATCGGCTGAAGCCCGCGCCTCACCCGCCGCCGGAGGCCGCTTCGATGGAGTCCGCGGCCTCCACCCGGAGGCGCTCCTCCGGGGTGAAGGAGTCGAAGAGCAGCCGCTGCACGGCGGCCTGACGCAGGGCCGGATCCGGCTGGGTCCGGCCCAATGCCTCGCGCTTCGCACGGAAGTCCGCCAGGCGCTGCTTCCACTGGGCACGCTCGCGGTCCAGCGTCTCCAACCGCTCGGTGGCCTCCGGCCCCACGGTGGACAGCCGGTGCTGGTGCAGGTCCTCCGGCGTCGCGCCACCGGCCAGCAGTTCCTGCTCCACGGCCATCTGCCGCAACGGTCGCGCGGCCTCCTCGCGGCTCTGGCGCACCGCCGGAGGAAGGCGCTCCTCCAGGGCGGCCATGCGCTTCTCGCGCTCGTCGGCCGTCAGCGACGCATCCTTCTGCAGCTTCAGCCGCTCCACGGCCACGGCGTCCACCGCCTCCTCCTGACCGAACATGCCGTCGGCGCTGCCGCCCAGGTGCTCGCGGCGCAGCTTGCGCAGGGCCTCCAGGCGCTCGGCGGTGTCCATCGCGCCGGCCGAGGGCGTCCGTCCGAACGCGCGGGCCGCTTCGAGATAGGCCAGGTAGTCGTCCAGCACCTGCACCGCTTCGTCCATGGCGGACGGGGGCAGCTTCTTCGCCCGCAGCGACGCGAGGATGCGCTCGCGGATTTGCGCCGGGGACTCCTCGCCCGTCGCGGACAGGTAGTAGTTGAAGAAGCGCAGCAGGTCCGGGTTCGGCACCAGGTGCCCGGACGCATCCACGAAGACAGCGCCATCTTCCTCGGTGTCCCGGAGCGAGCCCGGCAGGGGCGGCAGCGCTTCCCCGGGGGACGTCGTCGTCGGGACACCGCCAGCGCCAGCCACGGGCGCTCCAGCGGGCGTCGCGCGCGGGCCGGGGGCCTGGACGATGGGAACGGAGGTCAGCGGTACGGCGGGCCCGGGCGAGTCCTCCGCCCGGACCTTCCACCACGAGAAGACGCCGGCAGCCAGCAGGGCGCACAGCGCGACCACGAGAATGACGGCGCGGCTCTTCATGGCGGGATGCTCCTGGAGGGACTACAGGCCCGCGGTCTTCAGCCGGTTCGCCTGGGTGCGGAAGACGGACTTCGGGTCGGTGAAGAACGCCGTGAGGCCCAGCACCTGGTTCACTTCGTCCAGGTGGTTCATGTCGTAGTTGTCACGAATCACCGAGCCGAAGCGCGAGCTGCAGCGGCCCACGAGGCCGTCGTTGGACTCGCTGTAGAAGAACGACGACAGCTTCAGCGCGTAGTCGGACGCGTCGAAGACGTTGGTGAAGGGATCCGTGCCGGACCAGGAGTAGTAGCGCTGGCCCTGGGTGCCCGTCGCCGCGCCGGTGCCGCACGAGGACGTGGGCAGACCCGCCGGGAACTTGGCGTTGTACGTGGCCGCGCCCGACGAGGACAGCGCCGCCAGCGCGCCAATGGCGTCCTGGGGCTGCGTGTGGCCGGACAGCAGGCCCAGCACCATGCCCAGGTTGTTGGCGAAGTACGCCAGCACGCTCTCCGTGAACGAGCCGCCCTTCAGGTTCGAGCGCAGGTAGGTCGCCAGGTCCGCGCCCTTGTGCGGCGTGCCCACCGTCGTCACCGACGCGACCAGGTCCGGCCGCACCGCCGCCACGTAGCGCACGTCCAGGCCGCCGTGGCTGTGGCCGATGAGGTTCACCTTCTTCGCGCCGGAGCGCGCGAGCACGTTCTGCACCTGCGCGAGCAGCGCCTCACCGCGCGCCTCGCTCGTGTTGAACTGCGGAACGTGCGTGATGTAGACCTTCGCGCCGCCCGACGTCAGGTTGGATTCAATGCCGTAGAAATAGTCGAGCACGCCAAACAGCGAATCGAAACCCGCCATGCCGTGCGCCAGCACGATGGGGTACTTCGTCTGCGTGTACGTATCTGCACGGGCAGGCTGCGCCCAGAGGGCAAGAACCGCGACGGCCAGAACAAGGGTCCGGACAGCGTTTCGCATACAGGCTCCTGGTGGGAGGGCGGGCCGGTCAGAGGGATTGACCCGCGAATCAGCCCATAAAGCGAGACACTGATAAAAAGCAAGCCAGCCCCTGATTTACCTGCAAAGCATGTCATCTCCGGGTCAGGCCAGACGCCGGGGGTTGTCCCCTCTCCCTCTGCGACGCATTGCGACACAAAATGAGACGCATTGCGCCATAGCAATCCAACGCATCGCATCAACAGTCCAACGCCCTGCGTTGAGCTGGCATCATGCGGGGCCTTCCCGAGGAGCGCACCATGGACGCCGCGGCCTACCAGGACTTCACCACGGAGTTGACGCGCAGGGCTGACGCGGACGGTCGTTTCCGGGGGCTCGTGGCGCTGGGTTCGATGGCGGCGCGGGACTACCTGCCGGATGACTTCAGCGACCATGACTTCTTCGTCATCGCAGAGCCCGGGCACGCTGAAACATTGAGACAGGAGCGCGGTTGGTTGCCGCGCGCGGAGGAGGTGTCACATGCCTTCCGCGAGACAGCGCACGGCGTGAAGGTCGTCTACCGCGACGGGCACCTGTTGGAGTTCGCGGTGTTCGACCTGGAGGAGTTGTCCTGGGCCCGCGTCAACCGCTACCGCGTGTTGTTGGACCGGGGTGACGTGGCCGCGCGGTTGGAAGAGCGTGCTCGGGAAACAGCGCGGGAGCTCCAGCGCACGGCGCCGGACGATGCGTGGTTGTTCGGGCAATGGCTCACACAGGTGCTGGTGGGCCTGGGACGCCACACGCGCGGCGAGGTGCTCAGTGGACGGTCGCGGCTCGATGAGGCGGTGCGTCTGTTCTGCCTGCTACTGGCGCGCCACGTCCCCGCGCCAGAGGCTTCAGTGCTGGACGGGTTGGATCCGGTGCGGCGCGTGGAGCGCGTCTACCCGGGCGTGGGGCGTGAGCTGGCGCGCGCGCAGGAGGGCGACTCGCCGGGGCTCGCGCGGGCGCTGCTCCGGCTTGGCGCGCGCGAGCTGTCCCACGTGCCTGCCTTCCCGCGCGAAGGGGTGGCCGCCGTGGAGGCGCGGCTCCGGGCACTGCACGGGTAGCGCCGCTCAGGCCTGCGCGCTGGCGGCGGAGAAGGACGTGGAGGCGGGCACCGGCTCCCGGGCGTTGTGCGCGATGACGAGCACCTCTTCCGGCCGGGCCTGCTTCCGGGCCCAGTCCATGAGCGCGGTGAAGCCGTCGGACGCAGGGGCCGCTGTCTCCAGGGGCACGCGCTGGTGGTGCGCGAAGAACAGGTCCTCCGGGCCCAGGTTCTGGTGCGCCCACGTGCGCCAGCCCGGCAGGGGCCGGCCTGGCGCGGGTTGCAGGCCGGTGACGGTGAAGCCCCCGGTGGAGAAGACACGCGTCAGGCCCACCAGCGTCGCGCCGGTGCCGAAGCCGCACACCACGCGCCGCACCTTCGGGAAGCGCTCGCGCACGTGGGCCCTCAGGGCCGACGCCCAGGACTCCACGCAGGCCACCAGCGCGGTGTTGGACAGCTGCCGGGGCCAGCACCAACCCTGGCGCTCATACGCAAGCGCGTGCTCCCACAGCTGCGCCATGGAGTCCGCGTGGCGCACCTGTCCCTGGAAGCCGTGGGCCCGGAGGTACGCCTCACCGGCCGCGTCCGTCAGCGCCACCGTGGGCAGGCCCCGCTCGCGGCCCAGGACGTCCAGCGCCAGCGCGCTCGACGCACCGGACAGCTCCACGAGGCCTCGCGAGCCCGGCGGCAGCGCGGCCAGGTAGCGCGCGAAGGTCAGGTACTTGAGGCTTCCGGACGGCAGTGCTCCACCCCAAAGCACCACCGGCCCGTCCGCCCGGGGACGTGACAGGGAATACGCTCCGCGCATGGTCGGCCCTCCCGGTGCGCATACCGCCCGCGCACCCCGACTGGCGTTGAGTGTCCGGGGACGCGGCCCGGGAGGCCATCGTCCCCGGGCCCTGGCGGATGTCCCCTGGAGGACGGCGCTCGCACGGTTATGCTTCGCGCCATGTCTCAAGCACCGCGCGTCCGCATCCTCCTGTCGGAGACGTACAACCCCTGGTTCAACCTCGCGACCGAGGACTGGATCTTCCGCGAGCTGGACCCCAGCGCGCAGACGCTCTTCCTCTGGCGCAACGACAACACGGTCGTCATCGGGCGCAACCAGAACCCCTGGTCCGAGTGCAACCTCACGCGCATGGAGGAGGACAAGGTCTTCCTCGCGCGGCGCACGAGCGGCGGCGGCGCGGTGTTCCACGACCTGGGCAACACCTGCTTCACCTTCCTGTCAGCCAAGGAGGGCTACAACAAGACGGCCAACATCACGATCCTCCTGGACGCGCTGTCGCGCCTGGGCGTGAAGGCGCAGGCGTCCGGGCGCAACGACCTGGTGATTCCGCTGGAGGACGGGCCCCGGAAGATCAGCGGCAGCGCGTACCGCGAGACGAAGGACCGCGCGTTCCACCACGGCACGTTCCTCATCGGCGCGGACCTCACGCGGCTGTCCAACTACCTCACGCCGCACCCGAAGAAGCTGGAGTCCAAGGGCAGCGCGTCGGTGCGCTCGCGGGTGATGAACATCCGCGACCTGCGGCCGGAGGCCTCCCACGAAGCGCTGGTGAAGGCGATGATTGGCGCGTTCTGCGACTTCCACGGGGCGACCGCGGAGCCGGAGCTGCTGGAGCCGTCGTTCCTCGAAGGCCAGCCGTCGCTCAAGCGCACCTTCGAGCACTACGCGTCCTGGGACTGGCGCTTCGGCAACGCGCCCCGCTTCAGCCACCAGATGGTGGAGTACCTGTCCTGGGGCTTCTTCGAGGTCCACGTCGACGCGGAGAACGGACACATCACCCGCGCGCAGGTCTTCTCGGATGCGCTCTACCCGGACCTCGTGCAGGACCTCCAGGCGGCGCTGGTCGGCAAGCCGCACAGCCGCAACGGGGTGCAGCAGGCCGTCGCCGAGGCCCGCTCCCGCCATCCGGCACAGGAGCGGGAGCTGGGCGAACTGGAGGCGTGGTTGATGGGCCAGGTCGAGGTCTGACCCGGCCCATCAGACAGCGTCAGCGGTGACCGCCAC
>NZ_RAWI01000400.1 GCF_003612125.1 Corallococcus praedator
GGGTGGGGGCGGCCTGTGCCGTGGCCGCGCTGGTCGCGCTCTGCTGGGAGCTGACGCTGGGGCCCGCGCGCCTCGTGGTGCCCTGGGCGCCGACGTGGGGCCTGTCGTTGGAGTTCACGCGGGATGGCCTGTCCGGCCTCTACGCGGCAATGGCGCTGTCCGTCGGCGCGGTGGTGGTCCTGTACTCGCGCGCGTACATGCCGCACCACCTGGAGGAGGAGGGTCGGCCCGCTCGCGACGAGGTGCGCTTCCAGGTGCTGCTGCTGTCGTTCATGGCCGCCATGGTGCTGCTCGTCACCGTGGATGACCTGCTGCTGCTGTTCGTGGCGCTGGACCTCACGACCATCGTCTCGTACCTGCTCATCGGCTTCGACCGCGAAGACCCGGAGTCGCGCGCCGCCGCGCTGCTGTCGCTGGTGCTCACCGGCGCCACCTCCGTCGTCTTCTTCGCCGGAGCGATGGCGCTGGGGCTCCAGTACGACACCTTCTCCCTGCCGCTCGTCTTCGAGCGCGCCGCGAACGACCCCGCACCCACGGGCGCGCTGGTGTGTCTGGCCGTGGGCGCGCTGGGCAAGAGCGCCCAGGTGCCGTTCCACTTCTGGCTGCCGCGCGCCATGGCCGCGCCCACGCCGGTGTCGTCGTACCTGCACTCGGCCGCGATGGTGGCCGCGGGCGTCTTCCTCCTCCAGCGCCTCTACCCGCTGTTCGCGCCGGCGGTGGCCGTGCGCGACGGGCTGCTCGCCATCGGCTTCCTGTCCATGACGGTGGGCAGCCTGATGGCCCTGGTGGCGGATCCGTTCAAGCGCGTGCTCGCGTACTCCACCATCGCGCAGTACGGCTACGCGCTGGTGCTGGTGGCGCTGGGTTCGGAGGGCGCGCCGCTCTACGTCGCGGCTCACGCGCCCTGCAAGGCGGCCCTGTTCCTCACCGTGGGCGCCATCACGCAGGTGACGGGCAAGAAGAAGCTGTCGGAGGTCGGTGGCCTGCGCCACTCGCTGCCCGTGCTCGCGGGCGCGAGCGCGGTGGCCGCCGCGGGGCTCGCCGCGCTGCCCCTCACCGTGGGATTCTTCAAGGACGAGGTGTTCTTCCACGCGCTCGTGGAGAGGGGCCCCGCGTTCATGGCGGCGGGGCTCGTGGGCGCGGGCCTGACGCTCGCGTACACGCTGCGCCTGTGGTGGGGCCTGTTCGGAGGGCCGCGACAAGACGTGCCCGCCGCGCCGCGACTGCTCGTCGTCCCGGTGGGGGTGCTCGCCGCGTCCGTGCTGGTGGGCGGCTTCTTGCCGGGCCTCCTCGTCGCGCCCGCCCGGGCCGCGGCCTCCGCCTCCATGGTGCGCGGTGAGGCGTCCTCGCTGGCGCTCGCGTACCACCTGGATGCGCGCGCGGAGAACCTGCTGGCCGTGGGGGCCTGGGCCCTGGGCGCGGTGCTGTTCGCCACGCGCCTGGCGTGGACACCGCGCCTTACGCGCGTGCTGGAGGGCACGTCGAAGGTCGGGCCCGCGCAAGGCTACAGGGTGCTGCTGCACCAGTTGGACAGGCTGTCCACGTGGCTGCACGAGAAGGAGGTGCGCGACCTGCGCGACCGGGTGGCGTCGGTGCTGGTGCCCACGGGTCTGCTGGGCATGACGGTGCTGTGGGTGACGCCGCTGCGCGACCGCTTCGTCCCGGGCAGCGTGGGCTGGGCGGACGTGACGCTGGTGATGGCGCTGGCCTTCGCGTCCGCGGCGGCGCTGGCCACGCTGCGCGCGCGCAACCACCTGGTGCTGGTGCTGCTCATCTCCTGCGTGGGCTTCAGCCTGGCCATGGTGTTCGCCTTCGCCGCCGCGCCCGACGTGGCCCTCACCTCCGTGCTGGTGGAGACCACCTTCACGCTGCTCTTCGCGGGCCTGCTGGCGCTGCTGCCCGACCGCCGGCTGGTGCGCGCGCAGGCGGAGGCCCAGAAGCCACGGGGCCGCGATCGCATCTCCGCCGGCATCGCGGGCGTGAGCGGCTTCCTGTTGAGCTGGAGCGCCCTGTCCCATCTCCAGGCCGACCGCGTGGGGACCCAGACGGTGAAGCTCGCGGAGGCCGCGCATTCGCCCAACGTCGTGGCCGCCGTGCTCACCGACTTCCGGGGCCTGGACACGGTGGGGGAGATGAGCGTCGTGCTGGCCGCGCTCCTGGGCGTCACCAGCCTCCTGAAGCTCAAGGGGAAGGGCTGACCCATGCGCTCCTTCGTTCCGCCCCTTTCGCGCATGCTGCTGTGGCCGTCGTTGATCATCGCGCTGTCGTTCTGGCTCAAGGGCGGCGGCGAGGTGGGCGGTGGCTTCCCGGCCGGGGCGCTGGCGGGGCTGGCGGTGCTGCTGCAGTACGTGGTGACGGGCCGGGAGCAGACCCGGCGCTACGTGGTGGTGCGGTACGCGGCGCCGCTCGCGGGCGTGGGCCTCTTGCTGGTGGTGGGCACCGCGTTCCTTCCGGTGCTCGCGGGCTACACGCCGGTGAGCCTCTTCCCCCGTCCGGGACAGCCCGAACTGGGCGCGGGCGCGTTCCACCTGCACACCGCGCTCGTCTTCGAAGGGGGGCTGATGCTCATTGTCTTCGGTCTGGTGGTGACGGTCATCGACCGCTTCGCGCTCAGCACGGCGCACGGAGGGGACGAAGGGCCATGATCCTCATCGCGTCCCTGGTGGTGGGCCTGTTGTTCGCGTGTGGCGTGCGCCTGGTGCTGGAGCGCGAGCTGGTGCGCGTGGCGTGCGGCACGGTGCTCATCACCAACTCCAGCGTGCTGCTCATCCTGGCGGGTTCGTTCCCGGAGCGCGGCGAGGCGGTGAACGTGCAGCAGGGCTGGCCGGTGACGGATCCGGTGCTCCAGTCGCTGGCGCTCACGGCCATCGTCATCGGCTTCGCGGTGTCCGCGCTCTTGCTCACGCTGGTGCACCGCACGCAGCGCGCGCACGGTTCGCTGCGCACGGACCGGCTGGTGGAAGCGGAAGTGAAGCGCGTGCACGACACGGAGAGGGGGGGCCCTTGATGCCGCTCTGGGGACCGCTGCTCCTGCCGTGGGTGATGGCCTGCGTGCTGGCCTTCATGGACGGCCGGCGCGCGTGGGTGGCGTGGCTGGGCATCGCGAGCCTCGCGGCGACGCTGGTGTGCACGGCGCTGCTGCTGCCCCAGGCCTGGAGCGCGCACCCGCCCGAGTTCGTCACCGGGGACTGGCCGGTGGGCGTGGGCATCCGGATGCGCGCGGATCCGCTGTCCATCGTGTACGCGCTGGTGTCCACGGCGGTGTTGCTGGGCACGCTCGTGTACGAGCACGTCGCGGGGGGCATCACGTCGCGCAGCTTCCCCTCGCTGGTGGTCTTCCTGGGCGCGGGCCTCACGGGCGTGTTCTTCACGTCCGACGCGTTCAACTTCTACGTCTTCTTCGAGCTGGCGATGACGGCCGCGTTCGCGCTGGCGTCCTACGGCGAGAAGGCCCGGAACCTGCGCGCCGCGTTCACCTTCGTGGTGGTGAACCTGATGGGCTCCACGCTGTTCCTCACCGCCGTGGTGATGCTGTACCTGACGACGGGCACGCTGGACATGCAGTCCATCGTCGCGTGGGGACAGGCGGGAGCGCCGTATGCGCTGGACGTCCCGGGGACGCTACTGCTGTGCGCGTTCGGTGTGAAGCTGGGCTTCTTCCCATTCCACTTCTGGGCGCCGGCCGTGTACCGGGACGCGGGCCCCACGGTGGCGGCGCTGCTCGCGGGGGCGCTGGCGAACATCGGCAGCTATGGCCTGCTGCGCTTCGGCGCGGACGTGATGCCGCACGTGCTGGAGCGCGCCCGTCCGCTGCTGGAGATATTGGGCGCGTCGAGCATCCTCTACGGCTCCGTGCTGGCGCTCTCCCGGCGCGACACGCGCGAGGTGCTGGCGTACGCGTCCATCACGCAGGCGGGGCTCATCATCGCGGCCCTGGGGCTGGGGGGACGGGAGGGACTGTCCGCGGCGGTGGCGCTGGCGCTGGCGGGTTCGGTGGACAAGACGGCGCTGTTCCTCGCGCAGGACCGGGGCGGCGAGCGCGCGCGGAGGGCCTATTCGGTGGCGGCCTTCAGCACGGCGGGCGTGCCGCCCACGGCGGGCTTCTGGTCGAAGGCGTGGCTCCTGAGGGCGGCGCTGGAGCGGGGCCACTCGTGGCTCGCGGGGCTGGTGGTGCTGGCGAGCATCCTGTCGCTGCTGGCGCTGTTCCGGGCCTACCAGCGAGAACAGTGGCTGCGCGAGGGCGCGGCCCTGCACCGGGGCACGGGGGCGGTGGTGTTCGCGCTGTCCCTGGCGCTCGTCGCCACGGGCCTCTGGCCGGAGCCCCTGCTGCGCGCGGGGCGCGATGCCATCGCGGGGCTGGGGGTATTGCCATGAGCCACCGCGCCGTCGTGCAGGTGCTGGCCCTGGCGCTGCTGTACGCGGTGATGGTGGGCAGCTTCCATCCGGTGGACCTCGCGGTGGGCGCCGTGCTGTCCGCGGGCGTGATGCGCCTGTTCCCGCTGGCGGGCCTGCCCCCCGCCGTCAGCGGGCGCGTGCGCTGGCGGCGCCTGCTGCACCTGCCGCGCTTCGGCTGGGCGCTGGGGGTGCTGGTGGTGCGCAGCTGCGCGCAGGTGCTGGGCGTCGTCTTCGGACACCACGGCCGCGCGGAGCACGCGGGCGTGGTGGACGTGCCCATGGGCGAGCGCACCGCGCGAGGCGTGCAGGTGTCCTCGTGGGTGATGTCCCTGGCCCCGGGCACGGTGCTGCTGGAGCTGGATTGGGGGCGCCGGGTGATGCGCATGCATGCGCTGGACGCCTCGGATCCGGACAAGCTGCGCCGGCAGCAGGAGAACTTCTACCAGCGCTACCAGCGCGCGGTGTTTCCGTAAGGGAGGGCACGGTGCACGAGACCTTCTTCACCCTGGCCATCCTCTGGATGGTGGGCCTGCTGGGCACGCTGGTGCTGCTGGCGTCGCGACAGCGCTCCGCCGCCGACGTGCTGATGGCGGTGGACACCCTGGGCCTGGTCATCTGCGCGGTGCTGGCGCTGTACGGTGCCACGCGCGGCGAGGCCGGCTACCTGGACGCGGCGCTGGTGCTCGCGCTGCTGTCCTTCGTGCAGACCGTGGCCGGCGCGCGCTTCCTGCACCACGGCCGCGCCTTCCGCAATGATGAGGAGGAGCGCTGATGCTCTCCGCCCTCCTGCAATGGGGCGCCGACGCGCTGGTGGCGCTGGGCCTGCTCTTCATCACCGGGGCCATCATCGGCATGTACCGGTTGCCGTCGGTGCTCACGCGGGTGCACGCCGCGGGCGCGGTGCCCTTCGGCGCGGTGCTGGTGGTCCTGGGCGCCACGCTCGCCACCGGCGATGCGAAGCTCATCCTCCGGGGCCTGCTCGTCGCCGCGTTCCTGATGCTCACCATCCCCAGCTCCGCCCACGCCATCGCCTGGCTGGCGGAGGGACGCCCGGACACCGCCCACGAACCGACCCGCCAGCGCCGTCACCCCTTCGGCCGCAAGGCGGGTCCGACGAAGCCGCCCAGGCCCTGACACCCCTCACCGCGTCGCGAGCGCGCGCAGCGACGCCTCCGTCGCCACGCCGAACACGGCCGTCTGCGCCACCAGCCAGGCGTGCTCCTCACCCGTCCAGGTGTTCATCGGGGCGGTGGCCCGGAGGAGCGGAAACGCCAGGTGCTCGAACGCCAGCACGCCCAGGCCCAGCAGCAGCCCCCGAGGCACCAGCGGCCACCGCGCCACGGAGGGCCGTGCCACGCTCCAGGCCAGCCCCAGCATGGGGCCGTAGACGGCGCGCATCGTCCAGGCCCAGTCCCGCGCCTCCTGTTTGCTCAGGTCCCGGCGCAGGAAGCGGCTCACCAGCCGGTGCGCGATGCGGCGGGCCGCATAGGGCGGTGGATGGCCCAGGGCGGGGTTTCGCACGGACACCAGCGCCCGCAGCACCCCACCCCCCAGGGCCCCGGCGACGACCGCGGCGGCGAATCGGTTCTTCATGTCCGTGAAGGTATCCACGGCCCCCGGTGCGAGAGGGGGCCCTGGGGGTCTATCCCTTCATCAGGTTGCGCATCACGAACCACAGGTTGGCCGGGCGCTCCGCCAGCCGTCGCATGAAATACGGGTACCAGTGCTTCCCATACGGGACATAGACACGCACCGGGAACCCGTCCTTCACCAACCGCTCCTGCAGGTCGCGCCGGATGCCATACAGCATCTGGAATTCAAAGGCCCCGCGCGGCAGACCCTGACGGGCCGCGTGCGCGAGCGTGGCGTCAATCATCCGCTCATCATGGGTGGCGATACCGTGATACACGCCGCTGTCCAACAGGATGCGCATGCAGCGCACGAAGTTGGCGTCCACGTCCTTCTTGTCCGGGAAGGCCACCTGCGGACCCTCCAGGTAGGCGCCCTTGCACAGCCGGATGCGGATGCGTTCGGCGCACAGGGCCTTCGCGTCCGCCTCCGTGCGGCGCAGGTAGCTCTGGAGCACGGCGCCCACGTGCGGCTCCCCGAACTCCGCGTGCAAATCCCTGACGATGTCCAGGGTCGCCTGCGTGACGGCGCTCTCCTCCATGTCCACGCGCACGAACGAGTCGCGCGCCGCCGCGTCCGCCACCACCGCGCGCGCGTTCTGGAGCGCCAGGCCCTTGTCGAACAACAGGCCGCACTGCGTGAGCTTCAGCGACACGTTGGCCTTCACGCCCACCTGGTCGATGCGCGCGAGCAGCCTTTGATAGTGCCGCACCTCGTCGCGCGTCTCCTGGGGCGTGCGCACCGCCTCGTTGAGGTGGTCGAAGCTGGCCATCAGCCCGCGCTCCGTCAGCGCCTTCACCGCGTCCACCGCCTCCTCCAGCGTCTCGCCGGCGATGAAGCGCGAGGCCAGCTCGCGGAAGGGTTTGAGCCGCGTGGCCACGTCCTTCAGGTTGGACTGGCGCGACAGGAACAGCAGGGCGGAGCGGGACAGGTGGTCGGCGGCGGTCGTCATGCAGGTGTCATCTCCCGCATGAAGAGATAACGACTGCTCAGTCCGGGTGCCGCGCGAGGAAGTCCGACACGCGGGCATTGAACGCTTCCGGATGGCTCATGTACGGCAGGTGACTGGCCGTCGGAAGAAACTCCATCCGCGCGCCGGGCACGTGCGCCGCCACGTTCCTCGCCGCCGACGGAGGCACCAGCAGGTCGCGTCCGCCCTCGATGATGAGCGTGGGCACCCGCAGCTCCCCCAGCCGGTGCAGGAAGTCCGCGGCCAGGATGTCGCGCAGCCTCCGGAGCAGCTCCATCGACGACAGCCGCCGGGCCTCGCGGACGATCTCCGCCCGTCCCTCCGCGGGCAGCCACCGGCCTCCCAGCACCCGCGCCACGGTGGGCGCGAAGACATACGCCAGGGGCCGGGGCGCCCGCACCAGCGTGGACAGCGTCAGCGCCAGCCGCCGCACCCGGTGCACGCTGGCCACCGGCGACACCAGCACCAGCGCCTTCACCCGCTCCGGGTGCTCCAGCGCATACGCGATGGACACCAGGCTGCCGTAGGAGGACCCCAGCAGCGCGAAGCGCTCCGGCAGCAGGGCCTCCGGGTGGTTGAGCACCGACAGGTTCCACTGCAACGGCGTATGGGTCGCGGGCGTCTTGAGCGGCGGCGTCCACAAGAGCAGCCGGTACGCTTGCGACAGCGGCTCCATGGGCGCGAAGGACCGCCCGCTGGCACCCAGGCCCGGAAGACACACCACCGTGCGTGACACATCCGTGCTGCCGCGCGGGAAGGTGAACAGCCGCACCGGCGTGCCCCGGACGCTGCGCTCCTCGCACAGGAGTTGGTCATATCCCCGCTGGATGTCTTCCACATCCGGCACCAGGGGCGGCGTGCGAGGCCGGGGGGGCCCGGCGGAGGCGGCATCAAGCATGGCAGGCCCTCAATAGCAGGCGGCGGACGCTGGCGGCCACCCTGTCACGGAAGGCCTGGATGCGCGACTCCGACGCCCCCGTCGGCGGGGGCTCGTGGGGCTCCCCCACGGCGAAGGTGAGCTGCACGGGCAGCGGCAGGGGCCCCAAACCCATCACCAGCGGCACGCGGTACTTCTCCTCCCGGGCCAGTCGCCAGCCCAGCCGGTCCTCGCCCGGAGGCCAGAAGAAGGTGTCATCCACGCCGAAGCCGGCGAAGGGCACCACCGGCACCCCGGCCTTCATGGCCAGCCGGACGAACCCCAGCGTGCGCTCCCAGCGCAGGCGGTAGCGGCCCTGGCTGCGTTTGAAGGTCTCCCGCGCGCCCCCCGGGTAGCACACCACCAATT
>NZ_RAWI01000401.1 GCF_003612125.1 Corallococcus praedator
GACGAACTGGAGCGGGACGGGCAGGGCGGGGCTGTTCCACTTGAGCCCGGAGCCCTCGCAGCCCGTCACGTCCACCCGGCAGGCCTGGATGCTCGACTGGTTGTTGCCCAGGGGGAAGGCCAGGTAGAGGACCGTGCCATCCGGGCTGAATGACGCGAGCGGCGGCGAACCGAAGTCGCCGTTGTAGTTCAAGATGGCGCGCTCGCTCACGGGCACCAGGTCTCCGGTGCCGTTGGCGTCCAGCCGCGCGACGACGATCTGCAGCACCTTGGACGTGGTGACCTCCGGCTGCTTCATGAACGCCACGAGCACGTCCGAGCCCTTCTGGAGGGGCGGCGCGACGAGCGGCCACTGCGATGCGAAGGTCCACTTCGGAGCGCCGATGCCGGAGTCATGCGGCAGCCGGTACACGATGTTGTCGTCATCGGCGATGAGTGCGTCGCCGTTGTTCATCATGGACAGGCTGGACAGGAAGATCGTCGGCTTCGACGTGCCGCTGATCGTGAAGTTCTGGTGGACCGCCACCGCCCTCGCGCCGGGCGTCCAGACCCACCGCTTGTTCGTCGTGGGGTGCAGGTCCGTGTAGACCGTGGACGCATTGCACGGCACGCCCATGGCCACGCTCTGCTGCAGGGCCCCGTTGGCATCCACGCGGAACAGGGTGCCGACGCCCGTGGTGGGGTTGCCACACCCGATGAAGTTCACGCCCGTGCCATTGCCTTCGGCGACGAAGAAGTCCGTGACCACCTGGCCGTTGGGGTCCGGGTCCTTCACCACCTTCGTCACCGGCAAGAAGGTGGCGGCCTGGGGCTGCGACACGTTGGAGCGCCCGTCCGAGCAGGTGACCTTCGCGTGGAGCGCCAGCGTCGCGGCGAGGCCCGACGTGTACTTGAGCTCGTTCGCGGCCAGCTCGAAGTCCATGGAGCCGCTGGTGTAGGGGACCGTCTTGAGGAACACCTCCCGGTCGTAGATCTCCGTCTGCGCCACCGGGTCACACCCGGAGACGAGCAGCCGGATCTTCACCTTGGGCGCCGCGTTCGCCTCGGTGATTGTCAGGGTCACTACCGGGGGATCCGGGATGGGCGGTGGCTTCGGGTCACCGCCACAGGCGGACAGGGCGGAGATGGCGAGCGAGGCCAGGAAGGCCGCCCGCGACGCGGACAGACGCGGTAGTTCGAGGTGCATGGGGGCGCACTCTACCGTGCTCGGGCGGCCTCGGGCGGGACCCGGGGCCCGCCTCCCGCCCCGGAAAGGGGCTTCCCGGCCCCATTCCTGATCGCGACGCCGCTGGAAGGGGTCCCGCCACCACCCCGGCCGGTTGCTCGCCAGGTCCCGACCCGCCGGGTCTTCCGTGCCTGCTGCCCCTGCCTTCGAGCGGGCAGGCAAAGGGCGGTGAGGGAAGAAAGTCACAGCCATGGCGTTCCGGAGAGGTCCCGATTCCCACTCCCCGAGGGAAGGCGGCCCCGGTATTTCGAGGTCATCCGAATGTCATGCAAGCGCGGAATCCGGGGCGTTGACGTCGGGCCGAGGTATACGTCGCGCCCCTTCTCTCACCCCTCTCCCTCGGAAGAGGCCCGTCCATCTGCTGGCTCACGGACGGGTTAGACGGCATGATCCAGAATCGACCATGACCCCTTACGCACCCAACGGGCTTTCGCAGTGTCGTTCCCTGTCTGGGCGGGGCGGAGGCGTGCCGTGAGGATCGAGATGTTGTCGTCGGAGCAGCGGGGGCGGGTGCTGGTGCTGGCGGCGAAGGCCGCGGGCGACGCGCTGGTGGAGCGCCTGACGGCGAGCGGCTACCAGTGCGGCACCACCGAGCGGGAGAGCGGACTGGCGGAGATGGTGGACCAGCTCCAGCCGGAGGTGGTGCTCCTGTCGGTGACGGCCAAGAGGGCGGCCGAGCTGCTGGAGACGGTGCGCAAGGTGGACAAGCTCAACCGGCTGCCGGTGCTGGTGGACCAGGGCCGCGCGCGCTCGGCGGAGGCCTTCAAGCGGCTGGCGGTGGATGACTTCGTGCGCGGCGCGGACGAACTGGTGCCCCGGCTGGAGTCGGCCCTGCGCGCCTGGCGTCTGAAGGAGCGCGAGGAGCGCATCCGCCTGCGCATGGGGATGCTGCTGGAGATCACCCAGGCGGCGACCAGCTCGCTGGAGCTGGAGGAGATCCTCCGCATCGCGGTGGAGAAGGTGGGCCAGGTCACCGGCACGGACCGCTGCTCGGTGGTGCTGGTGGAGGGCAGCCACGCGCGCACGGCCACGGTCGTCGCGACGCAGGAGGACCCGAGCCTCGTCCAACTGGACATCGAGGTGGCGCGCTACCCGGAGCTGCGCCGCGCGCTGGAGACGCGGCAGCCGGTGCTGATTGAAGAGGCGCAGCGAGACCCGCTGATGGCGGAGGTGCGCACGTCGCTTTTGCCCCAGGGCGTGAAGTCCATCCTGGTGCAGCCGCTCATCTGCCAGGACGACCTCCTGGGCGCGCTCTTCCTGCGCGTGTCGCGGGGCGATGCGTCCATTGGCCGCGACGAGCAGGAGTTCGCGCAGGCGGTGGCGGGCGTGCTCGCCAACTCCATCCGCAACGCGCGCCTGCACACGGCGGTGAAGAAGAAGCGCGAGGACCTGGAGCTGGCGTACGTGGAGCGCTACCGCGAGCTCAACGACGCCAACCGCCGCCTGAAGGAGTTGAATCGCCTCAAGGATGAGATCATCGCGGTGTGCAGCCACGACCTGCGCGCGCCCCTCCAGGTGCTCCTGGGCCATGGCCGGCTGCTGCTCGAAGGCCCGCTGGAGACGCAGCAGAAGCAGTCCGCGGAGGCGATGATCCGCCAGGGCCGGAAGATCCTCACCCTGGTCGAGTCCCTGCTGGAGAAGGGCAAGGGCGAGGCGGCGCGGCTGTCCATCGAGCCGCGCGTCCTGGACGTGGCGCAGCTGTGCCGTGACGCGGTGGGGGAGCTGGAGATCCTCGCCGCGGAGAAGACCGTGGCGCTGCGCTCCGAGTGCCCCGACAGCCTGATGCTGATTGGCGACGAGGTGAAGCTGCACGAGGTGCTGCAGAACCTCATCAGCAACGCCATCCAGCACGCGAGCGACACGCAGGGCGAGGTGGTGGTGCGCACGCAGCGGCTGTCGCGGCCGGACGGCGACGCGGTGCGGGTGATGGTGAGCGACAACGGCGTCGGCATCCCCCCGGACGAGCTGCACCTCGTGTTCGACCGCTACCGCCACGGGCCCAAGGGCACGGGGCTGGGGCTGGCCATCTGCAAGGAGTTCGTGGAGCTGCACGGCGGCGAAATCTGGGCGGAGAGCCCGGCCGACGGCGGCTGCACCTTCGTCTTCACGCTGCCGCTGGCGCAGGAGGCCGCGCGCAACCCCCGGCCGCAGCCCGCGCCCGGCGCCGCGCCCGAGCAGCCGCGCGTGCTGGTGGTGGAGGACGAGCCCGAAATCGCCGCGGTGCTGTCGGAGGTGCTGCGCTCCAAGTACCGCGTGGAGGTGGCGCGCGACGGCGCGGAGGGCCTGGCGAAGGCGCGCGCGTCCCGTCCGGACCTGGTGGTGATGGACGTGTTCCTGCCCAAGCTGGACGGGTTGGACGCGGCCATGGCGCTCAAGTCCTCGTCGGACACGGCGCACATCCCCGTCATCCTGCTGTCCGCCCACCAGGGCGTGGCCGACAAGGTCCGCGCGCTCAACCTGGGCGCGGTGGACTACATGGCCAAGCCCTTCAACGCGGTGGAGCTGCTCAACCGCACGGAGCGGGCCCTCAAGCTGCGCCAGGGTGAGAAGGACCAGCAGGACAAGTCCGCCCCCCTCCAGAAGCGCACCGGAAGCGATCCGGCGACGGGGCTGCACGACCGGCGCGGGCTGCTCCTGCGGCTGGAGCAGGAGGTGGCCCGCAGCCGGCGCTACCACCGCTCGCTCACGCTGGCGGTGCTCCGGCCCGACCGCAACCTGGAAGCGCTGCCCTCCAACATGGCGGACGTGATGCGCAAGCGGGTGCGACACCCGGATGCCATCGCCCACCTGGGGCAGGGCGTCTTCGCGGTGGTGCTGCCCGAGTGCAACGCGGACGCCGCGCGCACGGTCATCAACCGCCTGATGCCGGACGTGGAGAAGGTGACCTCCATCGAATACCGCGCCGCCCTGGCGGACGTCAGCCAGGACAGCGACCCGGTGGAGAAGCTGCTGGAGAAGCTGGGCGCGCCGCCGCCCGAGCACCTCTAGTTCCGGCCGCGCCCCCTGAGCGCGGGAAAAAGGGGGCGCACCGCGCTACACTGGGCTTCCGCGTGCGCAAGCTCCCGTTCCTCAGCCGTGCCGCCGTGCTGTGCCTCGCCCTGGCCACCGGGGGCGCGGGTGCCGCTGCGTCCCAGGCGCCGCTGGCGAAGGCTCCGGCGAAGAAGGCCCCGGCCCCCCACGTCGACCCGGAGGCGATGCGCGAGGCGATGGACTCCGCCGCGCACGACGACCCCGCCGCGTCGTCCGCCAGCTACGCGCACTACCTCCAGTCGCGCCTGCTGCACCTGGAGGGCAACCACCGGGGCGCGGTGGACGAGCTGCGACTGGCGCTCGCCACCGACGATGGCAACCCGCGCCTGCTCACCCAACTGGGCGAGGAGTACGCCCGCCTGGGCGACCTGGACCGCGCCGAGCGCGAGCTGCGCCGGGCCGTGGAGAAGTCCCCCGCGTACTACCCCGCGCACGTGCTCCTGGGCCGGGTGCTGATGGAGTCCGGCCGCCTCACCCGCGCCCGCCAGCACCTGCGCCGCGCGATGACGCTGCGCCCGCGCGACCCGGAAGCGTACCTGGTGCTGTCGCAGCTCCACCTGGACGCGAAGGCGCCGGACGAAGCGGTGAAGGTGGTGGAGGCGCTCGCGCACGCGTTGCCCGGAGAGGCCTCCGGCTACCGACGGCTGGGGCTGGCGCTGGCCGAACGCGGCGACACCGCCCGTGCCGAACGGCTGCTCACGAAGGCCGCCGAGCGGGACCCGGGGGACGTGGAGGTGTGGTCCACGCTCGCCCGCATGTACGAGGAGGCGGGGAGGGCGAAGGAGGCAGAGGACGCGCTCGCGCGCGCGCTGGAGGCGGATCCGGACAGCCGCGAGGTGCTGCTGTCGGCGGGCCGCGCCGCGCTCAAGAGCGGTTCGGTGACGCGGGCCCGGGCGTACTTCGACCGGCTGCTGTCGCTGTCGTCCTCGCCGGAGCTGGCGGTGCGGGTGGCCTTCAGCTACCTGTCCGCGCACGAGTCCGCCGCCGCGGAGGCCGTGCTGGACGCCGCCCGGAAGGACGCGCCGGACGAGCCCCGGCTGGCGTACTACGCGGGCCTCGTCGCCGAACGGATGCGCCGCTTCTCCACCGCCGCCACGGCCTTCGCGGACGTGCCCCCCAATGCGGAGGTGTTCCTCGACGCCCGCGTGCGCCGGGCCCGCTGCCTGTCGCTGGCGGGTGACCACGCCCGGGCGCTGGTGCTCTACCGCGCCGCCGTGAAGGAGACGCCGGAGGACCTGGAGCTGCGCGTCGCCCATGCCCGGGCGCTGGAGCGCAGCGGCTCGGCGGCGAAGGCGGAAGGCGTGCTGCGCGAGGCCCTGGGAGGGGAGGGGGCCGCGATGGCGTACGAGGCGCTGGCCGCCCTGCTGGAGCGCCAGGGCCGCCCCGCGGAGGCGCTCACGCTCCTGCGCGACGCCGTCGCCCGCTCACCGAAGGATCAGGACCTGCTCTTCTCCCTGGGCGCCGCGCTGGACCGCCAGGGGGACGTGGCCGGGGCGCTGTCGCGGATGCGGATGGTGCTGGCGGTGGCGCCGGAGCACTCGGCGGCCATGAACTTCATCGGCTACCTGCTGGCGCAGCATGGCCGGGACCTGGACGAGGCGGAGCGGCTGGTGCGGCGCGCGCTGGCGCTGAGGCCCGACAGCGCGGCGTACGTGGACTCGCTGGGTTGGGTCTATTTCCAGCGCGGCGAGGCACGCAAGGCGGTGGAGCTGCTGGAGCGCGCGGTGGAGCTGGCCCCGGACGAACCCGCCATCCTGGAGCACCTGGGGGATGCCTACCTCAAGGCCGCCCGCGCCTCGGATGCCGCCGCGTCCTGGAAGCGCGCGCTGGATGTCCTCACCCTGGAGCCGGAGGCCGCCGAGCCCGCCGGTCAGCGCACGGCGTTGGAGCGCAAGTTGAAGGCGCTACCCTCGCCAGCGCCGGGCCGCTAAGGTCCCGGCACCCATGGCCCGCCACGACGAAGGCTTCTTCACCGGCAAGGACAACACCCGGCTGTTCTGGACGCTGGACCTGCCGGACGCGGGAACTCCGCGCGCGCATGTCGCCATCGTCCACGGCTACGGGGACCACATCGGCCGCTACCGGCCCGTCATCGACGCGCTGGTGCAGGACGGCTACGCGGTGCACGGCTTCGACTACCGGGGCCACGGCCGCGCCGACGGACGCCGCGCCTACGCCAGCAAGTGGCCCGAGTTCCTGGACGACCTGGACAGCTTCTGGCAGCGCGTGCGCGCCTCCGCCGGCACCCAGAAGATCTTCCTGCTGGGCCACAGCCACGGCGGACTGATGGCGGTGCACGCGATGGCCAGGGGGATGGAGGGACTCTCCGGCGCCATCCTCTCCGCGCCCTACCTCAAGCTGGCCATCACCCCCCCCGCGGTGAAGGTCTTCGCCGCCCGCATGGTGGGCACCATGGTCCCGTGGCTGCGCGTCAGCTCCGGCCTCACCCCGGACATGCTCAGCACCGACCCCGACATCCAGAAGGCGGTCGGCGAGGACCCGCTGTACGTCCCCTTCGCCACGCCACGCTGGTTCGTGGAATCCACGCTGGCCCAGGCGAAGACGCTGCTTCTGGCGCCGAAGATTCAAGTGCCGCTGTTCGTGCTGTGCGGACAGGACGACGGGGTGGCGCTGCCCGCGGCGTCGCGGGCTTTCTTCGAAGTGGCGGGGACGGCGGACAAGAAGTTCAAGGAGTACCCCGGCATGCGGCACGAGCCGCTCAACGAACGGGATCGCTCGACGGTGTTCCAGGACATCTCCGGCTGGATCTCCGCGCATCTCTGACATAATCAGGTCGCCCCGCTCCCATACGGAGCAGGCGCTGGCGAGGATCACCTCATGGCACAGGGTGAAACGGGCATCATTGGCAAGGGCATCGTCATCAGGGGCAACCTCACGGGCGGAGGAGACCTGGTCATCGAGGGACGCGTGGAGGGGCAGATCGCCCTGAAGAACCACCTGACCATCGAGGGCACCGGCAAGGTGCAGGCGGACATCCGCGCCGAGGAACTGACCATCAACGGTGAGGCGAGCGGCAACATCGACGCGTCGACCCGTGTGGCCATCAATGCCTCGGCGAAGGTCGCGGGCGACATCAAGGCCCCGCGCGTCGTCATCGAGGATGGGGCCGTGTTCAACGGCTCCATCGAGATGGACGTGAAGTTGCCGGACGACATCTAGCATCCACCGGGGTCCGTCCCACGGACCCCCCAGGCGCAAGCTTCGAGAAGGCGGACAACACTCATGGCGAATACGGTCATTGGTTCGAGCATCGTCATCGACGGGGAGATTTCCGGTGACGAGGTCCTGGTCATCCAGGGCACCGTGAAGGGGAAGATCTCCCTCAAGGAGAGCCTCTACGTGGAGGGCTCCGGCGTCGTCGAGGCGGACATCGACACGCAGAACGTGGAGATCGCCGGCCGGGTGACGGGCAACATCGTCGCCAGCGACAAGGTGGAGCTCAAGACGGACTGCCGCGTGGTGGGCGACATCAAGGCCCCGCGAATCCTCATCGCCGACGGAGCCTCCTTCAAGGGCAACGTCGACATGGACATGAAGGAGCGCTGATCCGTGGCCACCGCCAAGGAGCTCGCAGACAATGCCGTGGACAACACCGTGGTGGGGCCTTCCATCCTCATCAGCGGTCGTCTCACGGGTGACGAGGACCTCACGGTCCGCGGGCGCGTCGAGGGTGAGCTGACCCTCAGCCGCACCCTCATCGTGGAGCCCTCGGGCGTGGTGAAGGCCAACGTGGCGGTGAAGAACGCCATCGTCAGCGGCGTGGTGGTGGGCAACATCAACGCCACCGAAAGCGTGGAGCTGACCCGCGAAGGCCGCATGGTGGGCGACATCCGCGCCCCCCGCGTCATCATCGTGGACGGCGCCAGCTTCCGCGGCCGCGTGGACATGGGCGACGTGGAGCCGGGCCGCCTGCCGGCCGAGCGCCCCACCGTCGCGCGTCCCCAGGCCGTCACGCGTCCCACGGTGCGCCCCGGCGCCACGCCGCCGCGCCCCGTGACGCCTCC
>NZ_RAWI01000402.1 GCF_003612125.1 Corallococcus praedator
ACCGGGGCCTACGCCACCGCGGGTGTGGCCGGGCGGGACGGGGTGGGCACCGGGTAGTGGCCCTCCTTGCCCAGGGGCGAACCGAACAGCTGCGAATCCGCCTGACGCGAGCGCATGAGGTCCACGACGAAGTTCATGCGCTGGTCCAGCTTGCTCCAGTCCTTCGCGGCGGTGCCGTGGAGGCTGTCGGGCGTCCGGTCCAGGCGCCCCAGCAGCGCGCGCAGCTCGGGGTTTTCAATCGTGCGCAGGTGCGGCGGGAAGAGCACGTCCTCCATGCCCTTGGGCGGCGGCAGGTCGTTGCCCAGCTTCAGCGCGCCACCGGGCAGCGTCAGCCGCATCATGTTCTCGGTGACGGCGGCGCGGAACACCGTCGCCAGCTGATCCACCAGCGGGTTCAGGGCCGCGTCCACCACGCCCGCCTTGATGGCGGCCTTCGCGGCGAGGTTCGCGGGGAAGGGCAGGGCGTTGGCGCCTGCTTCGACGGACTGCTTCAGGATCTTGCGGAAGACGTCCTTCACCGGCGCGTTGAGCGCGCCCTCGATGTAGGGCTGGAGCTGGGTCTGCTCGTGCAGCCCCACCTGGGTGTTGCCCAGCAGCACCAGCTCGGCCTTCTTGTTCGGGTCCTTCTCGAACATGGCCTCGGCGTAGTGACTGAATGCCTCACGCAGCAGGGGCTTGTCCGCGGGGATGCTGGCGGCGAACCGCTCCACCTTGGCCGCGTCGTATCCCGTGTCGCCCTGGAAGGCCTCCACGAAGCGGGCGAACTCGAACCCCACGTCGTTGAAGACGAAGTGATTGCCGCCCGCGACGGCCTGGCTGGTGGCGTTGAGCGCATCGGTGCCGGCCTTCGCGATGGCGCCCAGGGGGAGCGCGGGCAGGCCCAGCTTGCGCAGCAGGTCGTCCGCCTTGCTCAGCGCGCCGCCCAGGATTCCGCCGCCCTTGAGCGCGTCCACGAACACCTTGGGCATGTCCTCCTGGCGGATGCTCACCCCGGCCTGCTTGGAGGCCCAGGAGGCGATGGTGGACCAGTTGGTGTTCTCCTCGCCCAGCAGCGAACCCATCGCGTTGGACAGGTCGTGGTAGCCCTGGGTGATGGCCAGGTTGCGGGCCACCGGGTCCTTCATCGCCGCGATGGTCCTCACGTCCCCGGGGCTGGGGAAGCTGCCGGGCGCGGGACGGTTGCCCTGCGCCACCACGCCAGCGGGCGTGGACAGCGCCACGGGCGTTTTTCCGGACGGGGTGGTGTCGAAGCGCGAGGCTGCCGGATGGCCCTGCCCGGGCTTCACCGTGTTGCGCGCACGCTGCGGGGCCGCCGGCTCGGAGGGCCGGGGCGTGGACGGGATTCGGGGAGCGATCTTCGGGGGAGCCATGATTCCAGTATCACCCGGAAACTCCCCGAAGTTGCGTTCAGGCGGGACGATGGCTCCAGGCCGCCCGGGCCTCCTCGACGGAAACCGCCTGGAAGTGCACGGAAGCCCCGGCCCGGCGGGCACCCAGGCGGCCCCAGTCCGCGCGGATGACGACGGCGATGAGCGGGTAGCCCCCGGTGGTCGGATGGTCCGGACCCAGGACGATGGGCGTTCCCGACAGCGTCACCTGGAGGGCGCCGCGCACCATGGGCCGGGAGGTGCCCGTGCCCTCGTCGCCGTGGGGAACGGGCGGTCCGTCCAGCCGCTGTCCCACGCGGTCGCTGGCGGGCGACACGGTGAAGGTGCTGCCCAGGAGCATCGCCACGGCCGCGTCGCCGAAGCGGGCGGTGTCCGGGCCCAGGAGGATGCGCACGGGCGCGGTGGGGTCCAGGGCCTCCGCGAGGCGCGGGAGGTCCGCTTCGGAAGGACTGTCCGCGGAGACCGGCGGGCCCAGTGGAAGGGAGTCTCCCTTGCGCAGGGGACGGCCCTCCCATCCTCCCAGCCGGGCCACTCCCAACGTCCCGCGTCCGCCCAGCACCTCGGGGACGGACAGTGCGCCGTCCACGGCCACGTAGCGCACGGCATACCGGGTGGGCGCGGGCACCGTGAGCGTGTCGCCATCCGCGAGGAGCCGCGCGGCTTCTCCATCCACGGACACGCGCACGTCACGGCCCCGGGCGCGAAGCTCCAGCCGTCCGTAGGCCTCCAGCGCCGCGGCGCTCCAGGCATTGCCCACCGCGCGGTTCGCGGCGATGAGCAGCTCCGGCACCCACGCGCCGCCCGGAGGAACGCCGTGGTGCATGTGTCCCGGCCGGCCACCGTCCTGCACCATCACGGGAGCCCCCAGGCTGACGACTTCAATCGAGGCCGTCATGGGTCCTCCCGTTCGAAGCGCACGCGGTCACCCAACTGCATCACGGCGCCGTGCTTCGGGTCGAACGCGGTGAAGTCCAGCGCCGTGCCCACCAGGTTCCATCCCCCGGGCGACGCGAAGGGATACACGCCCGTGCGCTCCCCGGCGATGCCCACCGCGAGCGCCGGCACCCGCGTGCGCGGCGTGGCCAGCCGGGGACAGGCGATGCTCGCATCCACCTCCCCCAGGTACGCGAAGCCCGGCAGGAACCCCACGCAGCGCACCGTGTACTCGCGGGCCGTGTGACGGCGCACCACCTCCTCCACCGACAGCCCCGCGTGCGCGGCCACCTTCGGCAGGTCCTCGCCGTCGTAGCGCACGCGGATGCGCAGCAGCGGTCGCTCCACCGGAGTCACAGGCATCACGCGCAGCCGCGTCAGCACGAGCGCGGGGGCCTCGGGGGGCGTCGCCGGCTCGAAGTACACGCAGGCATGGGACTCGGTGATGACCGCATCGAGCACCCCCGGCAGCGCGCACAGGGCCTCGCGCGCCTGTCGCCGGTCCACCGCCTCCGGCAGCACCAGTCGCAGCGCGCTGTCTCCCAGGGGCTCCGGAGGACGCTCCAGCGCATCCAGCATGGCGCGCACCTCACGCGCCAGCGTCACCGCCCCCGGCGTGTCGCCGTGCACGCACAGCGTGTCCACCGTGCCGCTCGTGGCCAGCCGCACCGTGTTCTCCCGGGCGCGCGCCACGTCGGTCAGCACCGCGCCGGGTTGACCGCGCGGAATCAACGAGCCGTCTGGAAGCGTGCCCCGGTCCGCGAAGCCCTCTCGCGCATACCCCAGCCCCGCCGCCCGGGCCGCATCCCTCAACGCGCCCGTCCCGGGACCCACGAGCGTGACGTCCGTTCCCAGCGCCTCCACCACGCCCTCCACCACCGCCCGCGCCAGCTCGGGGGACTTGTTGGCCGAGTGGTACAGCGCGCCATGGGGCTTCGCGTGCCGCACCGGCACACCGCGCTCGCGGGCCAGCGACACCAACCGCGCGCACTGCTCCGCCACCTGCGCGCGCAGCACCTCCGGGGCCACGTCCAGGGCCTTGCGGCCAAAGCCCTCGCGGTCCACGAAGGACGGATGCGCGCCCGCCAGGGTGCCATGGCGCTCGCACAGCTCCAGGGCCCGCCGCATGGAGTCCGCATCGCCCGCGTGCCCGCCGCAGGCGATGTTCGCCAGGTGGGCGAGCGCGTAGAGCTGTTCGTCCTCCCCGGGCAGCTCCCCCAGGTCGATGTTGAGCAGGCACCGCGTCATGGGCCCACGCTACGCGAGCCCCGCCCGTCAGCGGTAGGTGATGAGCGCCCGGTGCACGCCCTCGAAGTGGCCGTGCTCGTTGAGGGTGGACAGATAGCGGCCCCGTTCGCTGTAGATCACCTTGGTGACCCCACAGTTGGCGAGCGTCCAGTTCGTCCGGAACGCATGCGCGTCCGGGATGCCCAGCAGGTCCTGGCTGATGGCCGTGATGGGACCGCCGGAGGTGAACACCAGCGCCGTCTTCGACGCCCCCAGCGAGGCAATCAGCGCGTCCATCGCCTCCAGGCAGCGCACCTTGAAGGCGGACCAGGACTCCTTGTACTCGCCGTCGTGCCCCCCCGCGACCCAGCGCGCGACGGACTGGGTGAACAGCTCCTGGTAGGCGCGGCGCGGGTCCTTCGCGGTGAGCAGCTCCTCGCGCAGCACGGTCCGGTCCGCGTAGCGCGGCGTGTGTCGCTCCACGACCTCCTCGTGGTCGAACTCGTTGAAGCCCGCCACCCGCCGGGGCTCCAACGCCTGTCCGAGCAACTGGAGGCACGCGTCCGCCGTCTCGCGGTGACGCAGCATCGTGCCCGTCACCACCGCGTCCACGTTCGCCAGGCGCGAGCGCAGGGACGCTCCCAGCACGCGCGCCTGCTCCAGGCCGACGTCCGACAGCTTGTCGTAGTCCGCCGCGCCGAAGGACGCCTGCCCATGGCGTACCAGATAGACGACACCCATCAGCCCCCCGCCTTCTTGATGAGCTGCCGGCAGCGGAACGCGAGGTAGTTCGCGATGAGCCAGTAGTTCTTGAACGCCGGATTGCGCGTCTGCTTGTGGTGATAGCGGTAGTAGATCTGCTGGACGATGACCGCGAGCCGGAAGACGCCGTAGACCTCGTAGAAGGTCCAGTTGGCGGGCTTCAGCCCGGTGCGCTCCAGGTAGTAGGCCACCACCTCCTCGCGCCGCAGCATGCCGGGCAGGTCGGTGGGTTGCCGGCGCGTGGCGCGCAGGAACAGGTTGTCATCCGCGTGGACCCAGTAGGCCAGCGTGTTGCCCAGGTCCATCAGCGGGTCGCCCAGCGTGGCCATCTCCCAGTCGAGCACCCCGATGACCTCCGTGGGGTTCTCCGGACTGAGCACCACGTTGTCGAAGCGCCAGTCGTTGTGGATGACGCACGTGGCGATGTCCTGGGGCACGTTCGCCGCCAGCCAGTCGCGCACGTACTTCATCCGGGGCACGTTCCAGGTGCGCGCCTTCTCGTAGCGGTCGGACCAGCCGGAGATCTGTCGCTGCGGATAGCCCGGCCCCTTGCCCAGCGACGTGAGGCCCACCGTCTGCGCATCCACGCCGTGCAGCGCGATGAGCTTGTCGATGACGTTGAGGCACAGCTGGCGCGTCTGGGCCTTGTCCAGGTTGAGCCCCCGGGGCAGGTGCCTGCGCGGGATGAGGCCGGGGATGCGCTCCATCACGTAGAACTCCGCGCCCAGCACGGCCGGGTCCTGGCACAGCCCCACCATCGTGGGCACCACCGGGTACGCGGGCTTCAGCGCCTGCTGCACCGTGTACTCGCGCGACATGTCGTGCGCGGACTTCGCCTTGGTGCCCGCGGGCGGCCTGCGCAGGATGAGGTCGCGGTTCTCGTACTTCAGGCGGTAGGTCCAGTTCGACGCGCCGCCCGTGTACTGGGTGACTTCCGGCGTGCCCACGAGCGACGGCACCTGGGCCTTGAGCCACGCGTCCACGGCGGGCACGTCCAGCGCCTCGCCGGGGCGCACGGCCTTGCCCTCGTCCAGGGGAACAGGGGAGGCCATGATCAGCTCCCCCGGGAGAAGCCGCGCTTCGCGAGCTCGATGCGCGTGATGACGCCCTTGTGCACTTCATCCGGGCCGTCCGCGATGCGCAGGCTGCGCGCCTGGGCGAAGAAGCCCGCGAGCGGCGTGTCGCGCGACACGCCCGCGCCGCCGTGCAACTGGATGGCGTCGTCCACCACCTTCTGGAGCACGTTGGGCGCCACGACCTTGATGGCGGAGATCTCCGTCATCGCCCCCATCGCGCCCACTTCGTCCAGCTTCCACGCCGCGTAGAGCGTGAGCAGGCGGGCCTGGTCGATGGCGATGCGCGCCTCCGCCACGCGCTCGCGATTGCCGCCCAGGTTGAGCAGCGGCTTGCCGAACGCGCTGCGGCCCATGCCCCGGTCGATCATCAGCTCCAGGGCCCGCTCCGACGCGCCGATGCAGCGCATGCAGTGGTGGATGCGGCCCGGCCCCAGGCGGCCCTGCGCGATTTCAAAGCCCATGCCCGGCCCGGAGATGAGGGCGGAGCGGGGCAGCCGCACGTCGTGGAAGTGCACCTCGCCGTGGCCGTGCGGGGCGTCATGGTCCCCGTACACCGGCAGCATGCGGATGATCTCCACGCCCGGCGCGTCCAGGGGGACGAGCACCATGGAGTGCTGGTGGTGGCGGTCCGTGCCCGTCTCCGGCGTGCGGCCCATGAAGATGGCCACCTTCGCGTTGGGGTGACCCAGGCCGCTGGACCACCACTTCTTGCCATTGAGCACCACATCGTCGCCATCCAGCACGGCGGTGGCCTGCATGTTGGTGGCGTCCGACGACGCGGCGTCCGGCTCCGTCATGCAGAACACGGAGCGGATGTCGCCCGCGAGCAGGGGCTTCAGCCACTGCTCCTGCTGCTCCGGGGACCCGTAGCGCCAGAGCACCTCCATGTTGCCGGTGTCCGGGGCGCTGCAGTTGAAGACCTCCGGGGCCATGAAGCTGCGGCCCATCTGCTCCGCGAGCAGTGCGTACTCCAGCGTGCTCAATCCCGCGCCCAGCTTCGCGTCCGGAAGGAAGAGGTTCCACAGCCCTTCCGCCTTCGCGCGGGTCTTGAGCTCCACCATCACGGGCGGCACCTTCCACTGGCGCCAGTCTCCGCCGGACTCCATCGCGTGCAGGGCCTTCAGGTAGGCACCCTCCACCGGCTCGATGTGCTCGGTCATGAAGCGCTTCACGCGCTCCAGGTATTCGGTCGTCCTGGCGGAGGGCTGGAAGTCCATGCGCGGCATCCTGCGCCCCGCCGGGTTGATGAAGCCACTGAATGTTGGTCATGTGTTCTCATGAACCGTGTTCAGGATTCAGCGGTCCGCCCGGCGCTCGACCTCAACCTCTTCCGCGTGTTCGACGTGGTGTTGCGCGAGCGCAACCTGGCGCGCGCCGCGGACGTGCTGTTCCTGAGTCCCTCCGCGGTGAGCCACGCGTTGGCCCGCCTGCGTGAACAACTGGGCGAGCCGCTCTTCGTCCGGGAGGGCCGGGGTGTGGCGCCCACGGCGCTGGCGGAGCGACTGGCCCCTGGCATCCAGGACGCGCTCGCGCTCCTGCAGCAGGCGGTGCACCGCACCCGGCACTTCGAACCGGCGCGCGACGTGCTCCATGTGGCGCTGGCGATGAACGAAGTGCTGGAGCCATCCTTGCTGCCCGCGTGGGTGGAGCGCCTGCGAGGCCGGGCCCCGGAGGCCCGAGTCACCAGCGTGCGGTTGGAGCGCACGCGGCTGGAGCGCGACCTCGCGTCGGGGCGCCTGGACCTGGCCATCGACGTGGCGCAGCCCACGGGTCCGGACCTGCGGCACGCGGTGCTCCTGCGGGACGAGCTGTGCGTGGTGGCGGCCCGGCGCCGCAGGTTGACCCCGGCCGCGTACCTCTCCGCGCGCCACGTCGCGGTGTCCTCCCGGCGCACCGGGCTGCCCTTCGAGGATCTGGTGCTGGGCCGGTTGGGGCACCAGCGCGACGTGGCCGTGCGCTGTCAGCACTACGAGGCCGCCTGCCGCATCGTCGCGGGTTCGGACCTGCTGCTCACGATGCCCCGGCGTCACGCGGAAGGACTCAACGCGGGGCTCCGCAACCACCTGCTGGCCGTGCCGCTGGCGCTGCCGCCCGTGGACCTGCACCTGTACTGGCACCGGCAGGTGGATGAGGACCCGAAGAGCCGCTGGCTGCGCGCGGAGCTGCTCGCCCTGAGCCGGGAGGTCGTGCTTCCCGCCCGGAAGCGGCGCTCAGCCGCGGGGCGTTCGCGGAGTCCGGCGCGCGCGCGGTGACGGCGTCCCACGGCGGCCCTGGGCCCGGGGCTTGCGCGCGGGCGGTCGGGGCGCGGCCGGCGGTTCGATGCTCGCGAGGATGATGCGGCGCAGGAGCGAGTACACCGGCAGCGGGTCGAAGTTCTTGTCGAGCTGGTGGTACAGCGACAGCGCGTCCACGCACGCCTTGAGGATGATGGCGTAGTGCAGGTCCTCGGCGGCGGGGGCTGCCTCGTGTCCGACGCGGTAGTGCGCCACCGTGCGGGCGATCTCGGTGTCCCCCTGGCGCAGCAGCTCCGCGACGGCGGGCGTCAGCTCCCGGTTGCGCAGCCCCAGCGCGAACAGCTCGTAGCGCAGCCGGCAACTGTCCGGCGCGTCCGTGGCCAGCTTCTCACCCCACGCGAAGGCGGTCTCCGCCAGCGCCTCCACCGGGGTCTGCGCGCGCAGCCGCTGCAGCTCCGTCATGTATTGCCGGCTGGCCTCCTGCGTGACGGCCAGGAGCAGCGCGTCCTTGCTGCCGAAGTAGTAGTGCACCAGCCCCTGGTTCACCCCCGCCTCGCGCGCCACCTCCTTCACCGTCGTGGCGTCGTAGCCCCGCTCCGCCAGGACGCGGCGGCCCGCGGTGATGAGGCGGGCCCGGGCGTCGGGCTCCGGGG
>NZ_RAWI01000403.1 GCF_003612125.1 Corallococcus praedator
CACCCAGGCCTCGCGGCCCTCCAGGCCCCAGGTGCTCGCGGACGAAGTGCGCACCTCGCGTCCCGAGGAGCGCACGGTGGACCGCGCGATGACGGAAGCCCTGGCCTCCGACGCGGCGGAGGCCGCCGCGAAGTCCGCCGTGGACGAACTGCTCCCGGGACGTCCGGGCCAGGACCGGGACATCGAGCGCGTCCTCGCGACGGAGCTCGTCGCCGAGCTGGCCGAGTCCGCGGTGCGGCAGGTCCTGGACGACGGCCACGACACCACCTCCGAACGGGACCTCGCCACCAGGGTCGCGACCCAGGTGGCCGAGGCCACCGCCGGCGTCGCCGTGGACGAAGTGATGGATCGCCGGGCCACCTCCCCCGAGGAGCGCGCCCTCTCCACCGCCGAGGACGGCGACGCACACGACCTGGAAGAAGCCGAGAAGGTCTGGACCGCCGACGCCTGGCAGCGGGATCCGGAGAGCGTGCCCGCCCCCGCCCCCGACGAGCACCCGGACGAGGACGAGGCCGAAGAGGTCTGGACCGCCGACGCCTGGCAGCGGGATCCGGACAGCGCTCCTGGAAGCAACCCTGACGGGGAGGACCTGCCGGAAGGCTCGGAGCGTGGCGAGCAGGACGGCGTCTCCATCTCCGTCTCCATCATCGCGGGCGCGGCCCCCACCGACGTGGAGCCGGAGGTCGAACTGCCCGACGAGTCCCACGACGAGCTGCCACCCAGCCGCCGCGTCCCCCTGTCGATCGTGACCGACGACGACGTTCCCCGCCGGGACGACCCGGAGCAGGACGCCTCCGTCTTCGCCCGTCCGGAGGAAGCCGCTCCACCCACGGGGTTCGCGGGGCGCGCGGCGGGCATGTTCTCCCTGGCGAAGGAGATCGCCGGTCAGGCGCTCGCGAGCGACGGCCTGGGACGCGCGGTCGGCGCGATGCACGGCCTGATGGAAGCGGTGCGCACCGGCCTGGGCACCGGCGGCGGCAGCCGGCTGGACGACTACGGCAAGGACGCGGGGTTGGTGGAGAACCTCCAGCCGGTCCTCGACTTCCTCTATGAGCAGTACTGGCGCGTGTCCGTGGAGGGCGTGGACCAGGTGCCCCGGGGCGCGGCCATCCTCGTCGCCAACCACTCCGGCGCCCTGCCCTACGACGGCCTCGTGATGTCCCAGGTGCTCCTGCGCGAGCGCCCGGATCTGCTCGAAGCGCGGTGGCTGGTGGAGGATCAGGTCTTCCACGCGCCCATGCTGGGCACCCTCTTCAACCGCCTGGGCGCCGTGCGCGCCTCGCCGGAGAACGCGCTGCGGCTGCTGGACGAACGCCGGCCGCTGGTCGTCTTCCCGGAGGGCTACCAGGGCGCGAGCAAGCCGTTCGCGGAGCGCTACCGCCTCAAGCGCTTCGGACGCGGCGGGTTCGTGAAGCTGGCCCTGCGCACCGGCGCGCCCATCGTCCCGGTGGCCATCGTCGGCGCGGAGGAGACGTCGCCGCTGCTGGGCCGCATCCCCGGTGGGTTCCTCGGGTTCCCGTCGCTGCCGCTCACCGCCCCGGGCCCGCTGCCGGCCAAGTGGACCATCCGCTTCGGCGAACCCCTGACGATGGAGGGGCTGCCCCCGGAGTCCGCGGACGACCTGGGCGAGGTGCAGCGGCTCACCGAACGGACGCGCGAAGCCATCCAGTCCATGCTCCAGGCCCTGCTGCGCGAGCGCCGCTCCGTGTTCGCGGGCTAGCTGAAGGCCTCGCGGGGAGGCACCGGCACGACCGGGGGCGCTTCAGCCGCAGACGCGGTTGCGCCCCTGGGTCTTGGCTTCGTAGAGGCGCTCGTCCGCCGCGCGCACCAGCTCCGCGGGCTCGCGGTGGTGCGGCTCCAGCGTGGCGACGCCCACCGACAGCGTGACGGGGACGACCTGCTTGTCGAACTCGAAGCGCTGCCGCTCCACCAGCTTGCGCACCTTCTCCGCGAGCTGCCGCGCGCCGCCCAGGGAGATTTCAGGCAGCAGCAGCGCGAACTCCTCGCCGCCGTAGCGGGCGAAGACGTCCTCGCGCCGGATGCGCGTGCGCACGGTGGAGGCCAGTTGCTTGAGCACCGAGTCCCCCGCGAGGTGGCCGAAGGTGTCGTTGACCTCCTTGAAGTGATCCAGGTCCAGCATCACCAGCGACAGCGTGCGCTCGTAGCGGCGGCTGCGGGAGATTTCGCGGTCCAGCTGCTCGTCGAAGTAGCGGCGGTTGTAGATCTGCGTCAGGCCGTCCATCGTGGTCAGCCGGTAGATCTCGTCGTGGTACGCCGCCTCGATGTTGCCGCCCGCGATGAACTTGAAGATGGTGCGGCCAATCTTCACCAGGTCGCCGTTCTGCAGCGACCGGCCTCCCGCCGCCACGTCGTCGTTGACGAACGTGCCGTTGGTGGAGCCCAGGTCCTCGATGCGCACACCCTTCGTGGTGTTGGTGATCCGCGCGTGGTTGCGGCTCACCGCCTCCTGATCAATCTGGATGTCCGCCTTGGACGAGCGACCAATCAGGGTCTCCTCGCGCGTCAAATCGAACTTACGCCCCAGGTCCAGGCCGTAGATGACCACCAGCGCCGCGTCCAGGTTGACGGGGCGCTCGGAGATCTTCGAGATGACGGTGACGACCGTCTCCTTCTGGCCCATGGCGTCGGTAAACGTATCACCGCGCAAATCGTGAAAGCGAATTCACGGCCGGCATGGGTGCCTTCCCAGGTCGCAGAAGCACTGACACCCTGGTGCGTCAGGGCACCCGAACGGTGCGCACGGCGGTGACGGCTGGCCGCAGCGGCAGGTGCAGCCCATCCACCAGGGACGCCGCGAGCACCACCTCCGTGCCCCAGCACGTGGCGGGCAGCGCGAGGGACACCTCGCCCGACCGCGAGGCCAGGTCGCTCGACACCAGCACGCCGTCGCAGCCCGGGCCGCCACCGCGCACGCTGAGCAGCACCCCGCCGTCGTCGGTGAGCCCGGGGCCCACGTGGAAGCCGTCCACCCGCACCCGCACGGTGGCCCCACGGTCCAGCGAAGCCCCTTCCGCCGGCTCCACCCACGTCACCTGGGGCCGGCCCTGGTGCAGCGTGGACACGGAGCGGGTCGCCTCCGCGAGCGCCTCCGGAGCAAACCCACCGGACTCCGCCAGCGCCGGAGCGCCGAGCGACGCGCCCTCCGCCGTCGTCACGCGCAGGGCCTCCACCGACAGCGAGGCGCGCGAGCCTTCCGTGTCGCCCTGGAAGGTGCGGTCCTCGAAGCCCGACGGAGGCACGGGCAGGCGCACGCCGGACACCGCGCGGCGGCCGTCCATCACCACCGTCCAGCGCCGTCCGGCCGCGTTGGTGAAGGTCGCGCGCACGACGGTCGCCAGCAGCACCGTGGCGTCCAGCCGCCATTCGCGGGGCAGCAGGCCGTGCCACGGCAACAGGTCCGGGTTGTAGCGGGAGCCTTCCGGGACGGCGAGGAAGGCGTCGGAGAACGTCACCGGCTGAGTGCCCTCCGGATCGAAGCGGGGCGCCTCCAGCGGGGCGAACACCGCGCTGGTGGCGGTGCCCGCGGACGCTTCACCCACCAGGGAACCCGACGACGCGAGCGCGAGCAACCGGTACGGCTGCCCCTCCAGACCGTGGTGCGCCGGGGCCATGCGCACGCGCACGAACCCCGGGGTCAGGAGGCCCGGCTGTGTGTCCGTGAGCGGATCCGACGGGCTGGTGTTGACGGCGGCGCCCAGGCCCAGCGGCACCAGGCCCCGGCCGGGCGCGGCGACCGTGCCCAGCACCACGGCGCGTTCCGGATAGCCGTCGCGCAAGCGCGGAAGCGCGGGGATGCGCACCACGAACGGGAAGCCCAGCGGCACCTGCTGGAAATCATGGGCCACCAACGGGCCGAGCACCGTTTCTCCCCCGCCCGGGGGTCGCAGCGTGAACTGCACGTCGCGTGAGAGGGAGGAGGAGAACCGCCCCGACTGAGGCAGCGCGCGTGCCAGGAGCAGCAGCGGATCCGTCCCCGGATCCATCATCCCCGCCGGAAGCTCGCCCGACGGAACCTGCGCGGTGAGGGCCCACGCCGAGCGCGTGCCACAGGCGCCCGTGCGCATGGCCACCTCCGGCTCCGCCACCTCGCGAAGCCGGGAATCACAGACGCCGGCGATGCCAGGCGCGACGATATCGGGCTGTGACAAGACGCCCAGTCCGAACACCCAGACGTTGTCCGGCACCAGGAACTGGCGCGTCGAGCTTCCCAGCCGCAGGTCCACCGGCCGCTCGGGTCCCGCCACCTGTCCGGGGGCCGCCTCCGATGCGAGCCCTGGCACCGACAGGCCCGTCAGCCCCAGGGTCAGCGCGCCACCGGAGCCCACCGGCGCGAAGTTGTTGAACAGGGCGCGCACCCCTCCCTCGCGGTCCGCCGGGTTGCGGCGCAGGGGCAGGCGCAGATCGCGCGAGCCCTTCGTGTCGTAGTGCGCCAGGGTGAGGTAGCCGAAGTCCTCGTGGAACACGGACACGCCCACCTCGCCCCGCGCGGCGACCACGGCCACACCCACCGCGTCCGTCGACTCGCGGGCCAGCGTCTGGCCCAGCGTGTCCGACACCAGCACCGAAGCGCCTTCGACGGGATGCCCGGTGAGCGCATCCGTCACCAGCACCCGCAGCGAATCCGGGGTGACATGGGCTGGCAACACGGTGACGCGCGCGCGGCACGTGGCCGGGCCCACCCGGGCCTCCACCGCTTCGGTCTCCGCGCCGGGCGAGGCCAGCGTGAAGGTGGCCCGGGCCCCGGTGCCGCTGCCCGTCACGAGCGCGGCCACGGCCTTCCAGGTGATGCCCTGGCTCAGGACGACGGCCTGCCCCTTGCCGTCGGATACCCACGCCTCGAAGCGCACGGAGGTGCCCACGGGCGCGACGATCCGTTCCGGCACGACGCGACAGCCGGCGGCGATGTTCTCCGGAAGGGGGCTGCCGCAGGTGCCGTCGCGACACACCTGGCCCGCCTCACAGGCGTCATCCCCGGTGCAGAGGGCGGGGACACAGCGGCTCGCGTCACAGCGACAGCCCAGCGACTGCTCACAGGCGAGGAGCGCGTACCGCGATCCCCGGCGCTCCACCGAACAGTCTTCGTCGCTCCGGCACGCGGCCTCGCAGCGGGACAGGGCGGTGTTGCAGAAGAAGAGGGACGGATCCGCGCAGTCCTGGTCCACCGTGCACGCGGCACCCGGGCCTTCGCCCTGGATGATGGGACCATTCGCGTCGTCCATCGCGCAGCCCATGGCGCACGCCAACAGCAATGCGAGCACGAGGCCGGGGGACCGGACCGTCAGGGGGACTGGACGCATGGGGGGAACTCCGAGGGGGACCGGCCTTGCCCGGACCTTACAGGGGGAGCGCCCGTGACGCGACCCGCCCGTCTCATCCCCTGCGCACATCCGGGAACACCGTGGGAGCCCGGGCGGACGGGAAATCAAACGGGCGGGCAGGCAAGTGTCGGTTGGAATCCGGCGCCCGGGGTCCCAGAATCGCCCGACGATGGCGCGCAGTGAGCCCAAGACGCTGGAGAGCCTGCTTCCCAAGGTGCTGGCGCGCCTCGCCGGTGAGTCGGGCCGTGCCATGTCGCTGATGCCCCTCTGGGTGGCCGCGGCCGGGGAGAACACCGCGCGCCACAGCCGCCCGCACCACCTGGAGGGCAAGACGCTCGTCATCACCGTGGAGAACGCGGAGTGGGCCCAGGCCCTCACCCGCCAGGCCCCGTCCCTCTGCGAGCGGCTCAACGAGAAGCTGGGCCCCGGCACCGTGACGGCCCTCGCCTTCCAACTGGAGTCCCGATGAGGAGGGCCGCGCTGCTGGGCGTGCTGCTCGCCACGGCATGGGGCCCCCTGTCCCCCGCCTCCGCCGAGCCACCGCCCTCGAAGGTGGCCTCCGTCACGCCCATCGACCCGGCGGCCCAGGCCCTGAAGCCTCCCGTCGCGGCGGAGACGCCACAGTCGCAAGAGGCCCGGGCCCGCATGCACGTCGCCCGCGAGTTCGAGCGCGTGGGCCGGCGCGCGCCCACCAGCGACAAGGCCCTGGAGACCGCGGCCCGGCGGCTCGCGCGCGAAGCCCTGAGCGAGTTCACCACCGGGGCCCCCGACCTGCTCACCCTGACCGAAGCCGTCAGTGAGTCCGGCGCCGCGGATCCGTCGCCCCGGGTCCTGGTCATCCGCGCCTGGGTGCACGCGCACGCCATCGGGACCTTCCTCGCCCGCACGGACTTCAACAGCGAGCGCGCGAGCCACTACGGCGTGGGCGTGGCGTTCCTGGGAGAGCGGGCCGCGCTGGTGCTGCTGCTCGCGGACCGCAAGGCGGAGGTCCTCCCCTTCCCCCGCGCGCTGGCCGCGGCCAGGACGGAGCGCGTGGTGTGCGGCCGGCTGGTGTCGCCGCTGCGAAGTCCCGAGGTCTTCATCACCCGGCCGGATGGCGAGGTGGAAGGCGTTCCCCTGTCGCGCGCACCGTCGGGGACCTCCGGCTTCTGCGCGCGGCTGCCATTCACCCGCCCCGGCGCCTACACCGTGGAGGTGGTGGGCCAGGGGGATGCGGGACCGGAGGTGGCCTCGCTGTTCCTCGTGCAGGTGGGCACGCGCTCGGAGCGCGGCGAGCGCGAGGCGACCCGCGAGCCCACCACCCTGGCCGAGGCCCGCGACGCCCTCTACGAGCGCATCAACGCCCTGCGCCGAGCACACCACCTGACGGAGCTCGCGCCGGATCCGACGCTGGAGGACGTCTCGCTGCGCTACAGCGCGCGCATGGCCGCCGAGGGCTTCTTCGCCCACGTCGCGCCGGACGGCGCCACCCTCACGAGCAGGCTGCCGGAGGGCACGCGTTACATCCGCGCCGGGGAGAACCTGGGGCTGGCGGCGGGCCCGCTCGCCGCGCACTTCGGCATCGAGCACAGCCCCGGCCACCGCAAGAACCTGATGGACCCCACCTTCCGCTTCATGGGCGTGGGCGTGGCCTTCCAGAAGGTCGACGGGCGCAACCAGGCCATCCTCACGGAGGTCTTCACCGCGGCAGCGCCCGGTACGGCGGCCTCCACGGATCCGCTGTCGGACGCGTACGAGGCCCTGGCCCGGCACCGCGCCACGCTCAAGCTGCCGCCCCTGGTGCGCAGCGATGCGCTGGAGCGACTGGCGCGGGAGCACGCCCGCCAATCACTCGCCCAGGACGAACCCTCCGCCGGTGCGGGCGACCCGTCCCCCCTGCACGAGCGGGTGTTCTCGGTGCTGCCCGACGCGGGCACGGCCGCGGTGGACTTCTTCGTCGTGGGAGACCCGGGCGCCATCCCTGAATCCCGCAGCCTCGCCACCGCCACCAACACCCGCGTGGGCGTGGGGCTGGTGAAGGGCAACTCCAAGCGCTTCGGGCAGGGCCAGTACTGGGTGGCCGTCATCTACGCCGCGGTCCACTGAAGCGCCGCACGCGCACGCAGTGCGGAGGCGACGTCACGTCGGACCTCCAGGCGAACACGGTGCTCTGGAACTTCTTCACGGCGCATCCCATGCCCTGACATCAAGCGCAGGGCCGCCAACCGTTTTCCCTGGCCGGAAGGTCGGGGGCGGAGGCGCGACGAAGGGATGTCCACGCGGACTCCGGCCACGTCCCCCTTCGGGCGTGGCCGGAAAACAGCATCAGCACCCCGAAACAAAAGGGCGCGCCCGTCGATAACTAGACGGGGCGACGCTGGGTCGCATAGGCCTCGAGCCCCATCTGCGGAGGCGCGAGGTTTGCGTACATCGGGCACTTCATGCACGTGAACGACTGCCACCCACGACGCACGGCCTCATCGAGGCAGTTGTCGTAGTGGTTGCAGTTCAGGTTGCGATGCGTCTCGACGCCTGCCCGCTTGGGGCCGGCTTCGGGATTGATGGTCTGCGGCAGATCGGATGGACACGGCTTCATGGAGCCTCCCCTATGAGCTGTTTCCCCCCCCGAGGTCTGTGAACGAGCAGTGCTACCGACGACAGGTACGCCTGACGACACGACGGCGGTCCGGAGTAGCGCTCAACGGCGGCGCAACGTAAGGATTCCCTCCGGCTCGCGCAACGGGTGGACAACCCGCTGGACCAGCCCGTGGGCGCGGGATCTAGGACTTGTCGGGCCGACTGTCAAACCGACCCCCGCCCACCTGTTGGGGAATGTCGACTTCAAACCTCTCGTTCCGATGCCGCAAGGCCGCGATGTGAAAGGAAGATTCCATGAGTTGGACGGGCTGGGTGGCGGGCTGGGTGACGG
>NZ_RAWI01000404.1 GCF_003612125.1 Corallococcus praedator
CCGGTGGCAATGTCGGAGGGGTCACACCCGTTCCCATCCCGAACACGGAAGTTAAGCCCTCCAGAGCCGATGGTACTCCGCGGGAAACCGCGTGGGAGAGTAGGTCGCTGCCGGATTCTTTTTGAAAGGCCCCTGGTGCCGCAAGGCGCCAGGGGCTTTTGTCTTTGCGGGCTGCGCCGGGTCTGGGCGCGTGCGTCTTCGTGGATTGATCCGGCGTGATGCGAACATCCCCGGGTCTGGCTTTGAGGCTGGCTTGCCCCTGCCTGCTTTGCTTGAGTGGCATTCCTTCCCCCTCTTGCTGGACAGGAGCCTCTCGCATGCATCTGCTTCGAATCTACGCCGCCGGTCTGCTCGCGCTGGGTTTCCTTCTCGTGCCCGCCCGTTCAGAGGCTGCTGCTGGCGTCCGGCTGGGCGTGGGGGCGGACTACTGGGTGGATACCAGCGCGGCCTTCAACTTCACCCTGGGCGTCGAGGGCCACGTCGCGGGCCCCATCTTCGTGGGCGCTCGCTTTGGCGCGGTGCTGGTGACGGACGGCAATGTGATTGGCGTTCCGCTGGACATCTCCCTGCGCGCGAACGTGGGCCGGACCGTCTACATCGAGGGCCTGGTGGGGCCGTGGATCTTCTTCAAGGGGGATGCCTTCAAGGCCCACGCGGCTTTCGGCTTTGGCCTCCAGGGGAAGGCCGCGAGCATCGGCGTCGAGGTGGGCTACCTCGACCCGAATCCCATCATCGGCTTGCGGCTCGGCTACAAGTTCTGAGGCAGAGCATCAGTAGTGCGGAGGGCGCTCCTGCTGGCGGGCGTCCACCAGGCCCGGCTCGGCCTCGAGCTTGCGCTTGAGGCCGTCCATCTCGGCCCGGAGCGCGTCGATGACGCGTCCCTGCTGGTAGAGGACGTCGCTCAACTCCTGCAACAGCTCCTGCTGCTGCGTGTAGCGGATTTCCAGCTCGATGAGGCGCTTGTCTTCCATTGCCGTCTTCTCCGCGGGGAACGCTGCCCCATGAATACCCTCGAATACCTTCAGCGTGCCCGTGAGTGGCTCGGGCGGGGGCAGCCCGAGCTGGCGGAGTCCGCGCTGAGTGACGCCATCGATGCGGCCGTTGCGGCGGAGGACCTCGTCCTCCTCACCCAGGCCCGCTTCGCCCTGGGGGAGCTGCTCTTCCAACAGGGCCGGGATGAAGAGGCAATCCCCTTCCTCCAGGCCGTGGTCCGGACTGAACGCGCCGACGGTTCCGTGGATGCGCCGGTCATCGCCTCCGCCCGGATGCTGCGCCAGATTCGGGGGCAGGAGCCTCGTTGACGTTCAGGGCAGCCGGCACTGCTCGCGGATGGCGTCCATCCGCTGAGGGTAGCGCCGCTCCAGGTCCGTGCGGGTCTGGCGGGCTCCCTCGAACCGTCCGGCCTTCACCTGGAGGGTGCACAGCGTGGCCAGCGGCCGCGTGTCCTCGACGTTCAGTCGGTCCGCCCGTCGCAGCGCTTCCTCGGCGGCGTCATCGTTGCCGAGCTGGGCCCAGGCGAGCCCGAGCTGGAAGTGGCCCTCCGCGAGCTTCGGATCGGCTTGGACCGCCTGCTGCAACAGCTTCACGGCTTCCCGGCTCCGCCCCTGCCGGCTGAGCACCAGCCCCTGTTCCACCAGAAGCCGGGCCGGAGGCATCCTGCCTTCCAGTGTGGAGAAGACCTTCAGCGCGTCGTCTGGCTGCCCCATGCGGCTGAGCAGCCGTCCGTAGCGCACCCCGATGAGAGGATCGCCAGGGATGCGCTCGTGGGCGCGGGCCAGGGCGTCAGTGGCGCTCGCAAGGTCGCCCTTCTGCTCGCTCAGGTCCGCCCGGAGCAGGTCCGCTCGGGGGTCCGCGGGTGCGAACTGGACGGCCTTGTTCAGGGCCTGCTCCACGCAGCGGCCCATCCGCTCCAGGTCGCAGATGCGCGCGAGCAGGAGCTGGGTCTCCACCGCCGTCGGGTCCCTTCGCTCGGCTTCCACGGCCAGGTCGTGGGCCTGCGCTGGCGCTCCTTCCCGCAGGAGTTCGGCCGCCGTGCGCAGGTCCTGGGCCGTGGCCTTGTCGTTGGTCTTCAACGGCACCAGGAAGCCCAGCCGGGTGTCGATGTCCTCCGTCGCGCGGGCGATGGCCAGTTCCTGCTCGGGCATGTTCCGGGGCAGGAACAGGGGGATGAGGTGGATGGCGAGCGCGACCGCGGACACCCACAGCACGCCTCGCATCCCCCGAGTCCAGCGCCGGTCGTGACGCTCCGCTGTCCCGTTCGTGGGCTCGGTCATGGCGGCTCCCTAGACTAGACGGCTCGCAGGTGGGAGCGCAGGCCGGAGGGAAGTTCAAGCTCGCAGCTCCAGCAGAGCTCGAAGTTGGCCGGGTTCTCTTCACCGCACCGGGGGCAGGTCACCGAACGGTTCGACGCTTCCTGGTTGGCCTGCAGCTCGGAGAGGACCTGGCGGCCGGCTTCCAGCTCCTGCGTCCATAGCCACAGCTCCACCCAGGCCTCGGTGCTGGGAATCTCTCCGCTCAACGGTGCCAGGGATTCACCCCGAACCTCGACCGAGAGACCGGCCGACTCCAGGGCGCCCGCCAGCATCCGCGCCTCTCCGACCGTGCGGTGCACGGAGAACTGCACGCGCTTCATGATGCTTGTCTGTCAGAAGCGGGCCGTCACGGCAACCGACCCCGGTCGCCCCCCAGCTGTCCCACTTGTTCCGCGCCTGCCCTGGGCTTATCCCGCCCCTCCCGGATGGCCCTGAGGGGCCGGGTGGGCGTCCGTCATTCGGCGTCCGTCATTCATCGTGGCGGAGCTGGTGCGGCAGGACGGCATGGGCATGGCGCGGCGCCCGGGCGTGCAGCTCCGCGGTCAGCAATGCGTCCAGCTCCGCGAGCAGGCGATCATATCCGCCCCCGGCGCCCTTCGCGGGCAGCCGCTCGGTGGCAAGCCGCAGGCGGGGTATCTCCTCGTCCTCGAAGGCCAGTGTCACCGCCAGTCCGTCCGGGCCTCCGGCCTGGGGCGCCAGCGTCGCGGGTTCGGGCTCTCGCTGGAGTGTCTCCAGCAGCGGAGTCAGCCGGCGGATCTCCTCCGACGTCAGGTCGCGCTCCACCACCGGCTCGCCCTGTTCCAGGACGCGCAGGTGTCTCAGGCCCTCTACTCGCAGCGCCTGGGCCCCGGTGTTGGTCCGACCGCTGCGCTCGTAGGTCACTGTCTTCACGCGCCGTACCTCCCTGGGTCAGGAGTAGGCATCCGTCCTCGGGTCCGCATCCGGGCAGACGGACGTCAGGCCCTGCCGGGGTGGGGATGCGAGCCCGAGCGACCGGTGCCCGACAGTGCGGGGCGCCCTCGGGCCCCTGCGCTTCCAGGGAGCGCCTCCCTACCGTGCTCTTCGTCCGGACACGTCTGCCCGGACGCACGGAGGCCTCAAGAACCATGAGCAAGAACAAGAACCCCAGCCCCAATGACCAGCGCTCGCACTCGAAGAACCCCGAGCGCCCGGAGCACAAGGCCACCCAGGACAACCGCTCCAACCAGATGAACCCGAACCATCCGCACTCTCAGCCCCAGCCGCCGTCGCCGGGGACCAAGGGTGACATGCCGGGCGGGAACGGTTCTCCGAAGCGCTGAGCGCGGTGGTGCGAGAGGCCGGCGTCGGTTGCTCGCCGGCCCCTCTTGTTTCAGTAGTTAGCGGACGCGCGGCGAGCACTCGCCTTCGCCGCGGTAGTGCCCCACGGTCCGCACGAGCGCCGTCATGAAGTCACGCAGGGTGCGCACGCTGCCCGCGCCTCCCGTGCCGTACTGGTTCGCGGGCAGCGACGTCAGGTCCACCGTGCCCAGTTCATCCAGGGTGACCTCGCCGTCCGGACCCACAACGCCTGCGCTGTCCGCGGCAGCGATGGCGTCGAAGCGCATCTTCGCGTCCGGCGACTGGAGGTCGTCGAAGAACAGGTGGTCGCCGTGGAGGGTGAGCTGCACCGTCTCCGTGCTGCCCTTGGGCACCGTCACTCCGCTGCCGATGTCCTCGTTCTCGCAGTGCTCGTAGAGGGTGTTGGTGGGAAAGCCCCAGCGGAAGCGCTTCGACACGGCTCCCTTCGTCGCGGTGCCTTCGACGTAGACGGACCAGCCTTCGGCGTTCATCCGCGTTACGTCCTCGGCGTCCGCGTTGCCGGCCGTGGCGTCCGTGGCGGGGGCGATGGCGTAGCTGACCTCATCCCATTCCTCGGAGGCCAGGTCGTTGAAGGCCGCGACGTTCACGGGGCCCGGACGGTGGACGTCGTAGACCTTCGCGGGCGTCTGTTCGGCGGCGACTTCACCCTTCTGGTTGGCGACCTTCAGCTCCCCCAGCTTCACGAGGAACTTGTCGTAGCGCACGGTCCAGCCATCCTCGAACGCGCTGGCGGGAATCTCCTTCTCGATGAAGTCCTCCCCGTACGCAGTGAACGCCACGTTGCCCTGACCCGAAGAGCAGGCCAGCAAACCCAGACACGACATTCCCATCAGCCACTGTTTCATTGCGCTGCTCCTTCCACCCACGTCACGACGTAGGCGCTGGTGTCTTCCACGCCGCGCACCAGGGCGTTCTGCGCCTGGCTGTCAGCGGGGAAGGTGGAAACGCCCGCCGCGTCCGGAAGCGACACGGTGGCGAAGTCGATGCGGCTCAGCCACTTCCCCAGGTCCACCGCGATGCTCACGGCGCCGGGTTCCTGCTTCATTTCACGCTCGAAGCGCACGCCTTCAATGGCCTTGGGCAGGTCCACCGTCGCGTCGAAGTGCACGGTGACGCCCGCCGTGCGGCTCGCCGTTCCCCGGACGTGCACCTGGTGGCCGCCCAGCACGTTCTGCGTGTCCGTGGCCGCCGTGGGCGTCGCGAGCGTCAGCTCCAGTGAGCCATACGAGCCCGTGACGGCGTTGGCGTCTCCGAGGACAGCGCCTCCAGCCAGCAGGTCTACCGTCTGGACCTTCAGCACCTCGCCCAATGCATCTCCCGGCACGTAGTGGCCCGGGTGTGCGTTCGCGGTGCCTCCGATGAGCGAATACCAATGGAAGCGCGGGGCGCGTGACAACAGTACCCGGCCTTCGAAGAAGCGCACCGTGCCCACCGAGACCTGGACCGCTTCCGGCGTGATAGTCCATCCGTGCTCGTTGGGGGCCGTGGGGGGGAGCGACGTCATCGACACACTGAACGTGCGGCGCTCCGCCTCCGTCTTCGTGTCACCACCACAACCCAGACTCATCAGGGCCGCGGCCACCGCGAGGGTGCTTCGCAGCAGGGCAGGTGTTTCGTGTTTCACAGGTGGACCTCCAGGGTGAGCGAGGCCATGCGTGGCGACCCCGCGGTGAAATGCCGGGCCGGCACGAGGCTGGGCGGCGTGGATGGGTCGAAGCGTGAGCTGTAGACAAACTCGCCGTCGCGCCAGCGCGTGTTCAGCAGGTTCTTCACGTCGAGCCGCAAGGCCATGGCGCCCCTTCGCAGCGCGGCTTGCGCGTCCGCGAGGAACACGGTGTGGCTGAACTCGTCGTAGGGCAGGGGGCGGGGACCGATGAGGGTGAGCCCCGTGCCCAGGGACAGCAGGGCGCCAATGCCCGGGAGCGGGCGCTCCCAGCCGAGGTCCGCTCGCGCGACCAGCGGCGCGAAGTAGGGCAGTCTCGCGTCTGTCTTTGTCACCGTCGCGTTCGCGAGGGTGGCGCTCAGCGCGGCCGTGAGGCCTGGCAGGGGGCGTGCCTGCAGCGCCGCGGAGATGCCCGTGCGCAGGGTCTCCCCCGTGAACACGGTGGTGCCCACGGTGTGGTCGAAGAAGAAGTCGTCCTCCACCTGCGAGCCGAAGAGGCTGGCTTGAAAGGACAGGCGTTCGCTTTCGTTCCGGGTTCCCAGCTCCACGCCGTGCACGTCCACGAAGGGGGCTCGCTCTCCCTCCGAGAGGCTTCGTGCCTGGGGGGAACGGAAGCCGTCGCCGTAGCTGGCGAAGAGGGCCCAGGTGTCGGTGAGGGAGTACTCGAGGCCCGCCTTCGCCCCCCAGTGCACCCCGAAGGCGCTGCGGGAGTAGCCCTGGCCGTCGTAGAAGCGCGGGTCCCGGAAGGCGAGCGCGTCGAAGACCTCCACGCCCAGCGCGTCGGCTCGGCCTCCCAGGCGGAAGGCCCAGCGGCCCAGGGGGAGTCTGGCCTCGGCGTAACCCCAGACATCCGTCTGGGTGATTTCCGCGTCCACTTCGTCCGCGAAGAAGGTGCCGTCCGTTTCACGGTAACGGCGTTGCGTCTGCTGGATGCCGTCGCGCCTGCCTCCCAGGCCCAGCTCCAGCGAGACGGGCTGGTCGAAGAGGGTGACCTGTCGGCGGTGCTCGGCGCGCAGGCCCAGGATGGAGCCTCCGTTCGTCTGCTCCAGGCCGTCGCCCCGGTCGTCCACGCGGTAGCCGGTGAAGTTGTTGCGCAGCCTGAGGTCCGAGAGGATTCCAAACGCTTCCAGCCTCGTGCGCGCGGTGCCTTCTCGCGGCAGGTCCACGCTGAAGAGGAGCTGGTGCCGGGACACCGTGCCGCCCTGACGGGGGAAGGAGCCGGAGTAGAACGTGCGTCGGCCTGCCTCCAGGTCGTCCTCTCGCACCACTCCGGGCGAGTCGAAGCGCGTGACGTAGCTGCCTCCGAGGATCCTCGCGCTCAGGCCGTGGCCCAGGTCCACGTTGGCCTGGGCGAGGAGGGAGGCCCGGCCGTAGCCTCGCTGGGGGCCGAAGCCGTCTGCCTCGCCCAGCTCGGCCGCGGCGAATGTGCCGGGGTCCTGGCCGGGACGGACCGTCACGACGAGGCGGCGCTGGCCGAACTGGCCCAGGGTTCCCGCGAACTCGACGCCCTGCTCCCGCGCGCCCAGGTCCATGCGCACCGTGCCGGCGACCGCGAAGTCTCCCTGGAACGCGCGATAGGAGCCCTCCGTCACCTCCAGCGACTGCACGAGCTCCGGGATGATGAAGTTGGTGTCCGCGTAGCCGAGCGCGTGGATGTGGCTGACCTCGTTCACGGGCAGGCCGCCGACGTTCAGCTCCACGTCCTGGCCGTGCAGCGCGTCGAAGCCTCGGAGGAAGAGCTGCTGCGCCTTGCCCTCGCCGCTGTGCTGCGAGGCCACGAGTCCTGGCACGACCCGCAGGACGTCCGTCGCGTTCGTGCGCGGTGCCGCGTCCAGGATGTCCCGGCCGATGGTCACCTCCGAGGCGCTTCGCGCGGGGCGCGTGCCTCGCACCACCGTGGAGCGCTTCTTCGTGCCCTCTTCCGGGATGGGGGTTTCGGGTGTGAGTGCGTCCGAGGCGGGGGTGGAGGATTCAGCGACGGGAGTTTGTGACTCGGTGGCTTGCTCCGAGGCGGGAGCTTGCGGCTCGGTGATCCGTGCGGAGTCTTGCGCTTGCGGCTCGGTGGCGGGTGTCGGCAGGTCGTGGACGCGGGGCTCGGTGGTGGTGGCCGTCAGGGGCGGGGTTCCTGCTCCACTGGCGGCGGTGGCGGCTGGCGTTCCTTGCGTCGCTTCGCGCTGCGTCCCTGCGAATCCGCTTCCGGAGACACCGTTCGGGGTCTGTGTGCTGGCAGGCCCTTCGGCTTGCGCCATCCCCTGTGTCGGCGCGACTCCGGCCTCCGCGTATGCGTTCGCCTCCGCTTGGATTGCTGCCTGACTGGGGCGCGGCAGCGCGTGCAGGCATGACGACAGCGTGGCGATTGCGATGATCAACATGAGCACGGGAGGCATCGGCACGAGGGAATGACGACGCGTCCCCGGTGCGCGACTCGACGCACGCCCGGGACGCAATGAAAGACATGGCGAGGCGAAGCGCGCTCATGGCCCTTGTCTGGCCCAGGCCAGACGGGTCCCATGCTCGCGACAAGTCCTTACGGAAGTGCGGAGGGTGCTGGTTTTTCTACGGGCCCTGCGGCATCGCGCTGGACCGCAGTCGCTGTCCCGGTGACCACTCCGGTCCTCGCGCTGGCTCCACCCGCCACGACACCCACCGCAACGTCGGCGGCAGGAACACCGTCCAACTGGCCGCCACCGCCAACAGGTGCTCCACCGAACCCGTCAGATGCCGGTGTCCGTGTCCCTGCTGCCTTTCCTCGTCGCTCCGCCCGGTCTCCGCCGCGCACGTGGCCGGCTTCTCCTGGGACGCAGCCGGCCCTTGCGACAAGGACCGCTTCGCCACCGCCGTCGGGGTTGCGCAAGCGGCCTTCGCTTCACCCGCCTCGCGGTGGACGTGGCCCCCGGACCCGTGCACGTGGGCGTGACCGCCCAGCCC
>NZ_RAWI01000405.1 GCF_003612125.1 Corallococcus praedator
TCCTTGCCGCGCCCCGCCCGCCCCGCCACCTGCTGACCCAGGTGGCGGGGCGGGCGGGGCGCGGCAAGGACCCGGGGCGGGTGCTGGTGCAGACCTACAACCCGGACGCGGAGCCGGTGAAGCGGATGCTGGCGCACGACTTCGACGGGTTCGCGAAGCAGGAACTGGAGTGGCGCAAGGCGCTGGCCTATCCGCCCTTCGCGCGGATGGCGGCCGTCCGGCTGGAAGGGGAGCATCCCGAGCAGACGGCGGGCGTGGCGCGCTTCCTGGGAAACCTGGTGGGTCGGCACATGCCGCCGGCCTCCGCCGGGGTGCGCCTGCTGGGGCCGGCCCTGGCGCCCATCGCCCGGATTCGGGGCAAGACGCGCTGGCAGCTCCTGCTGAAGGCGCCGACGCATGCGGCGCTTGCCCCATTGCTCGCCCGGTTGGAGGCGGCGCTGGCGGATGTTCCATCTGGCGTGAGGGTCGTCATCGACGTGGATCCCGGGGCCATGATGTAGAGTGTCAGCCCCCCCATGGGCGCCTCGGTCCTCCTCGTACACGACGACATCGCCACCATCGCCGCCGTCCGGCGATTGCTGTCCCGCGAAGGCCACGAGGTCATCCTCGCCACCTCCGCCGCGGACGCGCTCATCGCCTTCGGGCACCACCTGCCAGAGCTCATCGTGCTCGCCCCAGGGGTGGAGAGCGGGCGCGGGCGCGTGGTGCTGGAGGAACTGGTCCAGCATCCGGAGGGCCACAAGGCGCGGGTGCTGCTCTTGAGCGAGGCCATCGAGGGCTTCAGCGCCCCGGTGGCGCCGCTGCCGCTGGACGGTCCGGGCTTCGTGACGTTGGTGGACTCGTTGATCCGCGCGCCGGCGGAGGCGGATGGCTGGCGCGTGGTGGAGAACCGGACGCTGGCGGATCCCGCGCGCGGAAGCGGGCCCGGTTCGGACGAGAAGTGGCACGCGACGACGGCGCACGCGGTGGGCGGAGACCCGGCGCTGGCCAACGCGCTGTTCGGGGACCTGGCGCCGCTGAACCAGACGGACTGGGAAGTGGCGGCGATGACGCGCGAGGAGCGCAGCGCGCACGTCGTCCACAAGCAGCGCGAGCACAGCACGCACCTGGCGATGAACGCCGCGCTGGAGCAGGCGCACCTGGAGGTCGAAGCGGAGGCGATGGCGTCCATCGACTCGGCGCTCTCCGTGGGGACGTCGTCGTCCGCGGCGGCGCCGAAATGGGATGGCAGCGCTTCGGGAGAGGATACCGGGGAGGCGTGGGGTGAGGGGGAGTCGGACGCGGACGCCGGGCAGGAGTGGGATGCCCCGCGAGCGGACGCGACGGCGGCGTTTCCACCGGTGCCCGAGGCGCGGGCCCTGCAGGAGCGCTCGACGTTGCGCTTCCCGTTCCCGAACGAGGTGGCACCGCGCGCGGACGTGAAGCCGGTGGACGCGGATCCGCTGGCGGTCACGGAGGATTTCGACGCGGAGCTGCGGGCGGACGCGGAGCGACTGGCCCGGGAGCACGGGGAGGAAGCGGGGCTCCCGTCGGGGAAGCTCGCGTTCCGTGAGGAGCGGCTCACGCCGCCGGGCCTGCGGCCGGTGAAGCCCACGCCCAGGCTGGGGGACGAGGACTTCTTCGACGTTGATTCGGACGACGTTCCGGGGGCTGCGGGAAAGGGCCCGGCGCGAGAGGGCGCGGAGCCGCTGGCCTGGACGGAGCTGGCACCGGATCCCGAACTGGAAGCGCGCCGTCCAGGCAAGGCTGCGTCGGCGGAGGACTCCGACGAGACGGACTTCGGTTCGGTCGCGGACGACGTGGCGAAGGAAGAACGGGCGGCGGCGGCAGGAGCGTCCGATGCGTCGGACGACGACGAAGCAGCGGATCCGACCCGTGAGGAACTGGTCGCTGCGGGTTTGTCGCCGGACGACGACGACGCGCCCTCGGATCCGACCGAGGAGGAGCTGGCCGCGGCGGGCCTGTCGAACTGGGACGTGCTGGAGGCGGAGCTCAAGGCGTCCGTGGAGGCGCGGGAGCAGGGGGAGGATGGGGAGGCCGACGACGAAGAAGCCGAGGTCGCAGGGAAGTCGCAGGCGACCGCCGCGTCCGTGAAGCCGGTGGGCGCGGACTGGTTCGATTCCGAGACGGTGGGGGACGACGCGAAGACCGAGGAGGGTGCCAGGCCTCTTTCGTGGTCGGAGGCGGAGTCGCAAGACGCCTCGAAGTCACGCGCGGGAACGGGTGATGCGGCGGCGAGTGGTGCCTCCGCGCGTCCGGGGAACGAAGCGAAGTCGGACGATGCGGCGCAGGGGGGCGGCGCCGCGCCGCGTGCCGGTGGACGGGATGCGAGCCGCACGGTCCCGGTTTCATCGACCCCGAAGCAGGGAGGACTCCTCTGGTCGAACAGGCCGCGTCCCGCGAGCCAGGAGCCCGTTGTTGCCGCAGCGGAGATTGAGGCGAAGGCGGAAGCCGGGCTCAAGAATGAGTCCGGGTCGAAGTCGCAGGCCGGGCTGAATCAGGACGCTGAAGCGAAGCAGGATGCCGGTCCGACGGATGGGGCCGAGTCGAAGCAGGGCGCCGGGTCGAATGCGGAGTCCGACTCGAACGCGCAGTCCGACTCGAACGCGCAGCCCAGCTCGAACGCGCAGCCCAGCTCGAAGCAGGACTCCAGCGCGAAGGCGGAGTCCGGCTCGAAGGCACAAGCCAGCGCGAAGCAGGATGCCGGCTCGAAGGACGAGCCCGGGTCGAACACGGAGCTGGAAGCCGAGCTTGAATCACTGCGCGAAGAACTCGCGCAAGCGTACGCCCTCATCCAGGAGGCGGAGGCCCGCGCGGCGGATGCGGAGTCGCTGGCCGAAGCGGAGCAGACGCTTCGCATCGAGCTGGAGGAGCGTGTCGAGAGTGAGGCGCGGGCTCGCGAGGACGCCCGGCTCGAAGCGGACGCGGAGGTCGAGGCCCGCAGCTCGGTGGAGGTGCGCGCCGAAGCGGAGGTCCACGCCCGTGCACGCGCCGAGTCCCTGCTGAAGCAGGCCTCGGCGGCACACGCGGATTCAGAAGTCCGGGCCGTGTCCGCGACGCAGGCGTTGGCGGAGGTGGAAGCCCGGCTCGCGTCCGAAGCTGGTGGCCGGGTGGACGCCGAATCGCGAGCGGATGCGGAAGAGCGCGCCCGCCGCGAGGCCGAGGCGCTCGCGGAGATGGCGCAGCTCGAACTCGTCGAACTCGAAAAGCGAGTCGCCACGGAGGTCCAGGCGCGAGAGGAAGCCGAACGACTCGCGCGCGAGTCGACCCAGGCCCGAGCGGAAGCTGAAGCCCGCGCCGAACTGGAGCAGGCGGCCCGCACCGAAGCGGAAGCCCGAGCCGAAGCCGAGACCGAAGCGCGCATCGCCGCGGAAGCCAGGGCGGAAGCCGAAGCGGAAGCGCGCCTCGTCGCGGAAGCCCGGGCGGAGGCCGAAGCCAAGGCCCGCGAGGAATCCCGTCGTCGAGCGGAGGCCGAAGCCGAGGCCCGTCACGAGATCGAGACCCGCGACGGCAAGGACGCCGCGCTCCGAGCAGACCTGGAGGCCCGGCGTTCCGAAGCCGAGGCCCGGGCCGACGTGGAAGCGAAGGCGCGGGTCGCCGCCGAAGCGAAGGTGAAGCACTCCGCGCAGGCGCTGTCGCTGGTGGAGGTGCGAGCGCACCAACTGGCCCAATCGCTGTCGCAGTCCGAAGCGAAGGCGAAGCAGACCGCCCAGGCGCTGGCCCAGGCGGAGACGCGTATCCAGCAGGCAGAGCAGGCCCTGGCGCAAGCCGAAGCGAAGGCGAAGCAGTCCGCCCAGACGCAGGGGCAACTGGAAGCGCGAGCCCAGCAACTGGCGCAGGTGCTGCTGCAGGGCGAAGCCAAGGTGAGGCAGACCGCCCAATCGCTGGCGCAGGCGGAAGGCCGGGCCACGCAGGCCGAGGAATCCCGAGCCAGTGCCGAAGCCCGGGCGGAGCAGGCCGAAGCGGTCCGAAAGCAGTTCGAAGCCACCGCCGCGAAATCGGGTGAGGCGCTGGCGGACGCGGAAGCGCGGGCCGCTCGGGCGGAGGAAGCCCTGACCCAGGCCCACGCCCGGGCGGAGCACGCGGAGGAGCTCCGGAAGCGGACCGAAGCGCAGTTCGCCGAGACCTTGAGCCAGGCCAACGCCCGGATGGAGCAGCTCAAGCAGGCGCGCCAGCGGGCGGAGGCGAAGGCCGCCCAGCCCGCCGAGGCCCTGGTCCAGGCGGAAGCCCGAGCGGAGCAACTGACGCGGGCCCTGAAGCAGGCCGAAGCGAAGGCGGAGCGTTCCGCCGAAGCGCTGCTCCAGTCCGAAGCCCGCGTGAACGAGCTGTCGGAAACCGTGAAGCGCGTCGAAGCGCGAGCCCTCGAAGCCGAGCAGGCCCAGGCCGAACAGCTCGCGAAGGTGAAGGCCGAAGCGGAAGCCCTCGCCGAACAGCTCGCGCAGGCCCAGGCCGGTACGAAGGCCCAGGCGGATCAGCTCACGCAGGCCCAGGTCCAGGCGGAATCCCGCGCCGAGCAACTCGCGCAAGCGCTCCTTCAGCACCAGCAGGAAAAGGCCGAAGTCGAAGCCCGCGTCGAGCAGCTCACGAACGCAAAGGCCGAGGCTGAAGCCCGCGTCGAGCAGCTCACGAAGGCCCAGGCCGAAGCCGAGGCCCAGGCGGAATCCCGCGCGGATCAGCACCAGCAGGCAAAGGCCGAAGCCGAGACCCGCATCGAACAGCTCACGCGGATGCAAGCCGAAGCCCAGGCCCGAGCGGATCAGCTCGCGCAGGCGCTGGCCCAGGCGGAGTCGCGCGCCGAGCAGTCCACCCACGCCCAGACCGACGCGGCCAGCCGCGCGGAGGAGCTCGCGAGGGCCGAGGCCGAGGCGCAGGCCCGCGTGGCCCAGGCCGAACAGGCCCTCCAGGCCATGGAGGCCCGGGCCCTCCAGGCCGAACAGAAGGCCACCGAATCCACCGCGAAGGCCACGGCCGAAGGCCGTCACCGCACCGTGCTGGAGGTCCGTCTCGAATCCGAGGCCCGGACGCGCAAGGACCTCGAGACGCGCATCGAAAGCGAGTCCCAGGCCCGCACCGCCGCGGAAGCCCGCCTCGCCGCCGAAACCCAGGCGCGCGCGGAAGCGGAAGCCCGCCTCCAGTCGGAGTCCGCGTCCCTCACTCAGACGCGCGACACGCTCCAGGCCCAGCTCGAACAGCTCCGCGAGGACCTCACCCGCGAGCGCGAAGCCCGCGTGAAGCTGGAAGCGGACGCCGTCGAACAGCGCCTCCAGACCGACCGCGAGCGCGAACAACTGGAAGCGCGCGCGCAGCGGGACGCGGAGGAAGCCGCGGCGCAGGCCCGGGCTTCAATCCTGCCGCTCGAATCACCGGGCCGTCCGGAGATGGCGGTGGCGCGCAGTGGCAGCCTGACGCAGGAGGGGCTCGCGCGCCTCGTGCTCCGGTTGTGCGACGCGCGCATGGAAGTGCGCCTGGAACTCAAGGTGATGAACGCGCTGCGCGTCCTGTGGCTGCGCGACGGCGCGCTGGTGGGCGCCGCGTCCTCGGCGCAGGGCGAGTCCCTCATCGACCGGGCCCGGGCCGACGGGCTCATCGACGCGCGCCAGGAGGCCGAGCTGCGGCTGGTGCGCAGCGCCACCACGGGCACGCTGCTGGAGGCCCTGCGCGGTCGCGGCTACGTTCGCGAAGCGGAGTCCGTCCCGCTGGTGCAGCGCTACACCGAACAGGTCTTCCTGGACGCGCTCGCGGAACCCTCCACGTTGTACCGGCTGGTGCAGGAGCCCGCACCCCATGAGGTGGCGCTCGCCGCCGCCACGCGCCCGCCGCTGCACCTGCTGGTCGAAGGCCTGCGCAACACCCTCACCGCGGAGTCGCTGCTGGACGCGGCGGGCTCGCTGCGCGCCCACGTGTCGCGGGGGGATGCGCACATGGCCCCGGCGGACTTCGGACTCTCCGGACGTGAGCTCCAGCTCCTCCAGGGTGTGGACGGAGAGCGCACGCTGGAGATGCTGCTCCTGAGCGCGGGGCTGCCCCAGGACGGGGCGCTCAAGACGCTCGCCGTGGCCCGGACGCTGGGCCTCATCGTGCTGCACCCGCCGTCGGACGACGCCATGGGGGACCTGCCCCCGGAGCTGGACGTGCACCGCCTGGAGGCCAAGTTCGAGGAGATCCAGGAGGCGGACTACTTCACCGTGCTGGGGCTCGCACGCTCGGCGGGTAGCGAGGAGGTCAAGCGGGCCTATGCCCTCCTGGCCGCCGAGTTCCACCCCCTGCGCTTCGCGGGCCACCCGGACCCCGCGCTCCAGCACCGGGCACAGCAGATTCGTGCCGTGCTGACGGAGGCGGCCCGGGCGCTGGGGGATGACCGGCTGCGGGGCGAGTACGCGCGCAATCTGCTCGACTGACGCCCCCTGGGGACGGTTGCCCGTCGCGGTCCGGAGGGGTTAAGAGTCCCTCCATGGTTCGCGAGATTCTCATCTGGCCCGACCCCATCCTGAAGCAGAAGGCCCGGCCCGTGGCGAAGGTGGACGACAAGGTCCGCGCGTTGGTGAAGGACATGTTCGAGACGATGTACGCCGCCGAAGGCGTGGGCCTCGCCGCCCCGCAGGTGGGCGTGCTCCAGCGCATCATCGTCCTGGACACCCGGCCGCAGCAGCCGGACATGAAGCCCCTGGCGATGATCAACCCGGAGTTCATCTCCCTGGAAGGGGAGACGACCTACACGGAAGGCTGCCTGTCCATCCCCGGCGAGGCCGAGGACGTGGACCGCGCCGCCGTCGCCACGGTGCGCTACCTGGACGAGGACGGCCAGGAGCAGACGCTGCGCTGTGACGGCCTCCTGGCCATCGCCGTGCAGCACGAGGCGGACCACCTGGACGGCACCGTCTTCGTGGACCACGTCTCGTCGCTCAAGCGCGGGCTCATCCGCAAGCGGATGCTGAAGCACAAGGCGTCGCGCGACCAGGGCGCCCCGGCGTCCGCTTAAGCCTTCGCGGAGGCGGCCACGCCCTTCTTCGGGCAGCGCGCCGCCACCGTGCAGGATGCGCAGTCCGGCGAGCGCGCGAAGCACGTGCGCCGCCCATGCCACACGAGCAACTGGTGTCCCAGGGTCCACCGCTCCCGGGGCAGCAGCGATTGCAGGTCCTTCTCCACCTTGTCGGGATCCTCATGGGTCGTGAGGCCCATCCGGTACGCCAGCCGCTTCACGTGCGTGTCCACGGGGAAGGCCGCGTCGCCGCCCAGGTGGATGCACACCACACCCGCGGTCTTGAGGCCCACGCCCGGCAGCTGCGCCAGCGTGTCGCGCACCAGGGGCACCTGTCCCGCGTGCTCGGCGACGAGCGTGCGCGCCGTGGCGACGATGTTCTTCGCCTTCGCGCGGTAGAGCCCGCAGGTGCGGATGAAGGGCTCCACGTCGGCGGCCTCCACGCCAGCGTAGGCGGCCGCGTCGGGGAAGCGGGCGAACAGGGCAGGGGTCACCAGGTTGACGCGCTTGTCGGTGCACTGGGCGGACAGGATGACGGCGACCAGCAGTTCCAGGGGCGTGCGGTAGTCCAGCTCGATGCGGGCGTCCGGCATGGCCGCCTCCAGACCGTCCAGGATCGCCACCGCGCGCTGCCGCTTCTCCGCCACTGTCTCTCGCCGGGCCACGCGGGCGTTGTATGTCACGGGAGGGCCCGGCCCAAGCGCGCAGGACGGCCCCCCATTTCTTGAAGCGAGGAGAACCATGAAGCCCATCGACTTCCGCTCCGACACCGTGACGAAGCCCACGCCCGCCATGCGGCGCCTCATCGCCGACGCGGAGGTGGGGGACGACGTCTACGGAGAAGACCCCACCGTGCGCCGGCTGGAGGAGCGGGTGGCCGAGCGGCTGGGGTTGGAGGCCGCCGTCTTCGTCCCCTCCGGCACGCAGGCGAATCAGATCGCCATCGGGGCGCACTGCCGCACGGGCGACGAGGTGCTCACGGAAGAGGGCAGCCACATCCTGCACTACGAGGGCGGCGCGGTGCCGGCGCTCTGGGGCGTGCAGCCGGCGGCGCTGCCGGGAGAGCGGGGCCTGCTGACGCCGCGGACGGTGACGGCGGCGGTGCGCGAGGACAACATCCACAACCCGCGCACGCGCCTGTTGTCGCTGGAGAACACGCACAACCGGGGTGGCGGCACGGTGTGGCCGTTGGAGCGCTCCGGCCAGGTGCACCGCGAGCC
>NZ_RAWI01000406.1 GCF_003612125.1 Corallococcus praedator
ATCTACACCCTGGGGTTCGTCGGCAGCGTCAGATGTGTATAAGGGACAGGTGGGGCTGCTCGGTCGCGCCTTCGGCCTGGTCTTCCGCTCGCGCCGGCTCTTTCTCTGGTCCGCCCTCTGCGCGGCCATCACCGCCCTCACCCTGGTGGCGCTGGGCGTCCTGCTCTACCGGTACGCCCCCGGCCTCCTGGAGTCCGTCTGGAACCGGCCCGACTCCTGGTACGGCCGCACCGGCTGGTACACGGCGCTCATCCTGGCCTCCCTGGTCGCCTGGGTGGTGGGGGCCAACGTGGTGCCGCCCCTCCTGCTCGCCCCCCTCCAGGACCCGCTGTCGGAAGCCACCGAGGCCGAGTGTGGGGAAGCGGACGCCACCGTGTCCCCCGCCTCGTTCCTGCGCGGGCTGACGACAGGGCTGTTGCACACCCTGGCGCGCATGGCCCTGCTGTTCCTGGGGCTGCTGGTGCTGCTGCCGCTCAACCTGGTCCCGGGCCTGGGCAGCATCGCGTTCACCGTCCTTGCCAGCCTGTGGACGATGCTCTGGATGGCCGCTGAACATCTGGCCGCCCCCATGACGCGCCACCTCTACCCCTTCGCCCAGGTGCGCCGCATGCTGGGCGAGCGACGGGCGCTGTGCATGGGCTTCGGCGCGGGCGTCTACGTGCTGCTCTGGGTGCCGATCCTCAACACCTTCTTCCTCCCGGTGGCCATCATCGGGGGCACCCTGATGTACCGGGGCCTGCGCGCCTCGGGGGACCTGCCGCCTCCCCCGGATGCGCTCCCGGCGCCCGGAGGCCCACCCGGGGCGAAATAAAGGGGACGGCCGGCTGTCCGTACCCGTGAGGCGATCCGGGAACGCATTGCCTGCGGCAGACGTTCTCGGACGCTAGTGACATGGCCATGCCTTGAAGCACCTGGAAGCCGTGATTAGGCTTGCCCGGCCGCTACCAGGACCCTGGCTCACGCCGAACTGTTCGGATTCACAGGGCTTTTCACGCATCACCCCGGGGCGCCCAGAGTGCCCCAGCTTGGATGAACCGCATGCCGCGTATCTTCCGCCGCATCACCGCCGTCGCCGTTCTGTTGGGGGCCTGGGCATTCGCGGGCAGTGACCGCGCGCCCCTCCCGCTCACCCTGGGAGCGGCTGAGGCGGGGCAGGACTCCTGGGACGGCGCCCTGCCGTCCAACGCCAAGAGCGAGAAGGCGCCTCACGACCTCAACAGCCTGCGCGTGCTGACGAAGGTCATCCTCTACGTGAAGGAGAACTACGTCGACCCCAAGCGGGTGAAGCCCAAGGAGATGATGATCGCCTCCCTGGAGTACGTGGAGAAGAGCGTCCCGGACGTGCTCGTGGACGGCAACCCGGAGACGGGCAAGCTCAACGTCAACGTGAACGGCAAGCAGAAGGAGTTCGACATCTCCCACGTCGACTCCCTGTGGAAGATGTCCTTCGCGCTCAAGGACGTCTTCGACTTCCTGTCGAAGAACATGCGTCCCATCGAGGAGACGCGCGACATCGAGTACGCGGCCGTCAACGGCATGCTGTCCACGCTCGATCCCCACTCGGTGCTGCTGCGCCCGGAGCTGTACCGGGAGATGAAGCTGTCCACCAAGGGTGAGTTCGGCGGCCTGGGCTTCGTCATCCAGATGAAGGAGGGCAACCTCACCGTGGTGAAGGTGCTGCCCAAGACGCCCGCGGCCAGGGCCGGCATCCAGAAGGACGACCGCATCAAGAAGATTGGCGAGGAGTCCACCGTCAACATGGACCTCAACGAGGCCGTGTCCAAGCTGCGCGGTGTGGTGGACAGCCGCATCACCATCACCGTGGAGCGCGACGGCTGGGACAAGCCCCGCGCCATGACGGTGGCGCGCGCGATGATCTCCATCGAGAGCGTGCAGCACAAGCTGCTCGCGGGCGGCGTGGGCTACGTGCGCCTCAAGAACTTCCAGGGCAACACCACGCGCGACCTGGAGTCCGCGCTGACGGAGATGCGCAAGCAGGCGGACGCCAAGGGCGGCTTCAAGGGCCTGGTGCTGGACATGCGCGGCAACCCGGGCGGCCTGCTGGAGCAGGCCATCCAGGTGTCGGACACGTTCCTGTCCAAGGGCACCATCGTCGCGACCGTGGGCCTGTCCGACAAGCTGCGCGAGGAGAAGCGCGCGCGCATGACGGAGGGCGAGGAGTCCTACCCCATCGCGGTGCTGGTGAACGCCGGCAGCGCTTCCGCCTCTGAAATCGTCGCGGGCGCGCTCAAGAACCTGGACCGCGCGGTCATCATCGGGCGGCAGACGTTCGGCAAGGGCAGCGTGCAGGTGCTCTACGACTTCCCGGACGACAGCGCGCTCAAGCTGACCATCGCCAAGTACCTGACGCCCGGCGACCTCTCCATCCAGGAGGTCGGCATCGTCCCGGACATCCAGCTCATCCCCACCCGCGTCACCGCGGACCGCGTGGACGTGTTCGCGCCCCGCAAGTCCATGGGCGAGGCGGACCTGGATCAGCACTTCGGCAACCCGGACTCCACCACCGTCGCGAAGAAGCGCGAAGAGGTGCTGGACCGCGAGAAGCCGGGCACCAGCCTCAAGTACCTGAAGGTGGACGAGAAGGCCGCCCAGGCCGCCGCGAAGAAGGAAGAGCCCAAGGAGAAGGTCGCGGCCAAGCCCGGCGCCAAGGAGAAGGACAAGAAGGCGCACGGCGAGAATGATCCGCTGCTGGACGTGGACGTCGCGGGCCAGGGCGAGGACCTGGACGACCAGCTGGACGCGGAGTCCCAGGAGGAGATCAAGGAGGACTTCGAGGTGCAGTTCGCCCGCGACTTCGTCCTGCGCGTGCCGGCGGTGAAGCGCACCGAGCAGATCAAGCAGGGCAAGGCGTTCGTGGAGCAGAAGCGCAACGAAGAGGAGCAGCGCATCAACAGCGCCATCGCGGCGCTGGGGGTGGACTGGAGCGCGGGTCCGACGCCGAAGAACGTGCTGGTGGACGCCAGCTTCTCACCGGGCAACGACGCGAAGATCGCCGCCGGCGAGGCGCTGGACATGGTCATCCAGGTGGAGAACAAGGGCACGGAGCCGCTCAAGCGCGTGCGTGGCTGGACGGAGAGCGACAACGCGTTCCTCGACCGCCGCGAGTTCCTCTTCGGCGCCATCGCGCCGGGGGAGAAGAAGTCCTGGAAGGTGCAGGTGCGCCTGCCCAAGGACCTCACCAGCCGCCGCGACGACGTGAAGGTGAAGCTGTTCGACGACAACGGCTCGCTGCGCGACACGCTGGTGTCGGAGCTGTCCTTCGTGGAGCTGCCCCGCCCCACGTTCGCCTTCAACTGGCAGGTGCAGGATGACTGCGCCGAGTGCAACGGCGACGGCGTCGTGCAGCGCGGCGAGGACGTCACCGTGGTGATGGACGTCACCAACACGGGCGCGGGCGCGGCGCTGGACTCGTTCGCGCAGATCAAGAACGGCGGCGACGCGAACGTCTTCATCGAGAAGGGCCGCTTCAAGCTGGGGGAGATCAAGCCCGGCGAGACGAAGACGGCGCGCTTCCAGGTGTCCTTGAAGAAGGGCTACAAGGGCGACACCTTCCCGCTGAAGCTGGCCATCCTGGACGAGCCCCTGGAGGAGTTCGTGCTGGAGAAGCTCCAGCTGCCCGTGAAGGACGCGCCCGTCGCGACGCTGGAGGCCAAGAAGGGCCTGGTGAAGCTCAACGACAAGGCGGAGCTGTTCGGCGCGCCCACCCCGGACGCCCGGGCCGTGGCGAAGCTGCCGCAGGGCGCGACGCTCGCGCTCGAGGGCACCACCAAGGGCTACTACAAGGTCGCGCTGGAGAAGGACCGCTTCGCCTTCGTCCGCACGCAGGACGCGAAGGAAGTGAAGACGGGCAAGGCCGTGGCGCCCAAGACGGTGGCGTGGACCACCACGCACCAGCCGCCGGACATCAAGTTGGACGTGGACCCCTCGCACGGCGGCGTGGTGGTGAACGGCGACAAGTTCACCCTCTCCGGCGCGGTGAAGGACCCCAACGGCCTCCTGGACGTCTACGTGCTGGTCAACGACCAGAAGGTCTACTTCAAGGCCGTGGACCCCAAGGGCGGCGAGCCCCACACGCTGAAGTTCACCGCGGACTTCGCCTTGAAGGAGGGCAACAACAACGTGCTGGTGGTGGCCCGCGAGAGCACCGAGTTCGCCAGCCGCCGCACCCTGGTCATCCGCCGCCGTCCGGCGGAGGTGGCCCAGAAGGTGGCGACGCCCGCCGCCGCGGCCACCACGCCGGTGAAGCCGCGCCAGCAGTAGTCCCCGGCCCCTACGCCGGCGCCTGAACAGGGCGGCCTGCTTCCAGTGACGCCCCTCCCACACACGGGAGGGGCTTCTTGGAGGAGGGCCGCCCGTTTTGTTGACGCTCTACCGATGGCCGATTTAGGGTCCTCGCAGGTGGGCGCCCGCTTGGCCGGCACGCGTCCCGGAGGCGTGAATCCCCAATGCGGACGTTCAGTCGGTGGCTGGTCCTCGCGACGGCGCTGTCCGGGGCTGCTGCCCACGCGGACGACAATGACCTGCAGATTGCCCGGTTCGGCATCGACAGGTTCGGGCAGGACAACGCAGCGGCGCTGGCGAGCGCGGACTTCCGCGCCTTCGCGCGCACGTTCGGCGCGGTCATCAACTCCGCCAACCTGATGCCCCCCCGCACCACGGGCCACTCGGGCTACGCGTTCAACGCGGAGCTGTCCGTGGTGTCGCTGCCGGACAGCGTCTTCCTGCCCACGGAGCGCGAGCAGCCGGGCTCCGTGCTGCTGCCCTCCGTCCATGTCCGCAAGGGCCTGCCCTTCTCGCTGGAGCTGGGCGGCCGCGTGGGCTGGGTGGAGAAGAGCGGCATGGTCACGGCCATGGGCGAGCTGAAGTGGGCCGTCAACGAGGGCTTCACGTACCTGCCGGACGTGGGCGTGCGCCTGCACGTGACGAAGCTGTTCGGCGCGCACGACCTGGACCTCACCACCACGGGCCTGGACATCGGCGTGGGCAAGCAGTTCCCGCTGGGCGGGATGATCACCCTGACGCCCTACGGCGGCCTGGACCTGGCCTTCGTGCGCGCCACGTCGCGCACGCTCATCTTCAACCCCAACCTGACGCTGGAGGAGTCGCAGGACGACGACTCGCGGGCGACCCTCGCCAACGGCAACGCGGGCACGTACGCCCGGGTGTCCGCGGGCGACAACCTCACCCCGCGCTTCTACGCGGGCGCGCGCTTCATCGGCGGCGCGCTGCAGCTGGGCGCCGAGTTCTCCGTGACGAGCCTGGGCAGCTTCGACGTGACGGGCGAGGCCAGCCGCGACCTGCCCTCCGTCGTCGCCTTCAACACCACGCTGGGCCTGGACTTCTAGGCGCTCACCGCGTCCGGGGCGGGAGTGCGCAGGGCCTCGCGCACACGTCCCGGGCGGTTGGTGATGAGGTAGGAGATGCCCAGCTCGCGCAGCTCCCGCGCGCGCTGGGGCTCATCCACCGTCCACGCCGCCACACTCAGTCCCGACTCCCGCCATGCGCTCACCCGCTCCGGCGTGCATGCCTCGTGGAAGGGGTGCACCGAGTGCGAGGACACCAGCGGGCTCACCACGTACGCCTGGGGCGCCCAGGCCTTGTCCGGGTCGATGAGGAAGCCCCTGCGCAGCGTGGGGGCCACCGCTGCCAGCCGGAAGAGGCACAGCGGGTTGAAGCTGGACAGCACCACCCGTCGGCCGAGGTCCCGCTCGGCCACCAGCCGGGCCACGCTCTCCACCAGGCCTCCGTCATCGAAGCGGTCGCACTTGAGCTCGATGTTGACGAGGAAGTGCGCGGGCAGTGCGTCCAGCACGTCCTCCAGCAGCGGGATGCGCGCGGGGGCGTAGCCCAGGGAGGAGCCCACGTCGGCCCGGCGCAGCTTCCACCAGGGCGTGGTGCGCACCTCCCAGGGCTGGCCGGCCAGTCGCTCCAGGCGCTCATCGTGGCACACCACCACCTCGCCGGAGCCGCAGGCCATGGCGTCCAGCTCCACCCCGTCGGCGCCCTGGCGCACGGCCTCGGTGAAGGCCTCCAGGGTGTTTTCGGGGGCATCGGCGCTGGCACCACGGTGAGCGAGCAGGAGCATGGGCGCGCAGTCTGCGCTGGAACGGAAGCCGGGGCAGCTGTCGCGGAGGCCGGGCGTCCGGGGGTGGACGTGCGCCCGGCTTGCCTCCCGGGAGGGTTTATTGCAGTGTCCGAAGCATGCTGGGTGCTGGAGAATTCATCGTCCTCGGCTTCGTCCTGTTGGTGGTCTTCTCGGCCGCACGGATGGGGCAGCTGGGCAACGCGATGGGCAAGTTCGTCTACTCCTTCCGCAAGGCGTCGCGCGGACAGGACCTGGTGGACGTGAAGACCCTGCCCGGTTCGCGCCGGGGCAGCACCGACGCGGACTTCACCGAGCCCACCTCCAAGGACCGCCGCTCCTAGAGTCGCCTCAGAACTCCTCGCCGTCCGGGAGCACCAGAGGCCCAGGCGGGGTGCCGGGCGCCGGCTCCAGGAGCAGGCGCGCGGCCTGCTGGCGCAGGGCGGGGAGCAGGCCCGCGTCCGCCACCAGCTCGCGCAGGTCCGCGGTGTTGAGCAGCGGGACGATCTTCGCGCCCACCTCCGGCGGCAGGTACGGGTTGAAGACGAGCGCGCGGCGCACCGCGTGCCGCACCGACCAGCGCGAGGCCTTCCAGATTTCGACCAGCGGCTCCGGACGGGCGGGACGGCGCGCGGCGATGCGCACCACCAGCGGCTCGGTGAGGCGGGGGTTGAGCAGCACGTTGCGCAGCACGGCCGGGTTGCTGACGGTGGCCAGGCGCGACAGCACGTCCGGGTCTCGCGTGAGGCGCGCCTGCTGCTTCAAGTGGCCCAGGGACTGGTTGGCCGCGAGCGCATCCGCCCGGGCCGCCGCGTCCGCGTCCAGCTCCTTGCGCGCGGGCCCCTGGGCGAAGAGGTCCGCCACGGCCTCCAGGGACTGCACGTGGGCCATGCGCCGGAGCGCTTCCACGTGGGGGATGTGCTCGGCCTCTTGATCCAGCGCGGCCATGAAGTCCGACAGCACGCAGGTGGCGGGGGCCTGGCCGGCGCGGGCCAGGGACAGCAGGTGGCCGATGAGCTCGTTCGTGTCGAACGGCTCCCGCCGGGCCAGCTCGCGCGCGGCGGCCTTGCGGCGCACCGTGGCGCCTCCGCCCAGGGCGTGCAGGTTGCGCGCGAGCGCGCGGGCCTCCTCCAGGGTGGACATGGCGCCTTACTCCCCCGTGCGGTCCGCCGTGGACGAGGAGGGCGCGGGCTCCAGCGTCACTTCCAGTCGGAAGCCAGCGAGGTCCGCGGGATACTCCTGGAACACCACCAGGAAGGGCACCTTGCCCCCGGGGGGCACCGGGAGGGCGGCGGCGTCCAGGCGCTGGCGCAGCGCGGTGGCGGCCTCCGCGTTCGTGACGGCGTAGAGATCCTCCGGGGTGGCCAGCGCGCCCGCGAGCCCCTCGGACGAGCGCACCCGCTGGTCCCCGTCGAAGAGGGCGGCGCGCACGCGCACGGACGCGGCGGCGCCGGTGCGGTTCTCCGCCTCCCCGCGCACGACGAAGAGCATGTGCCCATCGCGCGTGGCGTACAGGCCGTTGGACACGTCGCTCGCGGTGAACGGGTGGGCCGGCGGCATCACCAGCGCGCGCAGCCGGTCCGGGGACAGCGTGGAGGCGTTCACCTTCCCGTCGCGCAGGTACACGATGCCCAGGGCGCCCAGGGCCACCACCAGCACGGTGGCGACGGTGAGGTTGACGACGAAGCCCGTGAGCTTCCGCGCGCGGCCGGGCAGCCGGCGCTGGGGCATGCCCACGTCCTCCAGCCGTGCGGAGGGCTTGGTCACCGAGACGGCGGGCCCTCCGCGCATGGAGGCCAGGTCCACCACCTCGCGGCGGGGCGTGGTGATCTTGAAGGGGTCGCCGTCGTCGTAGGCCGGCACGTCGCCCAGCAGGGAGATGCCGTCCGAGTCCGGCGCCGCTTCGGCGGGAACGTCCCCCAGCAGCGCGGCGCGCCCGGTGTCCGAGGCGGCCATCCCCTCTTCCCCGGAGGCGCCACCGCCGGAGAAGTCGAACAGGTCGCCCATCCCCCCCGAGGGCGCGGCGGCGGGAGCATCGTCCAGCGAGAAGTCGAAGAGCGGGTCGGCAG
>NZ_RAWI01000407.1 GCF_003612125.1 Corallococcus praedator
GAGTTCGTCGGCAGCGTCAGATGTGTATAAGATACAGGGCCACCTCCGCCGCCAGGACGTGGTCCATGCCGCCCCCCTCCTCCGGCCGGGGCGGAAGGATGAGCAGCGGCGGCGAGCGCTGCCCCCGGTGCACCGTGCCCTCCATCACCTCCGCGCCTCCGCCGACGGGGATGAGCGTGGAGCGCTCCAGGAACTGACCTTTCTGGACCATGCCACCACCTTAATCCGCCCCTTCCGGAGCGGCCGGTCCGTCTTTGAATCCACTCGCCCTGTGGACACGCCGCTGCGCGGTGCGTCACACACATTCCGCGACCCCCTCGCAACTTTTGGGCGGTTGCGGTGAGAATGGATCAACGCCTCAAGCTTTCCTTCCCCCCTTCAAAGAATCCGCAGGAGCATCAAGCCATGGGAACCATCGGGAGCGGTCGTAACTCCATCAACAACGCCACGCGCACCACGCCGACCACGCCGACGACCACCCCGGCCCCGGTGGCGAAGCCCGCTCCGGCCGTGACGGCCAAGCCGGCCAACCAGGTGAAGGACGGCTTCGACGCGCGCGCGACGAACAGCGCGGTCCGCACCGCGGCGCCCGCGAGCGTCTTCACCGCGCCGGCCGGCTCCAAGGACAAGGTGTTCGACGGCAAGCTGGTGGGCGCCGGTGGCCAGACGTTCGACGCCAGCACCCCGCTGAGCCAGGTCCCGGCCTACACGCCCAAGGACGGCGTGAAGACCGAAGGCACCCTCATCTACGTCAACGGAATGATGACGGACATGGCGGGCCAGAAGGAGACGCTGCAGGCCATCGCGGACAAGACGGGCCAGAAGACCATCGGCATCCACAACTCCACCGAGGGCTTCTTCAAGGACCTGGGCCAGTGCGTCACGGACAAGATGGACAAGGGCAAGAACCCGGCCGTGGACACGCTGGCGGACTCGCTCTACACGGAGCTGAAGGCCGGCCGTGACGTGCACCTGATGGCGCACAGCCAGGGCGGTCTCATCACCTCGCGCGCGCTCAACGACGTGGCCAAGCGGCTGCGCATCGAAGACGGGCTGTCCCCCGCGCAGGTCGAGGCGAAGCTCGGCAAGGTCTCCGTGGAGACCTTCGGCGCCGCCGCGGCGACCTACCCGAACGGCCCGAAGTACGTGCACTACGTGAACGACAAGGACCCCGTGCCGGGCCTGTTCGGTCTGGGCACCAGCGGCAAGGGCCCCCTCGACCTCATCCGCAACGCGGGCAAGGACGCGAAGATCCACTACTTCTCCGAGAAGAGCATCTTCTCCGGCGCGCACAACATCAACGACACGTACCTGAACCAGCGCGTCCCGTTCGACCAGGCGCGCGAGGGTAAGTTCTAGTCAACCGACGGTGTGATATGACTGCACGTATGACGCTCGAAGAAGCCCAGCGACTGGTGCAGTCATTCATGAGGGCCCACGGAGACGCGGAAGGCTCCGGGCTCAACGCGAAGGGATTTGGCGGCGCCGCCCTCGGCGAGGCGCAGATCTACTTCGAACATGCGAAGGACTCGGGGGCGCTGAAGTGCAGCGCCCTCATCTACCGCTTCCGCGACGCGCCCCGTCCGGGCGTCATCGACGGTTTCCGTGCCGAGGAGAAGTCCGGCACGGACACCGGCGGCGGCAAGGTGGACTACGAGACCGAGAACAAGAGCCTCTTCCTGAGCCGCACGTACGGCGTCGTGCCGGCGGAGCAGCAGTTCAAGGAAGACCTCGACCGGCTCGTGGAAGCCAGCCTCAACTGGGGCGAGGAAGTCTTCAATCGCGTCGCGGATCGCACCGTTCCCGCGAAGTGACGCGCCCATGAGCCGCTCCCTTTCCACCGGCCTGCAGTGGCTGCTGTCCACCATCGGCATGGCGCGTCCAGCGCCGGCCGCTGGGGGCCCGATGACGCGGGATGCGGCCCGTCAGTTGGTGAAGTGGTACCTGCAGACGCAGGGCGCGGGCATCACCGAGGGCCTCAACGAACAGGGCCTGGGCGGCATGATGAACGGCGAGGGCCAGTACGCCTTCGAGCACATCGAGTCCCCCCCTTCCCTCAAGGCCAGCGCCCTCATCTACCGGTTCCGCGAGCCGCCCAAGCCCGGCATCATCGAGGGCTTCCGGCAGCAGCAGGAAGAGGGCACGGACACCGGTGGCGGCAGCGTGGACTTCGAGCCCGCAAGTGGCAGCCTGTTCCTGAGCCGCACGTACACGGTGATGCCGGACGGCCGCGAGTTCACCCGCGACCTGGACCGCCTGGGCAAGGCCAGCATCGTCTGGGGCAAGGACGTGTTGGACCGCGTGGCCCACCAGGTCTTCGGGACCTGAAGCCGCTTCGCGAAGCCTTCCATGAAGCCCCTGGGAGGCGCTCCGGACCGGGCGCCCCTGTCGGTGGCCGGACGGCGCGCTACACCGCCTGCATCACGTAGAACTTCAGGTACTTGCCCTCCGGGAACTGCAGGCGCACCGGATGGTCGGGCGGCTGGTAGCGCTCCTCCACCAGCGCCAGGTCCACGCCGGCCTTGAAGCCCGCTTCGCGCACGGCGCCCATGAACATGTCCCCGTTCACGCGCGCGGAGCACGACGCCGTGGCCAGCAGCCCCCCGGGACGCAAGAGCGCCAGGGCCTGCCGGTTGAGCGACGCGTAACCGTCGATGGCGGCCTCCACCGCGCGCTGGCTCTTCGCGAAGGCGGGCGGGTCCAGGATGATGAGGTCGAACGTGCGGCCCTCCTCCTTGAACGACTGGATGAGGGCGAAGACGTCCGCCGCGAGGAAGTCGTGCTTCTCCGCCGGCAGCCCGTTGCGCGTGAAGTTCTCGCGGGCCAGGGCGATGGCCTCCGGATCCTGATCCACGGAGAAGACGCTCTTGGCGCCGCCCAGCGCCGCGTTCACGGAGAAGCCGCCGCTGAAGCAGAAGCAGTTGAGCACGTCCCTGCCCTGCCCCAGCCGGCGGATGAGGTGGCGGTTCTCCCGCTGATCCAGGAAGAAGCCCGTCTTCTGTCCGCGCCACGCGTCCACCATGAACACGGCGCCGCGCTCGCGGATGGGGATGAGCTCCGGCGCCTCCTCGCCCCAGAGCATGCGCCCGGTGCCGCGCCCGTCGTCCTCTTCCACGTCGTCGCGGCCCACCTCGTCGCGCCCGATGATGCCCTTGAGGCCCGGCACCCCCGCCTTCAGCGCCTCCACGATAAGGGGCCGGTAGGGGGTGAGCCCCGCCGAGTACAGCTTCATCACCGCCCAGCCCGCGTACAGGTCCACCACCACGCCGGGCAGGCCGTCGCCCTCGCCGTGGATGAGGCGGTAGCTGTCGGTGTCCTTCAGGTCGATGAGCGACGTGCGCGCGGCCAGCGAGCGCTGCACGCGCTGGGTGATGAAGCGCGAGTCCACCGTCTCGCGCGAGTCGCGCGTGAGCACGCGCACCGCGATGGCCGAGTGCGGATCATAGTAACCGCGCGCGACGAACTTCCCGTTCTCCGTCAGGTCCACCACGCTGCCGGCGGGGATCCGCGGCGGGTGCTCCAGCGCCTTGCGGAACACCCACGGGTGGCCCGCGCGCAGGTGACGCCCCAGGCCCCGGGCCAGCTCCAGCTTCACGACATTCACGTTGAGACTCCTCGACTGCGGGACGGCCGGCGGCGGGCGAGGAGGGCGCGTGCCAGCTCCTCGAATCCCCGCCCCTCGGGCGCCCGGGTAATGAAGGCCGGGGGCGCGTCGATGCGATTGAGCACCGCGCGCACGTTGGCCACGCCCACGCCCAGCTTGAACGCCTGGAACATCGGAGCGTCGTTGAAAGAATCCCCCGCGTAGACGTACCGACCGTCCGCGGGCTCCAGCTTCTCGCCCCACGCCACGCGCGCGAAGCGGCGGGACGCGGAGAGCTTGTCGAACCGGCCCAGCCAGCAGTTGACGTGCACCGACGAACGCACCGCCGTCACGCCCCGGGCCCGGAGCAGCGTTTCGATGGCGGACGCCCCCGCGTCTCCCAGCCGGGCCTCCTCGTTGTAGTCCACCGCCAGGTCCACCTCCGTGTAGCGGCTGTCCACCGACAGGCGCGCCCCGGGCACCTGGGCCAGCACGCGGTGCACCTCCGCCTCCAGGCGCTGGCGGTTGGCCAAGCGCTCTGCGGGAGGCTCCAGGTACACCTTGCGCAATTCGCCCTTCTTCCCCTTGAGGAAGAACAACCCGCCGTTCTCCACGATGACGCCGTCCACGGGAAGCTGCCGGGCCCACGCCTCGCCCCACCCCGCCGGCCGGCCGCTCACCAGCACCACGCGCAGCCCGGAGGCGGACAGCTGTTCGAGCGCCCGCACCGTCTGGCTGCGCAGCTTGTGGCCGGTCGTCAGCGTGCCGTCCACGTCGGTGAAGACGCCCTGCACGTGGGACAGGTCCGCCTGCCGCAGCGGGCGCGGCTCCGCCCCCTTCGCCTCGTCCTTCGTCGCCCCGGCCTTCACATCACGTCCAGTTGCGCGAGCTGGCTTTGGAAGGACTCGATGGTGGAGAGCAGCTCCGGACCGGTGAGCGTGGCGAGCTTCAGCTTGCGCGCCTTGCGCAGGAACGCGTCCATCGTCGCGTCGCGGCCATAGAGCGACTGCGCGCTGACCGCGGCCTCCGCGAGCGCCTTGGCGGAGGCGACCGGATCCTTCTTCGACTGCATCAGGGCGCGCTCCAGCCGCACGCCGCACGCGGCCCACACTTCACGGTCGTGGAGGATGAGGAGCTGCCGCTGGTTCACCGCGGACAGGCTTCGCACCAGCGCGTCCAGGCCCTCCGCGACGGTGAGCAGGTCCCTCTGGTCCGGCGCGGTCTGGATGGCGAGCGCCCCCACCTCCGCGCGGGCCTCGACGATCTTCCGCTTGTCCTGCGCGCGCAGGTTCCGGTACGCGGCGGTCCGGCCGAAGGCATCCATCTCCGTCTGGAGCTGCTGCGCGTTCCACAGCACCTCCTCCGGCTTCGCGTCGCGCACCTTGCCCAGCCGCGCCGCCACGATGCGCGACAGGTCGGAGGTGATGGCCCGCACCGTGACGGCCGCCTTCACCTCCGCCTCGTAGCCGGGGACGACCTGGGCGCGGGACACCTCGCCGAAGGCGCTCGCGGAGTCGAAGACGAGCTGGCTCATCTGCTCGCGATAGTCCGAGCGGAAACGTTGGATTTCCGCCAACAGCTGCCAGCGGTCGCTCACCACGGCCGGGTTGCGCATGGCCTCGCCCAGCTGGGTGATGCTCTGGGCCAGCCTCCCCATGCCCTCCTGGAGCAGGCCGGGCACGTCGCCGGGGCCTGGACGGGACGGGGGCGCAGCCTTCGGCGGGGTGCCTGGGAACTGCTCCCGGATGACGTTGAGCAGCGCGTTGACGTCCATCACCGTGTCGCGGATGACGGGCGCCATCTCCTCCCACAGCGACAGGTCGGGGCTGGCGTCGACGACGGGCGTCTCGTACTTCACCAGGTCCAGGTCGCTCAGCCGGGAGATGGCATGGGCCGCGGCGAGGTACACCGCTCGCAGCCGCGCGGAAAAGGCGCGGTCGGGCAGCGACTGGAGGATTTCTTCGAGCCTCGGGGTGAGGGAGGCCGGCGGGGGACTCTCGGCGGCAGCGGACACGTTGCCCCCACTCTATCCCTCGACTTCGCGTCCGGGGAGTTCTAGCAAGCATCCCGGGCCAGAAGGACGGCCGGGGAGCCGATTCAAGATGATCCAGGTCTGTCTGTGGGAGGACGGCAAGGCGATTTTGGGCGGGGAGGAGCTGCTCGACCGGCCGGGGCCCAAGTGGATCGACGTGCTGGAGCCGGACGCGGAGGTCATGGGGCGACTGGCCGAGCGCTTCCAGCTCCACCGGCTCGCGGTGGAGGACTGCCTGCACCTGGACCAGCGGCCCAAGCTGGAGGAGTACCCACACCACCAGTTCATCGTGCTCCAGGGCTTCAGCTGCAACGGCAAGGACGTCACCGAGCTGACGCTGCACGAACAGCACTACTTCCTGGCGAACGACTGGCTCATCAGCGTGCACCAGCTGCGGCTGCCCGGCCACGACGCCATCCTCCGGCGCGTGAGGGACGACCCGGCGGGCACGCTGGGCCGGGGCGTGGACGTCATCCTCTACCTGCTCGCGGACTCGCTCGTGGACGCGCAGTTCCCCATCATGGATGACTTCGGCGACGCGCTGGACGACCTGGAGGACGCCATCTTCGCGGAGCCGGATCCAGAGCACCTCCAGCGCATCTTCCAACTCAAGCGCGCCCTGGTGACGCTGCGCCGGGTGCTGTCCCCGCAGCGGGACGTGGTGGGCATGCTGTCGCGCCGGGGCATCCCGCAGATTCAGGAGAAGACGACGCTGTACTTCCGCGACGTGTACGACCACCTGGTGCGGCTGTACGAGCAGATCGACTCCGGCCGCGACGTGGTGGGCAACGTGATGGACGGCTACCTGTCCATGGTGGCCAACCGCACCAACGACATCAGCAAGCAGCTCACCATCTTCGCCACCCTCTTCCTGCCCCTGTCCTTCATCGTCGGCTTCTTCGGGCAGAACTTCGACGAACTGTCCGGCAAGGGTTGGTACTACGCCATGTGGGCCACCATGGTGGGCTTCCCGCTGGGGCTCGTTGGCTGGTTCAAGTACAAGAAGTGGCTCTGAACGCCGCACCCCTCACGCGGTTGCCTGGGAGGACGCATGCTGACGGTCGCCGTGGATGGAATCCCGCTCCACTACCGGGACGTGGGCCAGGGGTTGCCGGTGTTGCTGCTGCACGCCTTCCCGCTGGACGGCTCCGCGTTCGAGCGACAGGTGGCGGCGCTGTCCGGGCGCTACCGGTTCCTCGTCCCCGACCTGCGCGGCTTCGGGCAGACCCCGCTGGGCGAAGGCCCCATGGAGATGCGCAGGCTGGCGCAGGATGGCCTCGCGCTGCTGGACGCGCTGAACATCGACGCGGCGGTGGTGGGCGGTGTGTCCATGGGCGGCTACGCGGCCATGGCGCTGCTGCGCGAGGACGCGGGCCGGGTGCGCGGACTGGTGCTGGTGGACACGCAGTGCACGGCGGATGATGACGCCGGCCGGGAGAAGCGCGAGGCCACCGCCCAGCAGGCCCTCACCCAGGGCGCGTCGTCCGTCATCCAGGGGCTGGTGCCCAAGCTGGTGCACGCGGGAGCGGACTCGCCGGTGGGCCGCGAGGTGACGGCGATGGGCCGGGCCGCATCCCCCCAGGCGCTCGCCGCCGCGCAGCGGGGCATGGCGCAGCGGCCGGACAGCAAGGACATCCTGGCGCGCTTCGCGGGGCCCACGCTGGTGGTGGTGGGCGAGCACGACACCATCACGCCCCTGGCCAAGGCGAAGCAGATGGTGGACCTGGTGCAGGGGGCACGGCTGGAGGTCATCACCGACGCCGCGCACCTGCCCAACCAGGAGCAACCCGAAGCCTTCAACGCGGTGCTGGACGCGTTCCTCGCGTCGCTGTCCTGAGCGTCGTCTCCCCCTCCGTCGTCCTGAAACAGGAAGTGCGCGATGAAGAAGCCCCCTGCCCCGGAACCCATGTACCTGCCGGACGTCGAGTCCCACGAGTCCGACGGCCACTACGGACGGATGATCGCCATGGCGCGGGCGTCTGGCTTTCCGTCGCCGCAGATCTGGCACCTGTTCGCCTTCAAGCCGCGCATGACGGAGGCGCTGTCCGCGTTCACCCATGAGGTGATGCGGGGGCCCTCGCCGCTGTCGGCGGGCCTGCGGGAGCTCATCGCCGCGTACACGTCGCGGCGCAACGCCTGTGTGTTTTGACTGGGTTCTCACGCCGCGGTCGCGGCGGAATTGCTGGGCAGCACGGAGCGCGTCCAGGCAGTGCTGGACGATGTGGCGACGGCCCCCATTCCGGAGGCCGAGAAGGCGTTGTTCGCCTTCGTGGACAAACTCAACGACGCGCCCGGAGACGTGCGCCGCGAGGACGTGGAGCGACTGAAGGCAGCGGACTGGTCGGACGAGGCCGTCTACGACGCGGTCTCCGTGTGCGCGATCTTCAACTTCTACAACCGGTGGATTGACGGCACCGGCGTCCACGGCCTGTCGCCCGACATGTACGCGAAGTCCGCGAAGCGGATGGCGGCGGGCGGCTACCTGCCCGGACCACCCGCCCCAATCCC
>NZ_RAWI01000408.1 GCF_003612125.1 Corallococcus praedator
AGATGTGTATAAAGAGACAGGCTCCGCGCGCGGCGAGGGCGTGGCGCTCTTGTTCCCGGACGTCGTCCCCGCCACGCCCTCGCCGCGCGCGGAGCCGCCCTGGGCCGGGGACAGGTCCAGGCCCGTGCACCCCTTGAGGCCGGCGTGGGCCTGATAGACGCCGCCCAGGTACCCGGCGCCGTCCGCGTCGATGCGGCCTTCGTTGGTGACCGTGCCGGACACCAGCATCGCGAGGATGCCGCCGGACCGTCCGTCCCAGGGCGTCACGGAGAGCCGCGCACCGGCCTCGATGTTCACGTCGGTGAACTCGCCCACGCGCAACACCTGGGTGCGTGCCACGGGATAGGAGAAGCGCAGCGGCTGGGTCAGCTTGAGCACGCCGGCCGCCGCGTCCACGGATGCCACGCGCGCCAATTCGAAGCGGCCGGGGCCGGACGTGGGAAGCACCACGGCCTTCGCGTCGCCGGGAGTGGGCAGCGGCAACAGGCCCCCGGTGTGGTGGATCATCACCAGGTCGCCGGCCGCGAGCACGGTGCCGGCGGACACCGCCACGTCGGACCCGCGCGCGGTGGCGGCCACCCGCAGGGGCACGGCGGAACCGGTGACGACCGACCTGCCCGCGACGACGCTCAGCGCGCCATCGCGACCGGTGCCCAGTCCAAAGGAGTCCGGCTCCGCGCGCGCGACCTGCGCCAGGAGCAATCCAACGATGAGGGCCAGGGTGATCCGCATGCCCCCATGGTGCCCCAGCGGGCGTCCGCGGTCGAGAGAGGCCCACCCCAGCCCACGTCAGCGCGGAGCCACCAGGTCCGCGAGCGCGCGGGCATTGACGGGCGCGAAGAAGGGCTGCCGCAAGAGCCGGCCCAGGGCATGGCGCTCCACGCACAGCAGCTGGAGGGAGTCCTCCCATTCCCCCAGCACGGCCACCGCGCGCACATCCGCCGCGTCGCGGTAGAGGTCGTTGAGGTTGTGCACGAGCGCGGGCACGTCCTCCACCTCCCACCGCTCGGTGACGTCCCCGGCCGCGACGTGCAGCTCCAGCGCGGGGCGCTCGCGCACGTCCACGATCTTCAGCCGCCGGGCCGCCCCACCCATGGCCGCGGTGAGCGAGCCCACCAGCTCATCCGGACGGACGCCGTACCCCACGGTGAGCCCGCCCACGAGCAGCCCCGCCTCGCACAGGCGCAGCAGCGACACATGGGGAGGCTCGCCCGGCGGCACCTGCCCGGAAGCGGCGGCGGAGTCCTTGAGCAGTCGCTCGCGTTCAAGCGCATCCAGCAGGGAGGCCATGGGCCGCGAACCCTATCAATCAGGGCTCTTCGCCGTCCCAGTAATCCACCGCCGCGGCCAGGGGCAGATTCACATGAAGCGTGCGCGAAGCCTTGTCGCCGCCCGGAGCCGCGCCCGCCATCACCCCCACCTTCTTCGAGTCCGGATACACGAGCACGTCCGGCTCCTCCATGGTGGAGAAGCACAGGTAGCGCAGCGGCTCCGTCCCACTGTTGATGAGCTGGTGCGCGGTGCCAGCGCCCGGAGGCAGCGCGACGTAGTCCCCTTCGCGCACGGGCACCTCTTCCGACCCCAGGCGCAGCGTGCCCGCGCCGGACAGGAAGTAGAGCGCCTCCTCGTTGGCCAGGTGGTAGTGCATCGGCCACGAGCGGCGGCCCGGAGGCAGCTCCACCAGGCTGCACCCCAGCTTGCGCCCGTGCGCGGCGGCGCCCAGTTGCTTGCGCTTGAGTGCCACGCGGGTGCCGTGGGCGACCTCGGTCCAGGGAATGTCTTCTTCATGCACGAGATGCGATGAGGGCATGGCGGGACTCCAGGCTTCAGGGGCGCTCGGCGACGAGCGCGAACACACGGTGGGGAACGGACAGCGGATCCACGGGGAAGCGTTCCGCGAGGAGCGCACCCAGCGCGGCGTCGAAGCGGGCCACCTCTGCCGGCGGAAGCAGGGCGCCAATCCGAGCGTTGGCGCGAATGCGTCCGCGCCAGCCCACGTGGGTGTACGGCGTGGGGGAATCGAAGGTGAAGGACGTCACGGACTGGAAGCCCGCGAGGGACACGTCGCGGAACCACTCCGGATAGACACCCACGCCATGGCCGAAGCGGTCGATGTTCAGGTGGTCCCGGGGACTGAAGCCTTCCATCAGGGCCTCGGTGGCTTCCACCACGTTGCCGGGCAGGGACAGCCAGTCGAAGCAGGCGATGATCAACTGCCCGCCGGGCCGCAGCAGCCGGAGCACCTCGCGCGCGGCGACATCCCGCTTGAACCAATGCCAGCACTGGCCAGCGAACACGCGGTCGAAGGACCCCGACGGCAGGCCCGTCTCCTCCGCACTGCCGACACGGAAGTCCACCGTGAGGCCCTCGTCGCGGGCGAGCTGCCGGGCGGCGTCCAACTGCGGCGCGGACACATCCAGCGCGGTGACGTCCATGCCACGCCGGGCCAGTCCCCGGGCGATGGTGCCCGTGCCGGTGCCCAGGTCCAGGGCGCGCAGACCGGGGCGCGACACGCCGTCCTTTTCCAACCGGGTGAAGAAGGCATCCGGGAACCCCGCCCGGTATTTCGCGTAGTCCGACGACGTGCGTCCGAAGTCCACTGGCATGGTCGCTCCCCGCTTGAAGGCCTCCGTCGGGAAGGGGTCGACTCGACAGGATGTCCAGTCGAGTCGAGACTCCACTTCCGGGAGGCACGTGAACCATGGTGCGTCGCAGCGGGGGACGTTCTCAATCTCGATTCGACCATCCACCTGAGGAGGAGCTTCTGCGCGCGGACGAGGCAGCGGCCCTGCTGGGGGTGAAGCGGGCGACGCTCTACACGTACGTGAGCCGGGGGCTCATCCGGTGCGTGCCGGAGAAGGGCACCAAGGAGAACCGCTACCTGCGCGCGGACGTGGATCGCCTGAAGACGCGCCACGACGCGAGAGCGGGACACGCGGCCGTGGCATCAGGGGCCCTGCGCTGGGGAGAGCCGGTCATCGACTCGTCGGTGTCAAGGATTGGCGAGGAGGGGCTTCAGTACCGGGGCCACGACGCGGTGGCGCTGGCCACCGGAGGGCACCGCTTCGAGGACGTGGCGGAGCTGCTGTGGACGGGGCACCTGCCGTCCGTGTCCACGCGGTGGCCGTTGTCGGAGCCATCCCCCACGGGTTCTCAACCGAAAGAACTGTCATTGCTGTCCCCCGCCGCGCTCGCGGCGCTGCTGCCGCGAGGAACCCCACCGGTGTCGGCCCTGGCCGCGCTGGTGCCGCTGCTGGCCGCGAGCGACGAGGGCCGCTTCGCCGCGCCCACGGAACAGGAGCAGGCACGGGCCCGTCGCCTCATCCGTCACCTGGGCGCCTGGGTCTGCGTGGCGCAGGCACCAGGGCGCGTGTCCCGGGCGTTGAAGACAGACACGGTGGCGGAGTCGCTGGCCACGGCCTGGGACACGAAGGTGAAGCGCGCGCCGGAGCTGATCAACCGCGCGCTGATTCTCTGCGCGGACCACGAACTGAACACATCCACCTTCGCCGCCAGGGTGACGGCCTCCGCGGGGGCGGACCTGTACGCGTGCATGAGCGCGGCGCTGGCGGCCGTCTCCGGCCACAAGCACGGCGGCGCGTGCGACCGCGTGGAAGCCCTGCTCACGGAAGTGGGCCGCCCCGAACGCGCCGCCCAGGTGATCCACGGCCGCCTGCGCCGAGGCGAAGCGGTGACAGGCTTTGGCCATCGCCTCTACACGCACGGCGACCCGCGCACGCCGCCGCTGGTGGAGGCCGCGTTGAGCGTGAGGCCCGAATCCCTCCGGGTGCGCATTGCCCGCGCTGTCATCGACACCATGCGCGACGCCGGCCATCCCCCTCCGTCAATGGACATCGGACTGGTGATGCTCGCGGACGCCCTGGGCCTGCCACCGGGCGCGGGCACCGTGTTGTTCAGCCTGGGCCGCACCGCGGGCTGGGTGGCGCACATCCTGGAGCAGCGCGAACAGGGCCACCTGCTCCGTCCCCGAGCACGCTACGTGGAGACTCCCCCGAAACCCGCGTGAGGCCACCGGCACCGGTGTCACCTGCCGTGCACGCCGCGCAGGTTTCGGTTGGAGCCACGCCCGGGGATGCGCACACTGCCGCCCCGTGAGCGAACGCCGCCCTTCCTTGCCCTATCCCGCCGTGTTGCTGCTCGGCAACGTGGCCTTCATCGCCTCCTGGATCGTCGTCCTCAAACGCCCCGAGGGCTGGCAGGTCGTGGGCCCCGTGCTCCTCGCCCTCTTCCTCGTGCTGCGCGTGGGCGGCGTGTGGCGCTACGCGAAGAACAACCCGGACCCCCAGGGCCGCGCGAAGCGCTCCGCCATCCTCTCCACCGTGCTGGCCCTGCTCGCCGTGGGCCTCTGGGTCTCCACCTGGATGAGCGGCCCGCGCTGAAACGAAACGGGCGCCCCTTCCGAAGTGGAAGGCGGCGCCCGCACGTCACGGCGGAGTGAAGGACCCGCGCGTCAGACGTTGAAGCGGAAGTGCATGCAGTCACCGTCCTGCACGGTGTACTCCTTGCCTTCCACGCGCAGCAGGCCCTTCTCCTTCACCGCCGCCTCGCTGCCCAGCTTCACCAGGTCTTCCCAGCGCATGACCTCCGCCTTGATGAAGCCGCGCTCGAAGTCCGAGTGGATGACGCCCGCCGCCTGCGGCGCCTTGAAGCCCTTGTGGATGGTCCACGCGCGGCACTCCTGCTCGCCCACCGTGAAGTACGTCCACAGGCCCAGCAGCTTGTAGCCCTCGCGCACCACCTTGTGCAGGCCGGGCTCCGTCAGGCCGTTGCTCTCCAGGAAGCCAGCGCGGTCGGACTCGGGGAGCTGCTGGATCTCCGACTCCAGCGCCGCCGCCAGCACCACCACGCCCGCGCCTTCCTTGGCGGCCATGTCGCGCACCGCCTTCACGCGCGGGTCGCTGTCTTCCTTGCCAATCTGGCCCTCGCTGATGTTCGCCACGTACAGCACGGGCTTGTCCGTCAGCAGGAACAGGTCCTGGAGGGGCGCGTGCTCCTCCTCGCTCAGCTTCTGCGCGCGCACCGTGACGCCGTTGTCCAGGGCCGCCATCACCCGCTCCAACACCGCCACTTCGGCCTTGGCCTCTTCGGCCGCCTTGCCGCCCAGCTTGGTGTTCTTCAGCGAGCGGTCGCGGCGCTTCTCCACCGTCTCCAGGTCCTTGAGGCACAGCTCCGTGTCGACCACGTCCCGGTCCCGCACCGGATCCACGCCGCCCTCGACGTGGGTGACGTTGTCGTCCTCGAAGCAGCGCAGCACGTGGAGCACCGCGTCCACCTGGCGGATGTTCGCCAGGAACTGGTTGCCCAGGCCTTCACCCTTGGAAGCGCCGCGCACCAGGCCCGCGATGTCCACGAGCTCCAGCGACGTGGGGATCTTCTTCAGCGGCTTGATGAGCGCCGTCAGCTGGTCCAGGCGGTCGTCCGGCACCGGCACCACGCCCACGTTCGGCTCAATCGTGCAGAACGGGTAGTTCGCGGCCTGCGCGCTCGCCGCGGAGGACACGGCGTTGAACAGGGTGGACTTGCCCACGTTGGGCAGACCGACGATGCCGATGGAGAGAGCCATGATGGATTCCTGGAACAGGCGGGCGCGGCTTGAGACTTCCCGGCCTTACGCCGAGCGACGGGTCGCCGTGGCGCTCGTCGCACCCGGCAGGCCCTGAACGAACTGCTCGGCCAGCTGGCGGTGCTTGGAGTCGTCCATGCGCTCGTTGATGAGCTTGGAGGCCACGTCCATCGCCAGGTCCACCGCCATGGCGCGCACTTCCGCGATGGCCTTGGCCTTCTGGTCGTCGATTTCGCGGCGGGCGCTCAGCTTCAGCTCCTCCGCCTCCTTGCGGCTCTTGGCCATCAGCTCGTCGCGGAACTTCTCCATCTCCGCGGTGTTGCGGCGCATCATCTCCGCCGCCTCGCGACGGGCCTCCGCGATGGCCGTCTTCTGGTCGGCCAGCAGCTTCTCCGCCTCGGCGCGCTCACGCTTCGCGCTCTCGATGGCGTTGGAGATCTGCTTCTCGCGCTCCTCCACGAGCGACAGGATGGGGCCCCACGCCTTCGCGCGCAGCACCAGCATGACGAGGACGAAGGTGACGATGGTCCAGAAGATGAGGCCCGGACGGACCTCCACGAAGCTGCTGGCGGCGAGAACAGAGGGCAGGAACATGGCGGGTCCCGGGATGCGAGCGGCGAAAAGGAAAGCGGGAGACAACAGGTGAGACAGGCACTGCCACTGCTGCCAGGAGGCCGGCGCGCTCCTCACGAAGGCGCCGGCTCCCAGGTGAAGCCAACCCGACTCAGACCTTGATGGCGAGCAGGATGCAGACAACCAGCGCGAACAGCGTGGCGCCTTCGATGAGCGCCGCGGCGATGATCATCGTGGTGCGGATGTCGCCGCCCGCGGCCGGCTGACGGCCCGTGGCGTCCATGGCGGCGGCCGCCAGCTTACCGATGCCGAGCGCGGCGCCGATGATGGAGAGACCCGCGCCGATACCGGCGGCGAGGAAGGCAAGAGCGATGTTGGTCATGGGAACACGTACTTTCAGGTGAGGCAGGACCCGCTTGTGGGGGGGTCGTGAAATCCCTTTAGGACTACCTCCGACGGCCTTTCGAACCGCCGGGTCTTCAACCGGGGCGCGCCGTGCTCCAGGCGCCCCGTCCAGTCAGGCCGGGAAACTCCCCCGGCTCAAATGTGATGCGCCTTGCCGTGGTCGTGGCTGGCGCCACCTTCCGCGTGGCCGTGGTCGTCGTGGTGGTGGCCCATGGCCACGCTCATGCCGATGAAGAGCGCGGACAGCATGGTGAACACGTACGCCTGCACGAAGGCCACGAACAGCTCCAGCAGGTAGATGCCGAAGGCGAACGGCACGCTCACCAGCGCCACCGCGGGGTTGCGGAGCATGAAGATGAGGCCCAGCAGGAAGAAGATGACGATGTGGCCCGCCAGCATGTTGGCGAAGAGTCGGATGGTGAGGGCGAAGGGCTTGGTGAACAGGCCCAGGAACTCCACCGGAATCATGATGGGCCACAGCCAGGGGGCCACGCCGCCCGTCAGGTGCTTCAGGTAGCCGCCGACGCCGGCGGCGCGGATGCCCGCCACCTGGGTGACGAAGAAGGTGCACAGCGCCAGGCCGCACGTGACGGCGATGTTGCCCGTGGCGGACGCCATCCAGGGGAACAGGCCCAGCAGGTTCATGAAGAGGATGAAGAAGAACGCGGTCAGGAGATAGGGCACGTAGCGGGGGCCCTCCTCCTTGCCGATGTTCTTGATGGCCAGCTCGTCGCGCACGAAGAGGACCAGCATCTCGAAGAGGTTCGCCGCGGTGCCGCGCGGGACGAGCTTCGTCTTGTCGCGGTTGCTCCAGATGAGCAGCGAGCCGATGAGGATGAGCGCCGCCAGCCACATCATCACCGTGTGCTTGGTGATGGAGAGGTCCACGCAGCCGGCGCCCAGGCCCGGGTACACCTCGCCGTGGCCACCGTGCGGGTCCGCCACCGGCGCGCAGGCGCCCTCGTGCAGGGGGATGAAGATGCGCGGCAGGTGGATGGGGATGTGGTTGTTGCTCAGCGGGATCTCGAACTCGTACTCATTCGAGTCGGACACGTGATGCAGGATGTAGCCGGCGACGTCCTCGCCCTCGGCGTCCTTGTCCTCGTTCGCGTAGCCGTGCTCACCGGCCTGGTCGGAGGCCCACACGCTACCCGCGAACAGACAGGCGAACAGCACCATTGCCTTGCGCATCACTCGTCTCCGCCCGCCGGGTCTTTCGACGCGGCCATCACGTAGCTGACTTCGATCCACTGCAGCGCGAAGTAGACGCCGAAGAAGCCGCCCACGAACGCGATCGCGCTCAAATTCCGTGACACCACCCACGCCAACCCCAGCCCCACCGCCACGCCTCTCAGCGCGAACACCACCCCGACCACCTTCAGCGCGGCCTTGAGGTCCGCCTGCGCCAACGCCCGCCGCTTGAGGAACAGCGCGAGCACTCCCACCACCGCCGACAACCCGACGCCCAGCAGCGCCGCGACCCGGTCCTCCGCCACCTTCGGCAGCGCCGCCGCCACCAC
>NZ_RAWI01000409.1 GCF_003612125.1 Corallococcus praedator
GCCCCTGGACACGCCCGCCCTGTATGACGCGGCTGCGGGGCTGGGCGCTTGCGGTGACTGGTGCGCGGGGCCTCGCGTGGAGGGTGCGTTCCTCAGTGGCGTGGCGCTGGCGCGGCGGGTGGCCGAGGGCGTTCGCGGAACTTGAGCGTGCTTCACTCGCGCTCGCGCACCACCAGCGTGCGGCGGGCGGTGAGGCCCCGGTCGTCGGTGACGAGGATGTCGTGCGTGCCCACCGACGGCTGCCACCAGAGGCGCTCGGCGGCGCGCGCGGTGCCCAGGAAGGCGCCGTCCACGAACCAGGTCAGCTCGCGGTCCTGCGCGGCCTCCGCCTCCAGCGGCACCTCCTGCTCCCTCGCGGACATGCCCGGGATGAGCAGCGCCACCTGTCCTTCCGGGGGCGAGAGGATGATGGGCGTGTCGCGCTCCCCTCCCGCCACGCAGCCGGGCGCGAGCGGGGGCGGCTCCGGCAACTGGCGCTGCTGCTCCGCGAGCCACCGGCGCAGGCTCGCCGGCCACGTCAGGTACACGCGGGACTCCGTCCGGCGCCCCGCGCGGCAGCTCGGCCCCACCGACAGGCCGGACTCCACGTCCACCTCCACCCGGTGGTGATACGGACACGGCGCCGTCGGCACCGCCGTGCGCACCGCGTCCACCGTCTTGCGCTGCGTGCACGCGTCCGTCGGCAGGTGCCCCGAATACGCGCACACCTCCACGCGCACCAGGTCCTTCGGCGGCGCGACGTCCTCCTCCTGAAGCATCGCGCCGCGCGGCCCCACGCCCTCCAGGATGTCGAACAACAGCGGGGCCGCGTTCTCCGCGCCCACCAGGTGGACGCTGGACGCGTGGTTGAAGTTGCCCAACCACACCACCGCCGTGTGCTTCGGCCCCGAACCCGCCGCCCACGCATCCCGGTTGCCGAAGCTCGTGCCCGTCTTCCAGTGCACCCGCGCCGGAAGCCCCGTCAGCCGCCGCCGCTCCGGAAAGTCCGGCCGGTCGCGCAGCGACAACGCCTGCCGCGTCAGCCACGCCGCGCCCGGTGACACCAGCGCACCGGCCTTCTTCGCGGGCGCGGCCTCCTCCTCCAGCACCCGCAGCGGCCGGGCCCGTCCATCCCCCGCCAGCGCCAGGTAGATGCCCGCGAGCTCCAGCGGCGTGAGTTCCAGTCCACCTACCGCCGCGGACAGGCCGTAGTGCCCCGGGTGCGGATCCAGGCTGGTGACGCCCGCCTGTCGCAGCGAGCCCAGGAAGCCCTCCACGCCCAGCCGCTCCAGGAGCCTCACGAACGGCAGGTTGAGTGACTGCGACAGCGCGGACTCCATGCGCACGAGCCCCTGGAAGCGCCCGTCGAAGTTGCGCGGCGAATAGCCGCCGTACGCCACCGGGATGTCCGTCACCAGCGTCTCCGGCCCCACCAGCCCCTGATCAATCCCCAGCGCGTACAGCAGCGGCTTGAGCGCCGACCCTGGGGAGCGCGGCGTGGCGAAGCCGATGATCTGCCCGCCGTTCTTCCCGTCGAAGAAGTCGAAGTTGCCCACCAGCGCGCGCAGCTCGCCGGAGTCGCGATCCGCAATCACCACCGCGCCGTTGTGGATGCCCTGCCGCTCCAGCCTCCGGGCCGCGTCCGCCAGCGTGCGCTCCACCAGCCGCTGCGTGCCCGCATCCAACGTCGTGCGCAGCCACGTCTCCTCCGGCCGTTGCGCCTTGAGCCACACCGCCGCATGCGGCGCTTCCCGGGGGAAGGGCTTCAGCACGTCCGGCACCTGCGTCGCCCGCACCTCCTCCAGCACCACGTCGGACGCCACGCCGTCCACGCCCAGGCCGCCCGACTCCAACAACCTCCGCGCGATGTCATCCCGGGCCGAGCGCAACCGCGCCGTGTTCTCCGGCGACGGGAAGCGCCGGTTCGGGTTCTGCGGCACCGCCAGCAGCGTGGAGATCTCCGCCGGACTCAGGTGCGCGGCGGTGTGCCCGAAGTACGCGAGCGCCGCCGCCTCCACGCCCTCCACGTTGCGGCCGTAGGGCACGAACTGGAGATACGCATCCAGCACCTCTTCTTTCGACAACCGCACCTCCAGTTGCGCGGCGCGGAACGACTCCACGACCTTGGAGGTGAACGTGCGCGGCCGTGGCTCCAGCACGCGCACCAACTGCATCGTCAGCGTGGAGGCCCCGGACACCCGGCGCCCCCGGCTCAGGTTGAGGCCGGCGGCGCGCAGGGCCGCGAGCGGATCCACGCCCGGATGGTGGAAGAACCGCTTGTCCTCCAGCGCCAGCAGGGCGCGGACATAGGCCCGGTCGACCCGGTCCTTCGGCGCGGGGATGCGCCACCGCTCGTCCGGGGCGAGGAAGACGTACGCGGGCGAGCCATCCCGGTACGCCATCACCACCGAGGGGGGCGCGGCCAACCGCTCCGGCAGCGGCACCCACCAGGCCGCCGCGAGGCCCGTGCACAGCAGCACGAGCCCCGCCAGCAGCCCCCCCACCCACTTCCTTTTGCTGAGACGCAGGCGACGCATGGGGGCCTAGAGGAGGTCGTCCTTCCAGGGACCCACCACCTGCACCGTGCCCGCCGACTCGCGGGCCCAGGTCTCGGAGTCGTACATCGCCTCGGCCTCCGCGGACGGCAGCGTGAAGGAGCCCGCCGTCACCGCGCGCACCGCGTAGACGACCTTCTTCGTCTCACGGGCCTGCAACGCGCCGAACACCTCCATGCGGTCGTCGCGCACGTTCACGTAGTCCGGGGCCCACTGCTGCTCCTCGGACACCCACTCCACGCTGCCACCCCGGCCCAGGCGGGCGTTTTCAATCTCCCAGCCCGCCGGCAACCGGTCCACCAGCGCGATGTTCTGGATGCGCTCGCCGGTGGTGTTGGTGACTTCCAGTTGCACGTAGATGAGGTCCGCCAGCTTCACCGGCGTGGCCTTCAGGTCCAGCTCCGTGCCGTCCAGCGAGTGCCACGTGCGCTTGAGCGTCAGCCCGTGGCCGCCCACCTTCACCTCCGGCGTGGTGCGCACACCCTCGCTGTTGACGATGAGGTAGACGGAGCCCGTCCCCTTGTCCTTCATCTCCAGCGACAGGCCGGTCCGCTCGCTGGCGCGCGCCAGGGACCACGTGCGGTCCGACACGCGCGCGTCCTTCTCCGCGATGGATGCCAGGGCCTTGCCCCCGGCCGTCAGCGTGGGAGGCGTGAAGCTGGTCGCCGTGCCCTGCAGCCGCTTGCCCAGGCCGGTGATGCCCCACACCAGTTCCTGCGTGGAGTAGTACGCCGACGAGCGCGTCTGGAGCGCCGTCGCCACCATGCGCGCCAGCGGCTCACCCTCCGGCGCGTCGCCGAAGAGGTCCTGGAAGGTGCTCAGCTGCATGCCGCGCCGACGCCGGTCGGAATAGAACGACCAGTTGTTCTTGCGCTCGTCGGTGACGGGCGACAGGTCCGGGCTGCGCAGGTCCTTCTCGTAGCGCCGGTCGCCAGAAAGCCACAGCGCGGCCTTGAGCAGGTACAGGTCCTCCTGCTGCTCGCCCGTGAGCGGCGTCTTCTTCGCGCCCGCGTCCAGCGCGGTCACCAGCGCCTGCACGCGCGCCTTGCGCCCCTTGCCCGCGGACGCGAGCACGTAATGCATGTACGGCTCCGCGTGCTGGCCGTAGTGGTCATCCTGGCCGAGCTTGCCCTCGTTCTGGGTCAGCTCGTTGCCCAGCCACGTGAGCGCGCTGTCCAGCCGGTCCTCCGGCACCGGGTACTTCAGCTTGCGCGCGTCCAGCAGCATGTGCGTCGCGTAGGCCGTGCCCCAGGCCACGGGCTCCTGCGAACCCGGCCAGTAGGCGAAGCCACCGGAAGCCGTCTGCATCGACAGCACCCGGTTGATGCCCGACTGCACCATGTCCTCCACCTTCGCCGTGGAGACGAGCGTGGGGTCCACCCGGTCCACCAACTGGCTCACGAACAGCAGCGGCCGGGTGGAGGACGTCGTCTGCTCGATGCAGCCGTACGGGTAGCGCACCAGGTACGAAAGGTGCTGGAGCGACTTCGCGTACGGATTGTTCGTCACCCACACCGTGGTGCGCTCGGTGGTGGGCACCCAGCCCTGAAGCAGCGGCCCCAGGTCCGTCGTGCCCTGCGCCAGCTCCACCTGCTGGATTTTGCGCTCACGCGGACCGGCCGGGGACAGCGGCACGTCCAGTTGTTCGCGCGACGTGTAGCCACCGCCCTCCACCGTCACGACGAGCCGCGCCGCGCCCACGGACTGCACCGCACGCCCCTGGAACACGAAGGTGCGCGACTTGCCATCCTCCAGCCGGGCACGGCCCTCGTTCTTGCCCGCGAGCTTCAACGGCGAGCCCACGTCCGCGGGCATCGCCATCCCCGGCACCGCCAGCGCTTCGGCGGCCAGCGTCACCTTCACGTCCTGCGCCTTGCCGGACAGGTTGGTGACGAAGACGGGAATCTGGATGTCGTCGTTCTGGGTGAGGAAGCGCGGCAGCGTCGTCTGGAGCACCAGCGGGTCGCGCACCAGCACCTGCGCGCTGGCCCGGCCGATGCGCTTGCTGCCCGCCGTCACCACCATCACCCGCACCGCGCCCCGGTACTGCGGCAGCTTGAAGGGCACGCGCAGCTTGCCGGAGGCCGGCACCTCCACCACGCCGCTCCACAGCGCCACCGGCTTGACGGGCTGCACGCGGCCCGCCGAGCCGCCCTCGTCACCACCCGTGGAGCTGGAGTTGCCTCCGGGCGGCACGAGCAGCGCCCAGCCCACCGTTTCGAAGGTCTGGATGCCCAGCGCGCGCCGGGTGAAGATCTCCTTCAGCGGATCCGGACTCTGGAAGCGCGTGAGGGACAGGATGCCCTCGTCCACCACCGCCACGGTGGCGAAGGTGGGGCCCTCCACGCCCTCCACCGCCAGGTCCACGGTGAGGGTGTCGTTGGAGCGGACCTCCTTGGGCACCGTCAGCGTGACGGCCTGGGTGAAGTCCACCGGCTCCAGCGCGATGCTGCCCACGCCGAAGGCGCGGTCGGGCATGAACGCCTTGGCGGACTCCAGGTGCGGATCCTTCACGAGGAACGCGCTCACGTAGACGTTGGGCGCGTACTCCGTCGGCGTGAAGCTCCAGGACACCTCCCCGGGCTCCGCCTGCTTCCACGCGGTGAAGAGCACGCGGTCGGTCTCCACCGTGAAGAGGACGCGGCCCCGGTAGGGCGCCTTGACCTTCACCGTGAGGGCCTCGCCCACCTTGCCCTTCGCCGGCAGCGACAGCTCCAGCGCGGTGGGCTTGAGCGGACGCGGCGTCTGGTCCACGCGCGAGCCCTCGCCGTACCAGTAGTAGCGGCCGTCACCCTCCAGCGACAGGTCCGTCTGGGTGGAGCCCGCGCGAGCGCGCACGAGGTAGCCCGCGCCGTCATTGCCCGGCGTCACCGTGGCGGAGAACCGGCCGCCCTCCACCTTCGCCGTGAGCTGGCCGTCGCGCTGGGGGCGCAGGTAGCGCTGGTAGCGCTCGTAGCCGGATTCCTCGTCGTAGTAGTAGCCGTAGTTCTCCTCCAGCAGTTGGTACTCCAGCTCCACCGTCTTCGGCCCCTTGCCGTCGGCGACGAGCTGCCCGTTCCAGTCCACCACCACGCCCGACACCGTGAAGGGCGTGCCCGCCTTCACCTTCTGCGTGTTGGCCTGGAGGCCCAGGTAGAACGCGTCCGGGTGCACCGGCACGTTCGCCTCGCCAATGGTGGCGCGGCCGCTGCCGGACTCGAAGACGCTGGCCACCGCGGACAGCCGCGTCGCGCCCTTGATGGGTCCCGACGCCGCCTGAGCCGGGCACTTGAGCAGCGCCTGTCCCTTCGCATCCAGCGTGCCCTTCACCTGGCCCAGCGTCACGGGCCGGGGCTCGTTGCCGTCCTGGCGCCAGATGCCGTAGGCGTACTGCCCGTTCTGCTTGGGCTTGAAGGGCACCGACTCCAGGCGGCACGTCATCTCCACCGGGCTGCCCTCCGCCGAGCCGCCGAAGAGGTACGCGGCCTCCACGGCCACCGGAATCTCCTCGCCCTGCTTGTAGCCGGGGGCCTGCGTGGCCGCGGTCACCTTCATGCGCTCCGGGACGAACTCCTCCACGCTCAGGCCGTAGGAGGCCACCTCGCGGTCGGCGATCTTCAGGCGCACCGAATAGCGGCCCGTGTCCTGGAAGGCCGCGAACGTCTGGTCCAGCGACACGAGGCCCGCCGCGTTCGTCTTCAGCGTCTCCTTGCGGATTTCGCGCTCGCGCGGATCGATGACGCGCACCTCCACCGGCATGCCCACGGGCGGCGCCAGGTTGTCCTGGCCGCGCAGCACCGCGGCCACGTGCGCGGTGTCACCGGGGCGGTACACGCCGCGGTCGGACCAGAGCGAGGCGCGGTAGGGCTGCTCGGCGCGGTACGGCTCGCCCTGCACGTCCGAGTTGGCGATCTCCGTCTTCAGCTCGTCGTACTTGAGGTACGTCAGCTCATCGCCCTTCCTGGCCACCAGCGCGAACGGCTCGCTGTCATCCGCGCCGGGCGCGGGCACCTTGAGCTGGCAGCCGGCGTCGCCCTGGGTGGTGCAGCGGGCCACGGTCTGCCCGCTCTTCTTCACCAGCGACACCTCCACGCCGGACAAGGGTTCGGTGCTCTCCAGGCCCAGCGCCCAGACCCAGACCTCGCCTGTGTCCTTGGAGCCCGGCGCGGGCCCGCCCTTCTTGGCCACGAGGCTCAGGTCGGTGAGCAGGATGCGGGAGGCGGCGCGGTATTCGCCGCGCTCGGCGGTGATCTCCACCAGGCCGCGCGTGGTGGCGGGCACCAGCGAGGCGACGTCCACGTAGGTGGTGAGCAGCGAGTCCGGCGTCGACTTGAGCGGCACGTTCTTGCGCAGCAGCACGTTGCTGGTCCGCTCGTCCGCCTTCTCGTCGTAGTTGTTGCTCATCCAGAAGACGAGGTTCTCCGGCGGCACGTTGCGCACCGTGAGCGTCACCTCCTCCAGGTTGAGGTGCTGCAGCGGCAGGTTCTTCCACGCGCTGCGCGGCAGGTAGCGACCGCTGGTGGAGAAGCGCACCTGGGGGGCGCGCGCGGGCACGGAGTAGCCGCGAGAGAAGGCGCCCAGCAGGGTGCCACCGCCCACGGTGGGCGTGCCCTCCGCGAGGGTGAGCGTGTGCGGGCCGCGCTTGAAGTCCCCGAAGATGCGGAAGCCGCGGCGCGACGGCGCGACGGTGAACTTCACCTTGGGCTTGAAGCGGATGGCCTCCGCGGCCACGGCGTCGCTCAGCGAGCAGCCCCGGTTGTCGTCGTCGTAGTAGTACGAATCCCACTGCTCATCGACGGGGCTGGGGGCGGCGTTCGGCTCCGCGTCGCGGCAGCTCACCTCGAAGAAGTAGCCGTTGGCGCCCTCCTGGAGGCTGACGAAGGTGATGTCCGTGCGCTTGCCGCCGGCCAGCGGGACGCTGGCGTTGGCCGCGGGAGCGCGGGTGTTGGGGGCGCCCGCCTGCTCCAGCCCGTCCTTCAGCGCGAACTGCACGATGGCCGCGGCCCGCAGCTTCGGGTGGGTGAGCACCGCGGACAGCGAGTTGCGCGTGTCCGCGCGGGTGGTCCACTTCACGTCGGTGATGGCGGCATCCCCGACGCGGAAGCTCGAGCGGGAGCGCACGGCGGCCAGGTCCACGGGGCCGGAGAAGGTGACGTTCATCTCCACGAGGCCCTTGGCCAGGTCCATGCGCGTGGGGACCACCTGGACGAACTTGAAGGCGTACGTGGTGAAGTTGTAGCGCCACGCCCGCTCCGACGGCGGCTTCACGACGCCCGCGTCGGTGCCCACCGCGTCCACCGACACGGTGTACGTCGCGCCGGCCGTGAAGCCGGGGGCCGCCGGGGTGAAGCGCAGCGACGAAGGCCCGGTCCACGACAGGCTGCCGGCCACGGAGGGCGACAGCGTCAGCACACTGCCCAGGACGGATTCGTTGTTCGGGCGCAGCGGTCGGGAGAACTCGACGACGATGCCTTCGGGGAGGCTGTTCTCGCTGACCAGCTCGCGGATGACGGGCGTCAGCGTCTCCGCCTGGGGCAGGGACGGGGTGGAGGCGGTGGACGGCTTCGAGGCGTCCGTCGCCCCAGGGGTGGAGTTGGAC
>NZ_RAWI01000040.1 GCF_003612125.1 Corallococcus praedator
CTCCCGTCCCACGGGAAGCACGCCCACGGTCCGTCCGGCTTCGGGAGCGGGTCCGCAGCGCGTCCTGCTGGTGGATGACAGCCGCTCCATCCGGACGCTGCTGAAGATCTACCTGATGGCCCGCAGCTTCGAGTTCCTGGAGGCCGAGTCCGCCGAGGAGGGCCTCAAGGTCGCCGAAGCGGAGCCCGTGGACCTCATCCTCACGGACTTCCACATGGACGGGATGAACGGCGCGGACTTCGCCGGGCAGATCCGCGCCAGCGCGAATCCCAAGCTGTCCAAGGTCCCCATCCTGATGATGACCGGCGACCCGAACGTGGCGGAAGTGCGCGCCCTGGGTCAGAAGGCCGGCATCAGCGCCTTCGTGCGCAAGCCCGTGAGCTGCGCGCAGCTGATGACGCTGGTGGACACCATCCTGCCGCTGCCCCGCGCCGCCAAGTAGTCCGGAGGCGCCCCAAGCGCCTCACGCCGTGCGCTGTGCCGCCAGGGCCCGCTTCTTGCGCAGGGCCTCTCCCACCCGCACCGCCAGCAGCAGGGCCAGCACGGCGCCGTAGAGCACCGGCTCCGTCACGTCCTTCTTCACGCGCCATATGAAGTGCACCACGCCCAGCATCGCGGCCACGTAGGCCAGCCGGTGCAGGCGCTGCCACTTCGGAAACCCCAGCCGGCGCACCGACTTGTTCGTGGACGTGAGGGCCAGCGGCACCAGCAGCATGAACGCGGTGAAGCCCACGGTGATGAAGGGCCGCGTCAGCACGTCCTCCACCATGGCGCGCACGTCCAGGCCCTGATCCAACACGGAGTACGTGAGGAAGTGCGCGCCGGCGTACGTGAAGGCCAAGAGCCCCAGCGTGCGGCGGATGCGCGCGGGCCACGTCCAGCCGGTGATGAGGCGCAGCGGCGTGCACGCCAGTGACGCCATCAGCACCGCCAGCGCGAAGAGGCCCGTCTGGTTGAGGGCGAACTCGATGCCATTGGCCCCGAGTTGCCCCTGGGCGCCCTGCACCGCGAGCAGGGCCAGGGGGGACAGTCCCCCGAGTGCGACGGCGGGGTTGAGCCAGGGTTGCTTGGAGGCCATGCGCTAGAAGTCCTGCTTCAGGTCCATGCCGCGGTAGAGGTCGGCCACCTGCTCCGCGTAGCCGTTGAAGGGCAGCGTCGGGCGCCGGCCGGTGTCACCGATGCGCCGCTCGCTGGCCTGGCTCCAGCGCGGGTGGTCCACCGCCGGATTCACGTTGGCGTAGAAGCCGTACTCGCGCCGGTTGGCCAGGCTCCACGTCGTGCGCGGCTGCTCCCGCGTGAGCGAGATGCGGACAATCGACTTGATGCCCTTGAAGCCGTACTTCCACGGCACCACCAGCCGCAGCGGCGCGCCGTTCTGCGCGGGCAGCTGCTTGCCGTACAGGCCCGTGGCCAGCAGCGTCAGCGGGTGCTGGGCCTCGTCCAGGCGCAGGCCCTCCACGTAGGGCCAGTCCAGCACCGGGCTCTTCTGGCCGGGCATCTGCTCCGGGTCCTCCAGCGTGGTGAAGGCCACGTACTTCGCGAAGGACGTGGGCTGCACGCGCTCCAGCAGCTTGCCCAGGGGGATGCCCAGCCACGGAATCACCATGGACCAGGCCTCCACGCAGCGCATCCGGTAGACGCGCTCCTCCAGGGGGAAGCCGGCGATGAGCTGATCCACGTCCACCGTCTGCGGCTTGTGCACCTCGCCGTCGATGACGACGGTCCACGGCCGGGGCTTGAGGGTGTGGGCGCGGCGGGCCGGGTCGTTCTTGTCCAGGCCGAACTCGTAGAAGTTGTTGTAGGTGGTGATGTCCTCGTAGGGCGTGCGCGGCTCGTCGGTGTCGAAGGCCCCCGCGGCGGGCGCCACCGGCTGCGCGACCGTCCCCGCGTCCGGAACGAAGCCGTCCATGGGCCGGGTGCGCTTCAAGCCCAGCAGGTACAGCCCGCCCCCCACCACGGCGGCGGTGCCCGCGAACAGGCCCGCGTTCTTGATGAGCTCGCGGCGGCGCAGGTAGAGCTTCTCGGGCGTCACTTCGGAACCGGGAGGCTCGGGAGGGAGCTTGTCGCGCATGGCCCCTCTATAACGCTCCAGGCCCCCGGTCGGTTACCGCCGGGCGTCCTTCAGCCGCCACAGCCGCCACCAGGGCGTGCCGGGGGACGCGTGGTGCTCCCAGTGGTAGCCGAAGAAGAAGCACGACAGCAGGGCCCACAGGTGGTTGCGCGGCAGGGTGCGCGCGTGGTGGGGCGCCATGTCCGCCGTGTCCGGGCGCCGGTGCGGCCGGTAGGTGCCGAAATAGAAGAGCTGCACGGTGGCCAGCACCGACGGCAGCACCCAGAAGGCCAGGATGCGCGCCTGGGGCACGCCCAGGTACAGGAACGCGTTGAACTTCAGCGCCATCACCGCGATCTGCGGCCACGTCGTGTAGCGCACCATGAAGGTGCCAAACCACGGCCAGAACGCCTGGGTGCGGGTGGCGAAGTCCGGATCGCTGTCCCCCGTGGGGTCCGCGTGGTGCGCGCGGTGGTTCACCACCAGCCGCCGGTAGGACAGGCCCGCGAAGAGGAAACAGGCCACCGTGCCCACCGCCGCGTTCACCCGGTGGTGCAGGGACACGGTGCCGTGCATGGCGTCATGGCCGGTGATGAAGAGGCCGGTGGACAGCCACATCTGGAAGAGGACGTGCAGCCAGGTGAGCGGTGAGTCCCACGGCCGCTCGGGCCCGGCCAAGAGCCACGCCAGGTGCCCCCCCCACGCGCCCAGCACCGTGAGCGCGAGCACGGCGCCCCACGGGTCGGGTGGCACGGGCTGGGAGGAGGACACGGGCGCCATCTGCTTCCCTTACTGGCCATGCCCCGCCCGCCGCGCACGGGAAAACGCGGCGGAACGGGGAATGGGACGCGGCTACTTCGTCCCGGTGGGGGCCGCCGCGGGCGCGCCGAAGTCGCGCACCAGCGAGTCGGCGGTGACGTAGCGCGGCTCGATGTCCACCGGCACGTTCTTCAGCCGCTCCAGCACCTTCTGCACGGAGGGCCGCACCACGCCCTGCTTCGCGAGCAGCGCCTCGGCCTCCGCGCGGTCGCCCTTGGCCTGCAGGGCCATGAGCTGGTTCGTCAGCGACGTGACGGACGCCTGCATCTTGTCGGGCACCACCTCGAACGTGCCGTCCGCGTTCACCTTCACCGCGCCGGTGTCCAGGAAGTGGTTGAGCTGCAGCGCGATGCCCTTGCCGTGCGCCTCGTCGATGCCGAAGCGGATGGAGCGGAACGCGGACGCGAGGAACGTCGTGTACATGGTGCGCTGAAGGGACTTGTCCAGGGTGCCCTTGTCCACCAGCCGCTGGAGCGCCCACAGGCCGGAGATGTCCGCCTTGGCCTCTTCAATGGCGCTGGAGGACGCCTGCAGCGCCTGACGCACCGTCGTCTGCTTCCCGGCCACGGTGACGTTGTGGGGTCCCAGGCCGTGCATCAGCTCATGCATCAGGATGTGCGTGAAGAAGGCATCGAAGGCCACGTCCTTGCGGTCCTTCGCGGGCAGCGCCACCTTCGCGATGGGCAGCAGCACGCGCTGGAACTTGGCCTCCTGCACGTTCTTGAGCATCACGCGCTTGGTGCCCTTCTCCGCCGCCACGCGCTCGTCGTTGGGCAGGTTGAAGGCTGCGGTCTGCACGCCCCGGTTGCCGTCGCCGGAGGAGTACAGGCTGTTGATGACGCGGATGGGGGCCAGCGCGCCAATCTTCGGGTTGCGCAGCGCGGGCTCGATGGGGAGGTTGTTCTCCAGCTCCTGCAGCTCCGCGCTGAACTTCGTGAGCTTCTGCGTCTCCACGTCGTCGCGCACGCCGATGAACGCCTCGAACGCGGCCTTGTAGTTGAACCAGCCGTCCTCGTAGACCTCATAGGGCCCGATGGTGGGCTCCACGCTCGCGTCCAGCTCCATCCACGCGACCTCGCTCGCGTAGTAGTCGTTGGACAGGAACGCCGCCGCGCGCTTCTCCAGGAAGCTCTTCAGCGTGGGCTGCTGGGTGAGCGCCGCCGCCTCGCGCAAGAGCTGCGCGGCCATGGCCAGCTCGCCCTGGTATTCGACGCTGTAGGGCACGCTCACGAACTTGCCGTCCGGGCCCTTGCGCAGCGTGGTGAAGAAGCCCGTGGCCGCGTGCTGCTGCGCCTCCGGCAGGCCCTTCACCCACGCCTCCACCTCCGCCTTGGTGGCGCCCGCGGGGTAGAAGTTCCCCTCCTCCGGCTTCGCCGGCACGCCGGGCAGGAACGGCTTCGCCTCGTCCAGGCGCGACCAGGGGCCCTTGTTGAGCAGGAACGCGTGCAGCCGCTCCTTGCCCAGGGGCGTGGTGTCCTTCACCAGGTCCAGCAGCAGCGCCTCGTTGCCCGCCCAGGCCTGGCGCAGGAAGAGGGGGTCCATCAGCTTCGCGGCCTGGACCACCTTGGCCAGGGCGCGCTTCTCCGCGTCGGGCAGCTTGGAGACGTCCACCTTCAGGTCCACCGGGGCGAAGCGCGCCGTCATGCGCTTCAGCGTCGGGGCGTCGGGCAGGCGGGCGGGCGCTTCCGCGGCGGGGGCGGCGCTCGACAGGAGCATGGCGCCGAGCAGGGGCAGGAGGGTGCGGGACTTGGACTTGGCCATGCCCCCTCCCTACCCCAACCCGGCCGCCCCTCCCAGAGAAGGGTGTGGGTGGATTCCCTCTTCTCGACAAGCCGGCCGGCATGGTTATGGGGAAGGGTATTGGCGCGGTTCGTCAGCGCCCGGAGGCCTTCATGTCCGCAGAGACCCACCCCCAGCGGGAAACCCATTCGTTCCAGGCGGAGATCCAGCAGCTCTTGAGCCTGGTCATCAATTCGCTCTACAGCCACCAGGAGATCTTCCTGCGCGAGCTGGTGTCCAACGCGTCCGACGCGCTGGACAAGCTGCGCTTCCGCTCCATCACGGAGCCGGAGCTGCTCAAGGACGAGCCGGCGCTGGAGCTGCGCATCATCCCGGACGCCGACAAGGGCACCCTCACCATCGAGGACACCGGCATCGGCATGACGCACGACGAGCTGGTGAAGAACCTGGGCACCATCGCGCACTCCGGTTCGCGCGAGTTCCTCCAGGCGCTGGCGCAGAAGGGCCAGAAGGACATGCAGCTCATCGGCCAGTTCGGCGTGGGCTTCTACAGCGCGTACCTGGTCGCGGACCGCGTGGACGTGGTGAGCCGCGCCGCGGGGGAGGGCACCGCGTGGCGCTGGGCGTCGGAGGCGCACGGCACGTTCACCGTGGAGCCCGCGGAGAAGGCCACGCGCGGCACCGCCATCACGCTGCACCTGAAGGCGGACCAGAAGGAGTTCCTGGACGAGTGGAAGCTGCGCCAGCTCATCACCCAGTACTCCGACTACGTCGGCCACCCCATCAAGCTCCAGGTGACCAAGCACGTGGGCAGTGGGGAGACCCAGGCCACGGAGACCGCGCTGGAGGTGGTGAACAAGGCGAGCGCCCTGTGGCAGCGCTCGAAGTCGGAGATCACCGACGAGCAGTACCAGGAGTTCTACAAGCACCTGACGCACGACTACGACCAGCCGCTGGCGTGGACGCACTTCAAGGCGGACGGCACGCAGCAGTTCACCGGCCTGCTCTTCGTGCCCAAGCACCCGCCGTTCGATTTGAACTCGCAGCAGCAGCGCGGGGTGCGGCTGTTCGTCAAGCGCGTGTTCATCATGGACCGCTGCGAGGACCTGGTGCCGCAGTGGCTGCGCTTCGTGCGCGGCGTCATCGACTCGGATGACCTGCCGCTCAACGTGTCGCGTGAGATGTTGCAGGACTCGGCGGTGGTGCGCTCCATCCGCAAGCACGTGGTGAAGAAGTCCCTGGACCTGCTGGAGAAGATGGCCAAGGACAAGCCGGACGACTACCGCACGTTCTGGGAGTCCTTCGGCACGGTGGTGAAGGAAGGCCTGACGCTGGAGACGGAGTACCGCGAGAAGCTGGGCGCGCTGGTGCGCTACGAGTCCTCCCGCGAGGAGGGGCTCACGTCGCTGGCGGACTACGTCGCGCGCATGAAGGAAGGCCAGGAGGCCATCTACTACGTCTACGGCGAGAGCCGGCGGGCGGTGGCGGACAGCCCCCACCTGGAGTCGCTGAAGAAGCGCGGCTACGAGGTGCTCTTCATGACGGACCCGGTGGACGAGTGGGCCGCGCAGGGCCTGCGCGACTTCCAGGGCAAGCCGCTGGTCTCCGCGCTCAACGCGGACCTGAAGCTCCAGTCCACGGAGGAGGAGAAGAAGGAGAAGGAGCAGCACTCCGAAGGGCTCAAGGGCCTCACGGACCGGATGAAGGACGTGCTGCGCGAGGACGTGCGCGAGGTGCGCGTGTCGGACCGCCTCACGGACTCACCGGTGTGCCTGGTGGTGTCCGAGGGCGGCTCGCCGGCCTACCTGGAGCGCCTGCTGAAGGAGCGCGGCAAGGGGATGCCGCGCGTCAAGCGCATCCTGGAGGTCAACCCCAAGCACCCGGTCATCGAGCACCTGCGCGGCCTCATCGCCCGGGACCCGTCCCTGCCGCAGGTGAGCGAGTGGATTGAGCTGCTGCACGACCAGGCGCTGCTCACCGAGGGCAGCCCGCTGAGCGATCCGAACCGCTTCGCGCGGCGGATGACGGCGCTGCTCACGCAGCTGGCCACGTCCGGCGCGGGCAACGGCATCCCGGACGCGTCGCAGGTGCCGCCCCCCGCGGCCACCGCCGCGGCGACGCCGGCGCAGTCGAGCTGAGTTGGGAGCACGCGGTCATCGCCGGGGGACGTCCTCCCGGCGATGGCCGTGCGGCAAGAGTCAGGCCCTCTTCGAGACATCCACCCGCGTCAGCTCCGCGAGCAGGGCCTCGCCAGTCCACGCGCGGCGCGGTCCGGCCTCCGCCTCATGGACGAGTTCCACCAGACGGGAGTTCACCGGCGCGGCCCCCCGGTGCTGGAGGGCCAGCCGGACGACCTCGCCGTTGAGGTAGTCCACCTCCGTCTTGCGGCCCGCGCGCAGATCGTCCTGCATCGACGAGCGCGCCTTCGGATCAATGGCCAGCATCTTCTTCGCGAGCACGGCGAACACCGCATCCGGCATCCCCAGCAGGCGCGGAATCCAGTGCGGCGGCAGGGGCGTGAGCTTCGCAGGCTTCACCTGGGCCACGTCCAGCACCGCCAGGGCCTCGCGCTGCGCGAGCGCCACGCAGCGCCGCCACGCGCGCTGGGACAGCTCCTCCTTCAGCGGCAGGTCGGCCAGGGCGTTGATGGCGTTGTTGAGGTTGAGCAGGAGCTTCGCCCACTGCACCGCGCCGATGTCCACATGCTGCTTCAGCGGCAGCCCCGCACCGTCGAAGGCCGCCAGATAGGGCGCGAGCAGCGCGTGCTGCTCCACCTCCAGCGTGCCCTCGGAGCCCGCGTGGAAGGCGCCCTGCCCTTGCGCCGCGACGTTGAAGGGCACCATGCCGGTGAGCACCGTGTGGCCGGGCAGCAGGTCGCGCAGCACCTGTGCGTTGTGCAGACCGTTCTGGAAGCTGATGACGCTGGCCCCGGCCTTGAGCCGTGACGCGAGCGTGCGCCCCGCCTCCTCCGTCGCCGCGGACTTCACCGTGACGAGCACCAGGTCCGCCGTGGCCAGCGCCTCCTGCCCTGTGTCGATGCGCACCTGCGACGCGGGCACCTTCAGGTCGGCGCCACGCCAGTCCGTCAGGTGCAGGCCGTGGGAGCGGACCTCCGCCACCACGCGCTCACGACCGATGAAGCGCACCGGGGCGCCCTTCGCGGCGAGCCGACCACCGACGTAGCAGCCGATGCTGCCCGCGCCGAAGACGCAGATTTCAGGGGACGAGGCCATGGACACGAAGTCTGTCACGCGAACTCACGTCGCGGGCAACAGCACGACGATGAGCACGTCCCACAGTGCATGGCTCAACCATGAGGCCATGGGCGTGCGGCGCCACTCGGCCAGGGCGCCCCAGGCGAGCGATGTGGGCAGCGCGGCCAGCGCCAGCAGCGGCTCCCCGAAGACGAGCAGCGCGAGGCTGGACAGCACCGCCGACCCGGCCACCGCGCCCCACCGCCCCAGGCGAGGACGCAGCGTCCCCTGCACCAGCCCCCGCCAGAACAACTCCTCCGCGGGCACCAGCAGCAACACCAGGGCCAGCGCCGTGCTCCAGGAGCCCGTGCCGAACGTGGCGTAGACCGCGTGCAGGGGCTCGCAGAGCGCGTCGGTGAAGCCGCCACAGAAGGCCCACAGGAACACGCGCGCGCCGACGTACAGCACCACCGCCTGGGCCACGCTCCACGCGGCATCTGGAAGCGACAGGCCCGGGAGCGGCCTTCGCCAGAGGCCCATCGCCCGCCACGTCACCGCGAGCCAGACGGCGCAGAACCCGGAGGCGACGGCGAAGAAGAACGGCGGGTGCGCGTGCACCAGCGCCGTCCAGGCCAGCACCCCCACCGTGGCCGCGGCCCGCCAGAGAGGCAGGGCCGCATCACCGGTCGGAGCAGGAACAGCGGGAGGAACCGTCATCGCCCCGGCAGCGTACCCCGGAGCGGCGCAACCTCCCCGGGTCTCGGGAGGGAGGGCCCGCTCACGCGCGCACCGCCTCCCCGAGTCCGGACTTCACATCACATCGGGAGACACGCACCACTGCCCGAACCGTCGTCGGCGCACCGGTAGCCGGTGCGGCACGTGCCCTGCCCCCCTCCGGACGTCGGCGTGCAGTTGACGAAGCAGTAGGCGCGGGTCTTGTCGCCGGTGATGTAGCAGGCGGTTCCCGACGGGCAGCTCGACGTCAGACACCCCTGGGAGCAGTAGCCGCCCGGGAAGCCCACGCCCGTGAGGCACTCGCCTTCCGCGCCGCACGCGCTGCTGCTGGTGCAGGCATCGCCCACCTCCGAGGTGGGCTCGTCGTCCTCGTCCGACTGGTAGGGCACCAGGGTGAAGCTGATGCCCGTGGTCTTCGTCCCCTTGGTGACCTCCACGGTCTCCACCTGGGTGGTGTCGCGCCAGAAGCCCACGCGGTCGCCGTCGTCGAAGTATTCGCCCTCGCCGGTGTCGTCGATGGACGCCAGCACCAGGTACTCGTGCGGGGTGAGCTTCGTGGTGTAGCTGTAGCCACCCGACCCGGACACCGTGCCGATGCCGTCGTCGTCGATCTGCACCTCACCCGCCGCATCCAGATAGGCGAAGGCGATGACGGCGTCCTTGCCGCTGGTGGCGCCCACGCGGAACTTCACCAGCACCTGTGCGGTGCCCGCGCCCGAAGCGCCGGTGAGGTCGAGCTGCGCCACGTAGCTGCCCGCCGCCAGCGAGCCCGGATTGACGCTCACGTTCAGCGTCGCGGACTTGTAGGCGGCGATGCTCAGCGAGGTGCTGGAGACGGACACCGCGGAGGCATTGGCTCCGGAGACGGCGACGCTCACCTGGAGCGTGCCACCACCGTTGTTGCGCACGGACAGGACCTGCGACTCCGCCCCGGTGAGCGAGAGCTGGGTGGTGCTGATGGCGAGCTTCGGAGGCAGGGAGGTGTCGCCACCGCCCTTCGCGCGCAGCACGGCCGCGTACGCATCCACGAGCCCCGCGCCACAGCCCTCGGAGCACTGGCTCGTCGCGTCCGCCGTGTCCTTCAAGATGGCCTCCACCTCCTGGGACGTGAGGGTGGGGTCCTGCGCCAGCATCAGCGCGACGATGCCCGCGACATGCGGGGTGGCCATGCTGGTGCCCTGATACCAGTCGTACGAAGCCTTCCCGGTGCTGTCGGGCAGGGTGGACAGCACGCCGTCCGGGAAGCCGTCGCCGTTGCGGTCCTCGCTCGTCTGGCCGCCAGCGGCCATGATGTCCACCTGCGGGCCGTAGTTGGAGTAGCTGGCGCGCTTGCCGTTGAAGCGCACCGCGCCCACGCAGATGACGTTCTGCAGGTTGCACGGGAAGCTGTTGGCGGTGGTCGTGTTCTCGTTGCCGGCGGCGACCACGAAGATGGATCCGCGGTTCACCGCGGAGTTCACGGTGTCCTGGAGCGCCTGCGACGGAGACCCGTTGCCGCCCAGGCTCATGTTGATGACCCGCGCCCGGTTGGCGTTGGGCGTCACGCCGGGGACGTTGCCACCGCTCGCCCAGTTCATGCCCGCGACGATGTCCGCCAGCGAGCCGCCCTGCGTGCCCAGCACGCGCACCGGGACGAGGTTCTGGCCCGACCAGGTGACACCCGCCGCGCCCATGCCGTTGTTGGACGACGCGCCGATGGTCCCCGCCACGTGCGTGCCGTGGTACGACGAGCCCCCGTTGGGCAGGTCCTTGCCCTCGTCCTTCGGGTTGGAGTCCACGCCGTTGCCGTCACCCGCGTTGGGGACCTCGGAGATGAGGTCGATGCCCGGGAGCAGACGCGCTCTCAGGTCCGGGTGGTCGGTGCTGCCGGTGTCCAGCACCGCGACGACGATGGACGCACTGCCCGTGCCCAGGTCCCACGCCGCCGGCAGGTTCATCTTCGCGTAGTGCCACTGGCGCGAATAGAGCGGGTCGTTGGGAACGGCGAGGGCCCGCACCCGCACGTTGCTCTCCGCGTACTTCACGCCCGGCACGGCCTGGACCTTCTGGAGCACGCGCACGTGCTCGGCCTCGGTGAGGGCGCGCACGTTGGAGACGCCGCTGGCCATCGCCTGCGGCTGGCGGACCTCGAAGCGCAGCAGGTGCAGGGTGTCGCTCAGGTAGGCCTGATGCTCGACGTGGTAGCCCTCCACGCGCGCCTGGGCCACGGCTTCCTCGGCGGACAGGCCGGGCGTGTCGAAGCGCACGATGAGCTGTCCGGGCAGCAGGGACGACTCCCGGGTCAGCGGCTTGGACGGGATGCCCGTGCGCCACACGCCCTTCGCGGCGAGCGCGCGGGAGACCATCGCGGGGAGGTTCTTCGCGTTGGGCAGGGAGAAGAACGCATCCAGCGACGACGGGCTGCTCACCGAGGAGGAGCCCGCCTGGAACGGTTGCAAGGTGCCTTCGACGGTTCCCTTCGTCGTAAGGATGTCGTCATCATCGTCGTCATCGGTGCCATTGCAGGCCACGAGACCGAGCATCCCCAGCAGGGCAAGACGGCGGAACATGAATGGGTCCTTGGACTAGGAGTGTGTCTGTCCGACCCTAGGTCCGCTGCGGGCAGTGCGTCCAGCCGCCATTCGCCTGCCCGGCCGGTCACTCCGGCGGGGCCTTGATGAAGCGCCTACCGCCCCAGGTCCAGCAACACCGCCTCCGCCGCGCGGCGCCCCGACGTGAGCGCTCCGTCGATGGAGGCGTTCTCGCGGTGGTCCCCGCACACGTAGAGTCCCGCGGCCAGCCGCACGGGCCGGTGTGGCTCCACCAGCGCGGACGGGGTCTGCACGGGCAGCGCGTCCGGAATCACATACGTGCGCAGGTGCCGCCACGCGGACACCGCCGCGCCGAACCATTCCGTCAGTTGCGCGCGCACGCGGGCCTCCAGCCCGTCCGCGTCGCCCCCGTCGTCCACCACCGACACGGACACCAGGGCCTGTCCCTTGGGCGCGTACGCGGGGGACACCTCGCTCATCACCGCCACGTTGTTCACCGGTCCCGTGCCCTCGCCGTTGAGCAGGAGCCACGGACCTTCCACCGGCGGCTCCGGCGCGGCGAAGTAGAGGCACGTCACCCGGTTCATCCTCGGCGCCGGCATGCCCAGCAGCAGCGACGCCGCCGTGCCGGGGTCGGTCGCCACCACCACCGCGTCCGCGTGCACCATCTCGCCGTCCTCCAGGCGCACGCGGTGGCCCCAGGCCTCGGCCACGCGCACCTTCATCCGCAGCGCCCCCGACGGCAGCTTCCCCGCGAGCTGCTCCGGGATGGCCCCCATGCCCCGCTCCGGCACCACCGTGTGCCCCCGCGAGAACATCCGGAACACGAACTCCAGCATCCGGCTGGACGTCGACAGCTCGCGCTCCAGGAAGATGCCGCCGAAGAACGGGCGCAGGAACGCGTCGATCATCTCCTCGGAGAAGCCCAGGTCGCGCAGGAAGCGCAGCGAGTCCTGCTGCGGCCGCTGCCACAGGTCCCCCAGCTCCCCCGACGTCGCGTGCTGTCGCAATTCCAGCACGCGCAGCTTGTCCAACAGTCCCCCCACGGGCTCGAACAGGTGCGACACCGCTTCCAACGGGTGCCGCAGGGGGTCCGCCAGCGTGTGCAATCGCCCACCCCGCCACACCTTCGCGCCCGGGATGAAACGGCGGGGTGACAAGGCCTTCACGTCGAGCACGCGCTGACCTTCCGGGTAGGCCGTGAGGTACACCTGGAAGCCCCGGTCCAGCAGGAAGCCCTCGTGCGCGTCGGTGCGCACCCGACCGCCCGGCGCATCCCCGGCTTCGAGCACCTGGATGCCCACCCGTGCCTCGCGCAGGGCCTTCGCGCAGGCGAGCCCCGCGAGTCCCGCGCCCACGACGATGACCCCAGGCTTCGTCACGGTCTTCCTCCAGTCCAGCGAGCGTGCGGACCCTGGCTTGTAAACGCCAGGACGTGCAAGCAAGACTCCGGGCCGGTTGCGGGCATCCGACAGTTATTGCAAACGTTCCCCCCGTGCCCGATTCCCCAAGCACACCCCACACCGGCATCGGCCGGTGTGCCCTCCGGAGAAGAAAGAGCAGGAGCACCCCATGTTGATCGTGATGCGCCCAGACGCGACGGAACAGGACATCGAGCGAGTGAACGATGAGATCCGCCGCCGTGGCTGGCATCCGCACGCGATCGCAGGTGGCTCCCGCACGGCCATCGGCATCACCGGCAACCCTGGCGCCGTGGAGCCGGAGCCCTTCCGGGTGCTGCCCGGCGTCGCGGACGCGGTCGCCATCTCCCAGCCGTTCAAGCTGGTCAGCCGCGAGGTGAAGCCCGACGACAGCATCGTGCGCGTGGGTGACCTGAACATCGGCGGCGCCGCCATCCACGTCATCGCGGGCCCCTGCTCCGTGGAGTCGCGCGAGCAGATCGTCTCCACCGCGCACGCGGTCAAGAAGGCGGGCGCCACCATGCTGCGCGGCGGGGCGTTCAAGCCCCGCACCAGCCCCTATGAGTTCCAGGGCCTCAAGGGTGACGGCCTCGCGCTGCTCGCGGAGGCGCGCAAGGAGACGGGCCTGCTGGTGACCACGGAGGTGAAGGACACCGCCACCCTGGCCGCCGTCGCGGAGCACACCGACATCCTCCAGGTGGGCGCGCGCAACATGCAGAACTTCAGCCTGCTGGAAGCGGTGGGCGAAACGCGCAAGCCGGTGCTGCTCAAGCGCGGCATCAGCGCCACCATCAAGGAACTGCTGATGGCGGCCGAGTACATCGTCGCGCGCGGCAACACCCAGGTCATCCTCTGCGAGCGCGGCATCCGCACGTTCGAGAACATGACGCGCAACACGTTGGACCTGAACGCCATCCCCATGCTGAAGGCGCTGACGCACCTGCCGGTGTTCGTGGACCCCTCCCACGGCATCGGCGTGCGCAAGGCGGTGCCGGCGATGATGCGGGCGGCCATCGCCGCGGGCGCCGACGGCATCATCGTGGAGGTGCACCCGGATCCGCCGCGCGCCAAATCGGACGGCTTCCAGTCGCTGGACTTCTCCGAGTTCGAGAAGGCCATGGGCGAGGTGCGCGCCATCGCCCAGGCGATGGGACGCGAAGTGGTCCGGTTGGGATAGCGCGATGACACTCAAGGAAGCGCTGGGCAGGGTGGTGGGCCGGCGCGACCTCTCCCGCGAGGAGATGGCCTCGGTGATGGGCCAGATGCTCGCGGGCGAGGCCTCCGCCGCGCAGGTGGGGGCGCTGGCCGCCGCATTGCGGATGAAGGGTGAGACCGAGGACGAAATCCTCGGGGCCGCGGAGGCCATGCGGGCCTGCGCGGCGCGCATCTCGCCCGTGGCGGAGGTGGTGCTCGACACCTGCGGCACGGGCGGTGATGGGGCGCACACCTTCAACATCTCCACCGCGGTGGCCTTCGTGGCCGCCGGGGCGGGGGTGACGGTGGCCAAGCACGGCAACCGCGCGGTCTCCAGCCGCTGCGGCAGCGCGGACGTGCTCGCGGCGCTGGGTGTGTCCATGGAGCGGGCGCACGCGCAGGTGACGCGCGACATCGATGAACACGGGGTGGGCTTCCTCTTCGCGCCCTCGCACCACAGTGCCCTGAAGCACGTGGCGCAGGCGCGAAGGGACCTGGGCTTCCACAGCGTGTTCAACCTGCTGGGGCCGCTGACGAACCCGGCGGGAGCGCGCTACCAGTTGCTGGGCACGTTCGACCGGCAGCGCGTGGAGCAGACCGCGCGGGTGCTGGGGCGACTGGGAAGCCGCCGCGCCTGGGTGGTGCATGGCCACGACGGGCTGGATGAAATCTCCCCCTGCGCGCCCACGGAGGTCGCGGAGCTGCGCGCGGATGGCACCGTGCACCGCTTCACCGTGACGCCGGAGGACGCGGGCCTGGCCACCATCTCGCGGGACGCCATCGCGGGAGGTGACGCGGAGGAGAACGCGGGCAAGCTCCGAGCCCTGCTCGCGGGCGAGAAGAACGGCATCCGCACGGCGGTGCTGCTCAACGCGGCCGCCGCGCTGCTGGTCGTCGGGTTGGTGGACACGCTGAAGGCCGGCGTGAAGAAGGCGGAGCACGCCATCGACTCCGGGGCCGCCGAACGCAAGCTGGTCGCGCTCATCGAAAAGGTGGCCGCATGACGACCGCATCTTCCGCCGCGAAGCCCTCCGAAGCCCCTGGCACGCTGGACGTCATCATGGCGCGCAAGCGCCGGGAGCTGGGCACCCGCCCTGCCCCGACGCACGGCGCGCAGCCCCCGACGCGGGACTTCGCGCAGGCGCTGGTGCGGCGCGTGCCCGGACATCCGGTCAACGTCATCGCGGAGGTGAAGCGCAAGAGCCCGTCGGGCGGCGCCTTCCCGCATGCGGACGTGGTCGCGGTGGCGCGTGCCTATGAAGCCGCGGGCGCCTGCGCCATCAGCGTGCTCACGGACGGGCCGGACTTCGGTGGCGACCTGGAGGACCTGGTCGCGGTCCGGGCCGCCCTCGCCATCCCGGTGCTGCGCAAGGACTTCCTCGTCGCCGCGAGCGAGGTGGAGGAGAGCGCGGCCTGGGGCGCGGACGCGGTGCTGCTCATCGCGGATGCGCTGGAGGACGGCGTGCTGCGCGAGATGGTGGCCGCCGCGAAGCAATTCCGCGTGGCCGCCCTCGTGGAGGCCCACACGGCGGAGCATGCCGAGCGCGCGCTCGCCGCGGGGGCGCGCATCGTGGGCCTCAACAACCGCAACCTCGCCACGCTGAAGACGGACACGGGCACGGCGCTCCGGGTGATGCCCGCGCTGCGCTCCCGGTCCACGGCGCTGGTCGCGGAGAGCGGCCTCAAGACCCTCGCGGACCTCACCGCCGCGCGCGATGCGGGCGCCGACGCCGTGCTGGTGGGCGAATCGCTCCTGCGCGACGACGACCCCGGCCGGGCCCTGCGCAGGTTGCTCGGCCTGGAAGGTGGAGGCGCATGAACGTCACCGTGAAGGTCTGTGGCGTGACGCGCCTGGAGGACGCGCGAGGCGTGTGGTCAGCCGGCGCGGACGCGATGGGGCTCAACTTCCATCCAGGCTCCCCGCGCTTCGTGGACATGGCCACGGCGGCGGCGCTCTCCCGCACGCGGCCTCCGTTGGGCGCGGTGGTGGGCGTGTTCGTCAACGCGAAGCCGGACGACATCCGGCTGCGCGTGCGCGAGTGCGGCCTCACGGCGGTGCAGCTCCACGGCGACGAGCCGCCCGAGGCCTGCGCCGGCTACGGCGTGCCCGTCATCAAGGCGTTGCGGGTGCGCGGGCCCGAAGACGTGGCGCGCGCCCGGGCCTACGTGGGCGTGGGTGATGTCGCGGGGCTGCTGCTGGACGGCGCGGCCCCGGGCTATGGCGGCGGCGGCGTCACCTTCGACTGGTCACTGGTGGCACGACTGGCGGACTGCGGCGCGCCGGTGCTGGTGGCGGGCGGCCTCAAGCCGTCCAACGTGGTCGAGGCCGTGAAGGCCACCCGGCCCTACGGTGTGGATGTGGCCAGTGGGGTGGAGTCGGCCCCTGGCATCAAGGACCTGGACGCGGTGCGCGCCTTCGTGCGCGCGGTCAGGTCTCTCAACCTCTGGGTCGAGGGCGCACCGTAACCCCCCTCATCTCCCCTTCCGGGTGAGCAAACCCGTCGGCATCACGCTGTATCGTCGGACTCCATGAGAGCTCCGAGCGCCGTCTCCTGGTGACACCACCTTGCGCCCATCCTCGCGGCCATGGACACCGAGACGGACTGCCAGACGCAGGACAGGATACGGAAGAAGCGCTGCTTCGCGTGCTTCGAGGACTGCACCGGACAGCATGAATGGCCCCTCGACCAGTGCCGGCCGAAGGATGGGCGATGACAACGACGGAAGATGGACCCGACTGGGACCCGATACGCGCGCTCGCGCGGCAAGTCCTCCGCCAGGGAGCACCGCTGGTGCTCACCGACGACGTGCGCGGCCTCTTGCGACGCACGGCGCGCGAAGTGGCGCTGGACGCCGTCGACGTGAGCACCGACGCCAGCGCGCTCGCGGTGCTGCGTGAGTGCTCGCGGCGCATCACCGAGGGCTCCAACCGGCTGGGGGATGCACTCCACCGGATGTACCGCCACCAGCAGAAAGGTGACTACGACAGCGCACGCCAGGAGATGCGCGATGTGCTGTCCGTCGAAGTGGTGCCCCTGTACCGAGAGATCGCGCAGGGCCAACTGGCCGTCATGGCCAACACGCCGTGATGGACAGGGCGCGGCGCCGCCCCCAGTTCCCAGTACCCGCTCCGTCAGGCCCAGCCCCCTGCAAGCGAGGCAACATCCACTGCGACCTCTGGCCTCTCCCCTGCCAGGAGGACTTGTGCTTCATTCTGTGATCGCACCGCCACCATGAGCCGCGCTACCCCACTGCCCATGACACTCTGGCCGACCCTCAAACTGCTTGGAGTAGAGCCATGACGACGGACACGGCCCCGGGCCGCTTTGGCCGCTACGGCGGACGCTATGTGCCGGAGACCCTGGTCCCCGCGCTGATGGAGCTGGAAGGGGCGTACGCGGAGGCCCAGCGGGACGCGGCCTTCGGAGAAGAGGTCGCGCGCGTGCTGCGTGAATTCGTGGGCCGGCCCACGATGCTGACGCCCGCGCACCGCCTCACGAAGTCGTGGGGCGGCGCCCAGGTGTGGCTCAAGCGCGAGGACCTGGCGCACACGGGCGCGCATAAAATCAACAACACCGTGGGCCAGGTGCTGCTCGCCCGGCGCATGGGCAAGAAGCGCATCATCGCGGAGACGGGCGCGGGCCAGCACGGCGTGGCCACCGCCACCGCGTGCGCCCTCTTCGGCCTGCCCTGCGAGGTGTTCATGGGCGCACTGGACGTGGAGCGCCAGGCGCTCAACGTCTTCCGCATGCGCGCGCTGGGCGCGGTGGTGCGGCCGGTGGAGTCGGGCTCGCGCACGCTGAAGGACGCGATGAACGAGGCCATGCGCGTCTGGGTGTCGCAGGTGGAGGACACCTACTACGTCATCGGCAGCGCGGCCGGTCCGCACCCCTACCCCACCATCGTGCGCGACTTCCAGGCCATCATCGGCAAGGAGATCCGCGCGCAGACGCAGGCCGCCATCGGCCGGCTGCCGGACGCCATCATCGCGTGCGTGGGCGGCGGCTCGAACGCCATCGGCGCGCTGCACCCGTTCATCCCGGACACGTCGGTGCGACTCGTCGGCGTGGAGGCCGCGGGCCACGGACTCCAGTCCGGCCAGCACGGCGCGTCGCTGACGCTGGGCACGGAGGGCGTGCTGCACGGCTCGCGCTCGTTGGTGCTGCAGGACGAGAACGGACAGATTCAAGAGGCACACAGCATCTCCGCCGGCCTGGACTACCCGGGCGTGGGGCCGGAGCTGGCGCACCTGGCGAAGACGGGCCGCATGGAGGTGCGCACCGCGACGGACGACGACGCCCTGTCCGCCTTCTACGAGGTGGCGCGCACGGAGGGCATCCTCCCCGCGCTGGAGACGTCGCACGCCTTCGCGGCGGCGCGCTCCCTGGCCCGGGACATGGGCAAGGGGCAGCATCTGGTCATCAACTGCTCGGGACGCGGCGACAAGGACGTGGCGACCATCTCCGCGCGCGGCGTGCCTCCGGCGACTGGGGTGAAGTCATGAGCACGGAACTGGGCAAGGCGTTCGCACGGGCGAAGGCCCGGGGCGAGGGCGCACTGGTGGCCTACGCGATGGCGGGCGACCCCGACCTCGCGCGGTCGGTGGACGTGTTCGCCGCCATGGTGGAGGGCGGCGCGGACGTGCTGGAGATTGGCGTGGCGTTCAGCGACCCCATCGCGGACGGGCCTGTCATCCAGGCCGCGTCGGAGCGGGCGCTGAAGGCGGGCGCCACGCTGCGCCGCGTGCTGGACGAAGTGGTGCCGGAGGTGCGCCGCCGCTGCCCGGAGACACCGCTGGTCATCATGACGTACGTCAACGTGGTGATGGCCATGGGCGAGGCGCGCTACGCGAAGCTCGCGCGCGAGCGGGGCATCTCGGGCACCATCCTCCCGGACCTCCCGCCCGAGGAGAGCGCCGCCCTGCGCGCCGCGTTCGACGCGGAAGGCGTGGACCTCATCCCACTGTGCGCGCCCACGACACCGCCCGCGCGCGCGGAGGGCATCGCGAAGGACGCGCGAGGCTTCGTCTATTGCGTGTCCGTCGCGGGCGTCACCGGCATGCGCGCCGAGCTGCCTCCGAACCTGTCCGAGCGGTTGGACCTGGTGCGCAGGGCCGCGTCGGTGCCGGTGGTGGCGGGCTTCGGCATCTCCACCGGAGAGCAGGCGAAGTCGCTCGTCGCTCACGCCGACGGCGTCGTGGTGGGCAGCGCCCTGGTGCGCGCCGCGCATTCGGACGGACCCCAGGCGGCGAAGCAGCTCTGCGCGGACATCAAGCGCGGCCTGAAGCGCTGACGGCCGGAAGAAGCGCGGCGTCAACGGACGCCGCGCGCCCGCCGAAGTGCGTTTCTGGAATCTCCCCAAGAACCTGTTTCGGTAGGGAAGGCTGACAGACTCGCGCGGCGTCCCCCTGAGCCTCGTGGTCGCTTGCGCGCTCCACGCCTGAATCGATTCCTGTCCGAAGGCCCCTGCCGAGTCGGAGCCGTCGCCGTCCCTCGCCACGTTGGGTCGTCGAGCGAACCCACTCCTGGCTCAACCGCTTCCGGCGCCTGTTGGTTCGCCAGGAGAAGCGAGAGGACACCTGCGTAACGAGGCTGCACTTCGCCTTGGGCATCATCCCTTCGTTCCATTCGCCCCTACCGAAACAGGCTTTAAAGCCACCAACGCCCCAGCGAAGCAGGCTGATTGCCAAACACAGCATGAATGCGCCTGCTCGCCAGACTGCCCCTCCCCCAAGCAATCACTAACACCAAAGCCAAACCACATAGCGCACCTGGAATTTTCTTTCGCTCCCGCAGGCGCGGTGGATTGCGCCACCCCCACTTGCATAACAATTCAAACAAGACCATAAGGGAATAGACTGATTTCAGGCGAAATCAGCAAATCCACATCCATTTGGAGAAGCTCCCATGTTGCGTATGTTCTTCATTGCCGCTGCGCTGTTGCTGGGTTCTCTGGTTCCTCAGGAGGCAGCCGCATGTGAAGCCTCGTGCTCAGGCGGCAGCTGCACGGGAACGGGAAGCTGCGGTTGCTCTGGCGGCGAGCCTGTCTGCAAGGACGGTAGCTGTCTGGTTTCCCAGCCCACCTGCTTCGCCTCCGCTGCCGAGAACTCCGAGAAGTTCATCCGCAACGTGGAGGCGCAGCTGGGCGACCAGCTCGCCGTCAGCGAGCTTCGCAAGGCCATTGAAGAAGGGAAGCGGGCCCTCTCCCGTGGTGACAAGGCCGCTCTCGATGCTGCCCGCGCGCGCGCGACGACCGCGCTCCAGTCGCTGACGCCCGAAGAGCAGAAGCTTGTCGGGCAGATCAACGACTCACTGTAATTACCGCCCCCCAGAAGCATCCATTTCGGAGCTTCTGCGCGTCTGGACCCTCACTCCAGAACCGGCCTTGGATACCCCCAACAATCCAAGCCTTGCGCCAGATTGGCGTCGTCACTGAACGAGGGCGGAGCCGGACCGAGGACGGCGAAGCATCTCCGCACTGACATTGAGGGTGGAATGAAGCGTTTGTAGATAGCAGGCGGGGCGCGGCGACCACTCGCGCCGCCCCGTCCTGCGGATCCGGTCGTTGTCGGCGCAGGAGCGGGCGTGTCCACGATGCCCGCATCCTCTTCGTGGTGGGAGCCAGCAGATCGGCTGCCCTCGGAAGCACTGACAGGAGTACGGTCTCCCGCGTCGCAGCACGAACGCCGGAGACCGGACATGCTCACCCTGGGCCCTACCCTCGAAACCCCACGCCTCATCCTGCGTCCTCCCACGCTGCAGGACCTGGATGGCTTCTCCGCGATGATGGCGGATCCGGAGTCCGCCCGCTTCATCGGCGGCCTCCAACCGCGCTCCAATGTGTGGCGGGCGATCTGCACCATGGCCGGCTCGTGGGCGCTCCAGGGCTTCGCCATGTTCTCCGTGTTCGAGAAGTCCACGGGGAAGTGGGTGGGCCGGGTCGGGCCCTGGATGCCGGACGGCTGGCCGGGCACCGAGGTCGGCTGGGGCCTGCTGCGCGAACACTGGGGCAAGGGCTACGCCTCGGAGAGCTCCGCCGCCACCATCGACTGGGCCTTCGAGAACCTGGGCTGGACGGAGGTCATCCACTCCATCGCCCCGGAGAACACGCCGTCGAAGCAGGTCGCCCAGCGCCTGGGCTCCCGCTTCCTGCGCATGGACCACCTGCCTCCCCCCTATGAGAAGGACCCCTCGGAGATCTGGGGCCAGAGCCGTGAGGAGTGGCGGACACGGAAGAAGTAGCCCCGGCCTTTTTCCCACCCATCCGGCCTCCGGCTGACACAGATTTGCGCCATGAAGACTCGCGCGCCCCAGGTGGTCCTCGTCCGTCACGGTGAGACGGAGTGGAGCCGCACCAGCCAGCACACCGGCCGCACCGACCTGCCGCTCCTCGAAGAGGGCCGGGCCATGGCGGAGAAGCTCCGCGCCCCGCTGAGCGCCTGGAGCTTCGCCGCCGTGTGGACCAGCCCCCTGACGCGCGCGCTGGAGACCTGCGTGATCGCCGGCTACGGCGACGCGGCGAAGAAGCGCGACGACCTGATGGAGTTCGACTACGGGGACTACGAGGGCCGCACCGGCGCGGACATCCGCGGCACGCGCCCGGACTGGACCCTGTGGCAGGACGGCGTCCCCAAGGGAGAGACGTTGGAGCAGGTGGGCGCCCGCGCGGATCGCATCATCGCGGAAGCCCGCGCCCTCCAGGATGACGTGCTCCTCTTCTCCCACGGGCACATGCTGCGCATCCTCGCCGCGCGCTGGCTGGGCCTGCCCCCGGAAGGAGGCAGGCTGTTCCAATTGGGCACCGCGGCCATCAGCGTCCTGGGTTCGGAGCCGGATGGCGTCCAGCCCGTGCTCGCGGGCTGGAACAACACCGCCCACCTGAAGGGCTGAGCGCTACAGCCTCCCCTCCAGGAAGTTGCGCACCAGCGCCGGGCCTTCCGGCGTCAGCACGCTCTCCGGATGGAACTGGAAGCCCACCACCGGCCGCGTCCGGTGTCGGAGCGCCATCACCAGTCCATCCTGGCTCCACGCCGTGGCCTCCAGTTCCTGGGGCAGCGACTCCGCCTTCACCACCAGCGAGTGGTAGCGCGCCGCCTGGAACCCCTGGCTCAAGCCGGTGAACACGCCCGTGCCGCCGTGCCGGATGTGCGCCGCCTTGCCGTGCACCGGCTCCGGCGCGCGCACCACGTCGCCTCCGAACGCGGCGCCAATGGACTGATGTCCCAGGCACACGCCCAGCACCGGCACGCGCGACTGGGAGATGGCCGCCACGCTCACCCCGGCCTCGTGCGGCGTGCACGGCCCCGGGGACACCACCAGGTGGGACGCGCCCGAAGCGGCGACGCCCGCGGCATCCAGCGCGTCGTTGCGCACGACCTTCACCTCCGCCCCCAGCGTGTAGAGCAGCTGCACGAGGTTGAAGGTGAACGAGTCGTAGTTATCGATGACGAGGATCATCGCCCACCTCCTTCGCGCGCCAGGCGCAGCGCGGCGGCCATGGCGCCCGCCTTCGCTTCGGTTTCATCCGCTTCCTTCATCGGATCCGAGTCCGCCACCAGTCCCGCGCCAGCGGTCCACATCGTGCGGTCGCCATCCACGAAGAAGGTGCGCAGCGCGATGGCGACGTCCAGCGTGCCGCAGAAGGACAGGTAGCCCACCGCGCCGGCATAGGGCCCGCGCCGCATGGGCTCCAGCTCGTCGATGATCTGCATGGCGCGGATCTTCGGAGCCCCCGACACGGTGCCCGCGGGGAAGGTGCTCGCCAGGGCGTCCAGCGCGTCGAAGCGCGTGGTGTCCAGCTTGCCGCGCACCTGGGACACGATGTGCATCACGTGGCTGTAGCGCTCGATGACCATCATGTCCTCGATGCGCACGGTGCCCGGAGCGGCCACCCGGCCCACGTCGTTGCGGCCCAGGTCCACCAGCATGATGTGCTCGGCGCGCTCCTTCTCGTCCGCGAGCAGCTCCTTCTCCAGCGCCACGTCCTCGGCCTCGGAACCGCCCCGGCGCCGCGTGCCCGCGATGGGCCGCACCACCACGTCGCCGTCGCGCACCTGCACCAGCAGCTCCGGCGAAGCGCCCACCAGCGCGCGCGCCTCGCCCAGGTCCACCATGAACAGGTACGGCGACGGGTTCACCCGCCGCAGTGCCCGGTAGAGCGACAGCGGGGGAATGGCGCCCTTCGCCTCGAAGCGCCGGGCGAGCACCGCCTGGAAGCAGTCACCCGCGCGGACGTACTCCTTCACCTTGTCCACCGCGGCGGCGTAGCCCTCGCGGTCCCAGCAGGCCACGGGGGCCGGAGCATTCTTCTGCACGGGCGCCGCCGCGTAGGCCTCCGGGGGCAGCGGACGGCGCAGCTTCTCCGCCATGGCCTCGGCGCGCGCTTCCGCGTCCTTCAGCGCCGCCGCGACGCTGCCGTGCAGGGCAGGCCGGGCGATGGCGATGGCCTTGAGCGTCTGGGTGCGCGTGTCGTGGGTGACGAAGTCCTCCGCCACCAGCCATTCCGAGTCCGGAAAGCCGGTGTCGCGCGGATGCCGGTCCGGCACGCGCGGCTCGAACCACGAGGTGGCGTTGTAGCCCAGGTAGCCCACGAGTCCGCCCAGGAAGGGCGCCTCGCCCGGCAGCGCGGTCACGGACAATTCGCGCCACAGGGTGCGCAGGACATCCAGGGGGCGGCCCTCGCGACGCTCCTCGTGCGAGCCACGCCACAAGGTGAGCCCGTCGCCATCCAGCCGCACGCGGCCGGCCGGATTCGCGCCCACGTGGCTGTAGCGCCCGAAGCGCTCGCCGCCGTAGCACGACTCGAGGATGAAGCCGCGGCCTCCACCGCCCAGCTTCAGGTATGCCGACAGCGGCGTGTCCAGATCCGCCGGCAGCTCCACCGACACCGGCACCGCCTGACCTGCTTCCGCGCGCTGCCGGTAGGCTGCCTTCCGCTCCTGCGCATCCATGGTCGATTGCCCTGGCCCCTCATCCATCACCCGGAGGGGCGCCCGGGTGCCCGGCCTTCCGGGCCCTGCACCTACGGCTTCACATCCGACACGGCCCCCGTGGAGGTGGGCTTCTTCACCTCCGCGAACATGCCGTCCTGCCACTGATACAACGTGCGCTCCGTGATCTTCCGCGGGTTGCCTTCTTCATCCTCGTCCTCGACGGTCGTCCGAGCGACCTGGAGGCGCTTCGCGGCCGGCTGGAAGGTGACCTTGAAGAGGCTCTCGCTCGGCGGATCCATCAGCCCGCCCAGCTCCATCGCGAGCTTCGCCTTTCCCAGCACGCCCTTCTTCCCGTCCGCCCCCGTGTAGCTCACATACGAGGTGACGAGGTCGCCGCAGCGCTCCGGCCTGGAGTCCACCACCAGCAGCGCCATCCCCGCCTTCTTCGCCGGAACCAGCGTCATCGTCGCCGGGCCGCCCTGCCCCATGCCGTACGAGGTGGACGCCACGGCCACGTCCACGCTGCTCACCCGGCGCGGCGGCTTCACGCCCGGCTCCAGCACGCGCACGCGGGCCTTGAACTCGTTGCTCATCACCAGCGTGGCCACTTCCAGCTCGCCATCGCCGTCCAGGTCCGCCTCGATGCGGAACGGGGTGAGCGTGTTGCCGAACACCCAGCCCGTGACGGGGGCCGCGCCCTTCGGCGCCTTCGCGTCCACCACCGCCACCTGGTACCAGGCGTTGACGTACTCACCGACCTTCGCGCGAGCCCCCACCGCCACCACGCGCACGGGCGTGCCCAGCATCAGGGTCTGGAGCACGGCCCCATCCGCCGCCGCGCTCGCGCGCAGGTTCGCCTCGTCCACGCCCAGATAGAGGCTCTGGCCCTTCTCGAACGCGGTGAACTCGAAGTCCTCCATCGCCAGCGCCGCCCCGGTCTCCTTCGACACGCTGTACTCGAGGGGCGACGGTTCGTTCTGGGCCAGGAGCAGCGACAGCAGGAGCGCGGGCGTCATCGGGGAAGGGTCCGTCGGGAAGAGGGTCTCCGGGTTTATCCCCTGTCCCCGCTCACCATCCAAGGGGCCCTGCGGTCGCTGCCTTCGTCCTTTGGGCCGCAACTGGGGCCCGGTCGCACGCCTGCCCCCTTGTCAGCGGAGCGAAATCCGAACCAACGCCGTGGGTGGCTCCTGCTCCAGGGCCTCGTTACCTCTAGAGGACCGTGGGCTCCGCTTCCTTCCAGGACCGACCGCCGCTCGTCGCCGTGACGCCCCAGGGCCTGTATTGCCGAGCGGGGAACTTCTACATCGACCCCTGGCGTCCGGTGGAACGGGCGCTCGTCACGCACGCGCACGGCGACCACGCCCGAAGCGGCAGCCAGCGCTACCTGGGTGCTCGCACGGGGCTGGGCCTGTTGCAGCGGCGGCTGGGCGCGGACTCGGTCATCGACACGCTGGAGTACGGCGAGAAGCTGACCGTGGGCGACACCACCGTGAGCTTCCATCCCGCGGGCCACGTGCTGGGCAGCGCGCAGATCCGCATCGAGCACCAGGGCGAGGTGTGGGTCGTGTCCGGCGACTACAAGCGCACGCCCGACCCGACGTGCGCGCCGTTCGAGGTGGTGCGCTGCCACACGTTCATCACCGAGGCGACGTTCGGCCTGCCCATCTACCGCTGGGATGATCCGCGCCTCGTGGCCCAGGACATCCTGCGCTGGTGGGACGCGAACCGTGAGGTGGGGCGTTCGGCGGTGCTCTTCTGCTACGCGCTGGGCAAGGCACAGCGGCTGCTGGCGGAGCTGGGGAAGCTGACCGACAGGCCGGCCTACGTGCACGGCGCGGTCAACGGGCTCGTCACCGCGTACCGGGAAGCGGGCGTGAAGATGCTGCCCACGCAGCTGGTATCGGAAACGGAGAAGGGCGCGTCGTTCGCGGGGGCGCTGGTGCTGGCGCCTCCAAGCGCGGGCGGCTCCACGTGGATGCGCCGCTTCGGTGAAGCGGAGACCGCGTTCGCGTCCGGGTGGATGCGCGTGCGAGGCAACCGGCGGCGGCGCGGCTTCGACCGGGGTTTCGTGCTGTCGGACCACGCGGACTGGCCGGATCTGCTGCGCACGGTGGCGGACACGCAGGCGGAGAAGGTGCTCGTCACCCACGGCCAGACGGATTCCCTGTCGCACTACCTGCGCGAGCGCGGCGTGGATGCCTCGCCGCTCGCCACGCCCTTCGAGGGCGAAGCGGAGGACTGACGCGTGCGCCGACTGGCGGATCTCTACGACACGCTCGACCAGACGACGTCCACCAACGCCAAGGTGGATGCGATGGCGCGCTACTTCCGTGAAACACCGCCCGAGGACGCGGCCTGGGGCCTGTTCTTCCTCACGGGCCAGAAGCTCAAGCGCCTGCTCACGTCGAAGCTGCTGGTGGGCTGGACGCAGGAGCTGACCGGCATCTCCGACTGGCTCTTCGACGAGGTCTACGCATCGGTGGGAGACCTCGCGGAGGTCATCGCGCTGCTGCTCGACGGAGCGAACCTTCCGCCCGAGCACGCCGAGGAGCTTCCCCTCTCCCGGTGGTTGGAGGAGCGCCTGTTGCCCCTGCGCGGGCTGGAGGCACCGGAGCAGCGCGAGCGCGTGGTGGGGTGGTGGAAGTCCATGCCCCGCCGCGAGCTGTTCCTCCTCAACAAGATGCTCACCGGAGAGCTGCGCGTGGGCGTGTCCAACACGCTGGTGGTGCGCGCCATCGCGCAGGTGACGGGCCTGCCCGCGCCCAGCGTGGCACACCGGCTGATGGGCACATGGAAGCCCACGCCGGAGTTCTTCGCGCAGCTCGTAGCCCCGGACATCACGGACGGGCACGTGTCGCGCCCGTATCCGTACTACCTCGCCTCGCCCCTGGAGCAGCCGGCGGAGTCGCTGGGCGAATTGGGTGACTGGCTCGTCGAATGGAAGTGGGACGGCATCCGGGGCCAGCTCATCCGGCGCCAGGGCGAGGTGTTCCTTTGGAGTCGCGGCGAGGAGCTCCTCACCGAGCGCTTCCCCGAAATCACCGAAGCCGCCCGCGCCCTGCCCGAAGGCACGGTGCTCGACGGCGAGGTGATGGCCTACGAGGACGGTGTCCCCCTGCCCTTCGCGCGGCTCCAGCGCCGCATCGGAAGACAGAAGCTCACGCCCAAGGTGCTGGCGGAGGCCCCCGCCGCGTTCGTCGTCTACGACCTGCTGGAGCAGGACGGGAAGGACGTGCGCGGCCTGCCCCTGCGCGAGCGCCGCGCGAGGCTGGAGGCCCTGCTCAAGAACCATCCCCACTTCCCCATCTCCCCGTCCGTGACGGCGCCTTCATGGGAGGCCCTGGCGGAGCTGCGCAAGGAGTCCCGCTCGCGCAACGTGGAGGGGCTGATGATCAAACGCCTGGATTCGGCGTACCAGACGGGGCGCAAGCGCGGCGACTGGTGGAAGTGGAAGATCGATCCGTACACGGTGGACGCGGTGTTGCTCTACGCGCATCCGGGGCACGGCCGGCGCTCGTCGCTGTACACGGACTACACCTTCGCGGTGTGGAACGGCGAGGACCTGCTGCCGGTGACGAAGGCGTACTCGGGGCTCACGGACGAGGAGATTGGCCGGTTGGATCGGTGGATCCGCGCCCACACGCGGGAGAAGTTCGGCCCGGTGCGCTCGGTGGATCCAGAGCAGGTGTTCGAGCTGCACTTCGAAGCCATCGCGCCCTCACCCAGGCACAAGTCGGGCGTCGCCCTGCGCTTTCCACGCATCGCGCGCTGGCGTGCGGACAAGACGGCCCGGGACGCGGACACGCTCGACGCGTTGAAGGGGCTGCTCCATGCCGCCCACTAGCAGGCCCCGCCGCAACCGCATGCGAGGCAAGCTCGCGCCGGAGAAGCAGACCGAACCACCGAAGAGCCGGGCGAAGAAGCGCCCCGCGCCCCGAGCTCCCTCGCCGTTCCAGGGTCCGCCCATGGAACAACTGCGACACTGGTTCGCGGCGAAGGGTTGGACCCCCTACGCCTTCCAGGAAGAAGCCTGGGCCGCGTACACGCGAGGAGACAGCGGCCTCATCCACGTGCCCACCGGAGCGGGCAAGACGTACGCAGCCTATCTGGCCCCGCTGGCGGACGTGGCGGCGCGCGACCAGAAGGGGTTGCAGATCCTCTACCTCACGCCGCTGCGAGCGGTGTCGCGCGACATCGAGCAGGCCCTGCGCGAACCGCTGATGGCGTTGGACGCGGACCTGGATGTGGAGAGCCGCACGGGCGACACGTCCTCGTCCGTGAAGCAGCGTCAGCGTGAGCAGCTGCCGCAGGTGCTCATCACCACGCCGGAGTCGCTGTCGCTGCTCATCGCCCAGGAGCAGGCGGCGGAGAACTTCGCTTCGCTGCGCGCCATCATCGTGGACGAGTGGCACGAACTGCTCGCCTCCAAGCGGGGCACGCAGGTGGAATTGGCCCTGGCCCGCCTGCGCCACTTCGCCCCGGGCGTGCGCATCTGGGCGCTGTCCGCCACGCTCGCCAACCTGGACGAAGCCGCGCGCGCCGTCGTGGGCATGGAGCGCAAGCCCACCCTGGTGAGCGCGGAGCTCCAGCGCCCGGTGGACGTGGAGACCCTGCTGCCGGAGAAGGTGGACACCTTCCCGTGGGCGGGACACCTGGGCTTCACCATGCTCCCGCGCGTGGCGGACGGGTTGGACCCTGCGCAGTCCACGCTGCTCTTCACCAACACGCGCTCGCAGGCGGAGCGCTGGTACGAAGGCCTGCGCTACCTGCGCCCTGAATGGGAGCACCTCCTCGCGCTGCACCACGGCTCCATCGACCGCGATGAGCGCGAGCGGGTGGAAGGCGGTCTCAAGGACGGGAGCCTGCGCCTCGTCGTGTGCACGTCCTCGCTGGACCTGGGCGTGGACTTCGGTCCGGTGGAGCGGGTCATCCAGATAGGAAGTCCCAAGGGCATCGGCCGCACCCTCCAGCGAGCAGGCCGCAGCGCGCACCGTCCCGGCGCCACCTGTCGCATCCTCTTCGTGCCAACACATGCACTGGAGCTGGTGGAGATGGCCGCCGCCAGGGACGCCATCGCGCGCCGCGAAGTGGAACCCCGCACGCCGCTGTCCAAGCCGCTGGATGTGCTCGCGCAGCACCTGGTCACCTGCGCGCTGGGAGGAGGCTTCACCCGCGAGGCCCTGAGAGACGAAGTCCGCACCGCCACGAGCTACGCGTCCCTCACCGACGAGGAGTTCGAATGGACGCTGGCCCTGGTGCGGGAGGGAGGCCCCACCCTGCGCGCCTACCCGGAGTTCCGCCGCGTGGTGGAGGTTGAAGGCCGCTTCCGGGTCCCCGACGTGCGCCTTGCCCGGCTGCACCGGCTCAACATCGGCACCATCAGCTCGGATGCCTCCGTGCAACTGCGTTACTGGAGCGGGGGCAAGCTGGGCACGGTGGAGGAGTCCTACGTCAGCCGCCTGAAGCCCGGGGACACGTTCCTCTTCGCGGGCCGTCGCCTGGAGTTCAGCCGCTTCAAGGACATGACCGCGTACGTGAAGCCGGCGAAGGCCAAGGCCACCCAGACGCCGCGCTGGGGAGGCAGCCGCCTGCCCCTCTCCACGTCGCTCGCGTCCGCGATGCGCCGCACGCTGGAGGCCGCGCGACAGGGCGACGTCACGCGGGACGAAATCGCCGCCGCCTGGCCCATCCTCGACGCACAGGCCCGCCTGTCGCGCATCCCCGGCGACGGAGGCTGTCTGGCGGAGACCTGCCACACGCGCGACGGCTACCACCTGTTCCTCTATCCCTTCGAGGGACGGCTGGTGCACGAGGGCCTCGCGGCGCTGCTCGCCCTGCGGCTCACGCGACTCCAGAAGGCGACCTTCAGCCTGTCGGTGAACGACTACGGGATGGAGCTGCTCACGCCCACGCCCTTCCCCTTCGATGAAGCGCTGCGCCCCGCCCTCTTCACCCGCGAGCGGCTGGTGGACGACATCCTGGAGAGCGTGAACCTGAGCGAGCTCGCACGGCGCCAGTTCCGCGACATCGCCCGCGTGGCCGGACTGGTGATGCCGGGGCTGCCCGGTGCGCGCAAGTCCACGCGACAGGTCCAGGCCAGCGCCGCGCTCCTCTATGACGTCTTCGTGAAGTACGACCCGGACAACCTGCTCCTGCGTCAGGCGCGCCGCGAAGTGCTGGAGCAGCAGTTCGAACAGGGCCGGCTCGCGCGCACCCTGGAGCGCCTGGAAGCCCACCCCGTCGAATGCGTCCCCGTCCACCGGCCCTCGCCGCTGGCCTTCCCGCTGGTCATCGAGCGCATCAGCGCCAGCGTGTCCAATGAGACCCTGCTGGAGCGGGTGGAGCGCCTCAAGGAGCGATGGTCCCAGGCCGATGCCAGACCCGCGTAGGTGACGCGGACGTGGAGCTGCTCCCGGAGCGGGCCCTGCACTGGCCCGACGCCGGGGTGCTCGCGGTGGCCGACCTGCACTGGGGCAAGACGGAGTCCTTCCAGCAGCACGGCATCCCCCTCCCCCTGGGCGTCCTGGACGATGACCTCGCGCGCTTGTCCTCCGCGCTCACCACCACCCGGGCCCGCCGCCTGCTGCTCGTCGGGGACCTGGTGCACTCACGCCAGGGCCTCACGGAGGACGTCATCCGCCGCGTCACCGCCTGGCGCGAGGCCCACCCCCACCTGCACGTGGTCCTCATCCGGGGCAATCACGACCGCCACGTCCGCACCCTGCCCCCCACCTGGCACATGGAGGACCGCGAGGACGCCCTGGACGAAGGTCCCTTCCGCTTCGCCCACCACCCCGAACCCGCGGACGGGCGCTTCGTGTGGGCAGGTCACCTTCATCCGATGGTGAGGTTGGGTGGAGGAGGCGACCGGCTGCGTCTGCCCTGCTTCCACCTGCGTCCCGGGGTGGGCGTCCTGCCCGCGTTCAGTGCCTTCACGGGTGGGCTCAACGTGCGGCGCGGCCGGAACGACCGGGTCTTCGCCGTCGCGGGCACCGCCGTGGTGGAGGTCTAGTCCCGCCATGAGCCACGCCAAGCGGCGCCGCGTCCTGGGCATCATCGCCACCGACGCCACCTTCGAGCGCGTGCCCCACCGGGGCGCCGAGGTCTGGATGGGCAAGTGCCTGCACTGCAATGCCCACCTCACCGTCGGCCTGGATGGCGAGCCGATCAGCCGCGCCACCATCGAGCACATCATCCCCCGGACCGCGGGCGGCACGGACGCGTTGGAGAACCTGGCCCTGGCCTGCGCCCGCTGCAACCAGGGCAAGGGCAGCCGCCACGACGCGAACTTCCACCGCGATGCCCGCGCCCGCGATCTGGTGGACCGGCTGCTCCAGAAACGCCGCGAGCGCTGGCGGCCCCCCGCCGACCCGGACTCCGAGTAGCCCCGCTTCAGCCCGCGACCGGTGGAGCGCGAGCCGTCGCACCCTGTATCGCGCGCACCCTGAGAGGGATTGATCCCCGGCGCGGACACGTGACGCGCAATGCCCCTTCCGATCGCCAGAAGCGGGATTCATCAACCGCGCGCGGCAACTTGTCGCAACCTCGCGTGGAAGTGCTATGCGCTCCGTATTCCCACTCCCCACAGAATGGTTGACACTGCCGTGTCGATGAATGATGGTCCCGCGCCGCATTGGGTCGGGAAATGCATGAGGGACCCGCGCCCACGGCACCATCCTAGAGGTTCGTTGGACGTGACTGCCTTGCCGTCTGAGCGCCAGGAGCCACCGCCCGCCCGGTCCACCGGGGCCGGGATGGCACCCTCGACTTCCGCGCCGGACGGCAGTGACGCGTCCACCCCTGCTTTCATGTCGCCTTCAGTCCCCTTGCCCCTGGTCCTGGTATGAGCGGCCCTCTCTTCCCACGCTGGACGAATACGGTGTCGCGCCTGTCGGCCGCGATGCTCCTCGCCGTGCCCGCCATCGCCATCGGCGGCCTGCTGGCCTATGTGCGCTCGCCGCACGTCACCAATCAGGCGCACCCGGTGGAACAGCCCATCGAGTTCGACCACCGGCACCACGCCGGCGACGAACAGATCGACTGTCGCTACTGTCACTGGACGGTAGAGAAGGCTCCTTCGGCGGGCATCCCTTCCACCACGGTGTGCATGTCCTGCCACGCCCAGGTCTGGAACAAGAGCCCGTACCTCACCGAGGTCCGCAAGGCGTTCTTCGCCGACCAGCCCATCCCGTGGGTCCGCGTCCACAACCTGCCGGACTACGTCTACTTCAACCACTCCATCCACGTGGGCAAGGGCGTCGGCTGCGCCACGTGCCACGGCCGCGTGGATCAGATGGGCGCCATCGAGCAGGCCGCGCCGCTCACCATGAGCTGGTGCCTGGACTGCCACCGCGACCCGAAGCCCAACCTCCGCCCCGCGGAGTTCATCACCAGCATGACCTGGGCTCCTCCGACGGATAAGGCCGAGGCCGCGGCGCTCGCCGACAAGCTCTACCAAGAATACGACGTTCACTCGCGCACGAGCTGCTCCACATGCCACCGATGAACACCAAGCCTGACAGCGCGCCCGCGCAGGACCTCCCCTCGTCGTTCGCGCTCCCGGTCGTCTCGGGGACCAACGAGGCCAAGCCCCACGCGCACGACCACGACGATGTCGTGGCCGTCGCCCTGGAGCACGCGTCCACCCGCTCCACCCCGGCGGAAGGCGCGTACGGCAAGACGTACTGGCTCGGCCTGGAGGAGAAGCTCGCCACGCCGGAGTTCCTGGAGGAGACCCGCCCGGAGTTCCCCGTCGGCGCGGACCTGCCCCCCACCGGCTTCGCCCGCCGCGAGTTCATGCAGATCCTCGGCGCGTCGCTCGCCCTGGCCGGCGCCACCGCGTGCAGCACCCGCCCTCAGGACGAGCGGATGGTGCCGTACACCAAGACGCCGCCGGAGATCGCCCCGGGCAACCCGCTCCACTACGCCTCCGGCATGACGCTCGCCGGCCACACCTCCGGCCTGCTGATCACCGCGCGCGAGGGCCGGCCCGTGAAGGTCGAGGGCAACCCCCAGCACCCCGTCAACCAGGGCGCCGCGGGCATCTTCGAGCAGGCCTTCCTGCTGTCGCTCTATGACCCGCAGCGCGCCCGCGTGCTGCGCCAGGGCAACAACCCGCGCTCGCTGCGCGTGCTCGCCGAGGACATCTCCTCGCTCGTGGGCACCAAGGCCGTCGGCGACGGTGGCGCCCGCCTGCGCTTCCTCACGGAGCCCCTCAACTCGCCCCTGCTGGCGGACCTGAAGGCGCGCATCCAGCGCAAGCTGCCGTCCGCGAAGTTCCACAGCTTCGCGCCCATCTCCAATGAAGCCGCCGACACCGCGCACCGCGCCCTGTTCGGCCAGCCCGTGCAGGCCGTCTACGACCTGACCCGCGCGGACGTCATCGTCTCGCTGGACGCGGACTTCCTGGAGAGCCGCCCGGCGAACCTGGGCATGTCCCGCCAGTTCGGCGACCGCCGCGACCCGAAGAACGGCGAGCTCAACCGCCTCTACGTGGCCGAACACCGCATGTCGATCACCGGCGGCATGGCCGACCATCGCCTGCGCGTGAAGTCGCAGGAGATCTTCGGGCTCGCCGCCGCGCTGGCGCAGGCCGTCGGTGGCCCCGCTGGCTCCCTGGCCGCCTCCGCCAAGGGCGGAACGCTGCGCCCGGAAGTCGCCTCGTGGGTGCAGGCCGTGGCCCAGGACCTCAAGTCCAAGGCCGGCCGCAGCGTCGTCCTCGCCGGTGAGCGTCAGCCCGCCGCCGTGCACGCGCTGGCCCAGGCCATCAACGCCGCGCTCGGCAACGTGGGCGCGACCGTGAAGGTCGTCCCCGCCGCCGCGCCGGAGGCCTCCGGCCTCGCGGAAATCCGCGCCCTGGTGGAGGACATCAAGGCCGGCCGCGTGGACACGCTGGTCATCACCGCCTCCAACCCCCTCTACGCCCTTCCGGTGGACGCGGGCCTGGCGGAGGTGCTGGACCCCAAGCAGAACGCCAACCGCAAGGCCCTGTCGGTCCTGTACGCGGGCCACTACGAGGACGAGACCTCCAAGCACGCCGACTGGTTCGTGCCCCTGGCGCACCAGTTGGAGACCTGGAGCGACGGCCGCGCGGTGGACGGCACGGTGTCCATCGCCCAGCCCCTCATCCAGCCGCTCTTCAACGGCGTTCCGGAAGCGGAGCTGTACGCGCTGTTCCTCGACCAGCCCTTCCGCCCCGCCTACCAGTTGCTGCGTGAGTACTGGACGGCGCAGGGTGGCGAGGCCGGCCGCGCCGACTTCGAGACCCGCTGGGAGACCTGGGTCTCCGAAGGCGTCATCCCCGGCACCGTCGCCACCGCCGTGACGGCCTCGCCCGACGTGGGCGCCGCCGCCACCACGGTGTCCGCGTACCAGCCGCCGGCCTCCGGCGACCTGGAGATCAACTTCGTCGCCGACTACAAGCTGCTCGACGGCCGCTTCGCGAACAACGCGTGGCTGCAGGAGCTGCCGGACCCCATCACGAAGATCGTCTGGGACAACGCCGCCATCCTGAGCCCCGCCACGGCCAAGAAGCTGGGCCTGGAGAGCGGCCAGCTGGCGGAGCTGGAGTACGGCGGCCGCAAGCTGCAGGTCCCCGTCACCATCCTCCCCGGCAACGCGGACGACACCGTCACCGTGGCCCTGGGCTACGGCCGCACCGGCCTGCACGAGGTGGTGGCCAAGGACGTGGGCTTCAACGCGAACCTGCTGCGCAGCGTGAACGCCCCCTGGTTCGACGGTGGCGCGAAGCTCACCAAGGTCCGCGGCAGCCACACCTTCGCCCGCACCCAGTACCACTGGCGCATGGAGGGCCGTCCGCTGGCGCTCGACATGTCCGTCAGCGAGCTGGCGCACCCGTCGACGGCCACCGAGCACGTGCTGGAGCGCGTTCAGGGCGAACACAAGCTGGGCAAGCAGAACAACCTGCCCGACTTCGACTACGCCAAGACGCCCGCCGAGGGCTACAAGTGGGGCATGTCCATCGACCTGTCGCGCTGCACGGGCTGCAACGCGTGCGTCGTGGCGTGCCAGGCGGAGAACAACATCCCCGTCGTCGGCAAGGAGCAGGTGAGCCGCGGCCGTGAGATGGCCTGGCTGCGCATCGACCGCTACTTCGAGGGCGACGAGAACAACCCCGCCATGGTCATGCAGCCCGTCGCGTGCGTGCACTGCGAGAAGGCCCCCTGCGAGTACGTCTGCCCGGTGAACGCCACCGTGCACTCGGACGAGGGCCTCAACGACATGGTGTACAACCGCTGCGTCGGCACGCGGTACTGCTCCAACAACTGCCCCTACAAGGTCCGCCGCTTCAACTACCTGCACTACACGCAGGGCAAGACGCCGACCGAGAAGATGCTGATGAACCCGGACGTCACGGTGCGCAACCGCGGCGTCATGGAGAAGTGCACGTACTGCGTCCAGCGCATTGAGCGCGTGCGCATCAACGCCCGCGTGGAGAAGCGCCTCATCCAGGAGAAGGAACTCCAGACGGCGTGCCAGCAGACCTGCCCCACGCAGGCCATCGCCTTCGGTTCCCTGGCGGACCCCGCACAGCGCGTCACCCAGCTGCACGAGGACGAGCGCGCGTACCGGCTGCTGCACGAGCTGGGCACCCGTCCCCGCACCGCCCACCTCATCCGTCTGCGCAACCCCAACCCCGCCCTCGTGGCCACTGCCCCCGCTGAGTCGAAGCCGGCGCACGAAGGAGGTCACTGACCGTCATGGCCGAGACCGCTCACGCACTCCCGCTCGACCCGCTCGAGCCCCGGGACCTCGTCGCGCCGCACCACGACGACAAGTCCCTCAATGAGACGCTGCTGGACCATGTCTGGCGCAAGCCCGGCAAGGGCTGGTTCATGATGCTGGGCATCACGTCCGCCGCCCTGGGACTGCTCGTCATCGGCGTCACCTACACCCTGGCGCGCGGCATCGGCGTGTGGGGCAACAACCAGCCGGTGGGCTGGGCGTTCGACATCGTCAACTTCGTCTGGTGGGTCGGTATCGGCCACGCCGGTACGCTCATCTCCGCCATCCTCCTGCTCTTCCAGCAGAAGTGGCGCACGAGCATCAACCGCTTCGCGGAAGCCATGACGCTGTTCGCCGTCATGTGCGCCGGCCTGTTCCCGCTGCTCCACACGGGCCGTCCCTGGTTCGCGTTCTGGCTGTTCCCCTACCCCAGCACCCTGGGCGCGTGGCCGCAGTTCCGCTCGCCGCTGGTGTGGGACGTGTTCGCCATCTCGACGTACCTCACGGTCTCCGCGCTCTTCTGGTTCGTGGGCCTCATCCCGGACCTGGCCGCCCTGCGTGACTCGTCCAAGACGAAGCTGCAGCGCACCATCTACGGTCTGTTCGCCCTGGGTTGGCGCGGCTCCGGCCGGCACTGGCACAACTATAAAATCGCCTACCTGCTGCTCGCCGGCATTTCGACGCCGCTGGTCGTGTCCGTGCACACCATCGTGTCGTTCGACTTCGCCGTGTCGCAGATCCCCGGCTGGCACGCGACCATCTTCCCGCCCTACTTCGTGGCCGGCGCCGTGTTCAGCGGCTTCGCGATGGTCATCACGCTCATCGTGCCCGCTCGCAAGTACCTGGGCCTCCGGGACGTCATCACCGACCGCCACCTGGAGAACATGAACAAGGTCATCCTCGCGACGGGCCTCATCGTGTCCTACGGGTACATGATGGAGCACTTCATCGCCTGGTTCTCCCAGAACCAGTATGAGATCTGGACCTTCTACGTGAACCGCGCCACCGGCCCCTACGCTGGCGTGTACTGGCTGATGATCGCCTGCAACGTCATCACCCCGAACATCTTCTGGTTCAAGAAGTGCCGCACCAGCATCCCCATCATGTGGGTGGCCTCCATCGCCGTGAACATCGGCATGTGGTGCGAGCGCTTCATCATCATCGTCACCTCGCTGAGCCAGGACTTCCTGCCCTCGTCATGGGACATCTACCGCCCCACCTGGGTGGACTGGTCCATCTACATCGGCACGCTGGGCCTGTTCGGTACCCTGTTCCTGCTGTTCCTGAAGTTCGTTCCCGCCGTCGCGGTGAGCGAGGTGAAGGAGCTGCAGCTCGAGCTGAAGCACGCAGCCCACGCCGCCAACGGCCACCACGGCACGGATTCCGCCGCGGTCACGCACGGAGCGCACTAGCGTCATGGAAGCCAAGGTCCTCGATTCCTGGGTGTTGGCGGAGTTCGCCACGCCGGATGCCCTCGTGGATGCCACCCGGCAGATGCGCGAGAAGGGCTTCCAGGGCATGGACACCTATTCTCCGTACCCGCTGCACGGCGGGTCGGAAGCGCTGGGGTTGCCCCCTTCGCGGGTGCCCTTCATCGCCCTGGGTGGCGCGCTCACCGGCATGGTCACCGCGCTCGCGATGCAGACGTGGATGAACACCATCGACTACCCGCTCAACATCGGCGGTCGTCCGCTGCTGAGCCTCCCGGCCTGGGTGCCCATTACGTTCGAGCTGACCGTGCTCTTCTGCGCGTTCGGCATCGTCTTCGGGCTGCTCGGCCTCAGCAAGCTGCCCCAGCCGTATCACCCCGCCTTCGAGTTCGAAGGCTTCCGCAGCGCGTCCACGCACGGCTACTGGCTGAGCGTGCCCCACCCCACGGGTCAGGACGCGACGGACACCACGAACCAGTTGAAGTCCCTGGGTGCCACCCAGGTGACCGTCGTCTCGGGAGAGAACGAATGAGGTGGCTCATCCCCGCCGCGGGGCTCGCCGCGCTCACCGGCTGCAACGTCAGCAGTGAATTCCTCCAGCGCATGGAGACCCAGGCCAAGTACGAGTACTACGAGGCCTCCGAGTTCTGGCCGGACGGCCGCGCCATGCGCGTGCCCCCCGCCGGCACCATTCCGCGCGAGCGCCCCGTGGGCAACCCCGGCATCAGCACCGGCCGGGCCAACGGCATCGCGGTGACGAACGTCCCCATGACGGTGGACAAGCCGCTGCTCGCCCTGGGTCAGAAGAAGTACAACATCGTCTGCGCGCAGTGCCACGGCGTGCTGGGCGACGGCAACAGCATCGTCGCGGAGAACATGGCCCTGCGCCTGCCGCCGTCGCTGCTGGAGCTGGCGGACAAGCCCGCAGGTCACTTCTACACCGCCATCAACGAGGGCTACGGCATCATGCCGTCCTTCTCGGGTGAGCTCGACACGCGTGAGCGCTGGGCCGTCGTCGCCTACGTGCGCGCGCTGCAGGCCGCCCGCAGCACCCCCGGGGCGCAGCCCGTCCCGCAGGAGAATCGATGACTGCCATGGAGCGCTACACCGGCACGCCCAAGTTGATGGTGCCCGCGTTCGGCCTGGGTGTGGTGGGCCTCGTGCTCACCGCCGTGGGGTTCTTCATGAACCCCGAGGCCACCAGCTTCAGCTACCTGCTGGGCTTCACCTACTGGGTGGGCATCAGCGTGGCCGCCCTCATCATGCTGGCCATCTTCCACACGGCGAAGGCCAAGTGGCTCATCGTCCTGCGCCGCGCCATGGAGACCATGGCCGTGTCGGTGCCCGTCTTCGCGGTGCTCTTCCTGGGCCTCATCCCGGCGCTGAAGTACCTCTACCCCTGGTTCCCGGGTTCGCCCCTGTTCGCGAACATCCACGGCGTGGAGGTGGAGCACCTGGCCCACAAGCAGCACGGCTACCTGAACCCCACGTTCTTCGGCATCCGCCAGGTCATCTACTTCGCGGTGTGGATCTTCGTGAGCACGCGCCTGTACGGCTGGAGCACGAAGCAGGACGAGTCCGGCGGGCTGGACCTCACCGTCAAGCAGCGCCGCTTCTCCCCCGGCGCCCTGCCCTTCCTGGCGCTGACCATCACGTTCGCGTCCTTCGACTGGCTGATGAGCCTCACGCCGATGTGGCAGTCCACCATCTACGGCGTCTACTACTTCGCGGGCAGCTTCCTGGCCGCCTTCTGCATGCTGATGCTCATCACGGTGAACGCCCAGGGCAAGGACCTGTACGGCAGCGTGGTCAAGATTCCGCACTACCACAACCTGGGCAAGCTCATGCTCGCCTTCACGGCGTTCTGGGCCTACATCGCCTTCTCCCAGTTCCTCCTCGTGTGGATCGCCAACATCCCTGAAGAGGCCCCGTGGTACGGCCTGCGCATGTTCGGCCCGTGGCGCAACCTGTCCATCGCGCTGTTCTGGCTGCACTTCGTGCTGCCCTTCTTCACGCTGCTGTCACGCACGCTGAAGGAGAAGCCCCGCCTGCTGGCGGTCATCGCGGTGTATCTGCTTCTCATCCACGCGGTGGACCTGTACTGGCTCATCTGGCCGGCGTTCTCCGGTGAGGCCGGTCCGACGTTCCACTGGACGCTCATCACGGCGTTCGTGGGCGTGGGTGGAGTCTCGGTGGGCTACGCCCTGTTCCGGGCGCGCGGCCGGTACACGCTGCCGGTGAAGGACCCCTACATCGCGGAGTCCCTGAGGTACGTGCAGCCATGAAGAAGACCCAGTCCGAAATCGAGTCGCGGGTCATCGTCGGTGCGCATGGCGTCGCGGCCGAGGAAGACCACATCGTCATGGGGAAGGTCGTGGGCGTCGGTGTTGGCGCCATGGTCCTCTTCTTCGTGGGCGCCGTGTGGGCCTGGCGCATCCAGGTCGTCACCATGGAGGAGGCCCAGCCGAACGGTCCTCCGCCCCGTCCCGCCGCGGTGGGCCAGTACGAGATTGGCATCGTGAACCAGCGCCTGTTCGAACAGGACTGGCGCGCGGTGGAGAAGCTGGGCGGCCAGCAGCAGGCCGTGAAGAACGGCTGGGGCGACCAGCCGGGCATCACGGCCCACAAGACCATTGACCAGGCCATGGACCAGGTCATCGCGTCCGAGGCCGAGAAGGCCCGGCAGCCGGCCCCGACGCCCGCTCCCGAGCCGGCGCCCGCGCCGCAGACC
>NZ_RAWI01000410.1 GCF_003612125.1 Corallococcus praedator
TCGCGATGCTGGCGGACTGGCTCGCGGACTACGAGGCGTGGGTGGCGCGGGACGTGGGGCTCTCCTGGCGGCGCGAGTGTCTGTCCGCGCGTCGCAAGGCGTCGCCTGTCGCCGCGGAGGAGTTGTCGAACGCCTGGAGGCGGATGGCCGTGCGCGTGCGCGCGACCGACGCCCAGGTGCAACACCGTACCGCTCCGATGCTCGGAGCGTGAGGAGGACACATGCTGGCACGACTGTTCCGAGCCGATGCGCCGTCCGTTCATGCCCACGTCCCGTGGGAGGACCTGCCGGACGAAGCCCTTCCCACGCCGCCGCTGTGTGAGGGCTATGGAGACGCCCACCTGCCGGTGACGACGCGAGTCCCGCTCGCGCAGGCGTACTTCGACCAGGGCCTGCGCCTGTTGCACCTGGGCTGGGGGCTGGAGGCCCGCCGCGCCTTCGCGGAGGCCGCGCGGCAGGACCCTTCACTCGCCATGGCGTGGTGGGGGCTCGCGCTCGCAAGGGGTGCGGGGGCTCGCTTCGCCGCCGACCGCGCGGAGGCCATCCGCAAGGCGCTGGTGCTGGCGGAGGGCGTCACCGACCTGGAGCAGCGCCTGGTGGTCGCCGCCAGCCTGCTCGCGGACAAGGGGCCCGCCAATGGCCGGCACGCCTTCGTGCGCGAGATGGAGTGCCTCATCGACCGCTTTCCGGAGGAGCCCGAGCCGCGCCTGCTGCTCGCGGGCTTCCTGATGGACGGCTACGAATCCGACGGACGTCCCGGCCAGGGCCAGCCGTATGCGCAGTTCATCCTGCGCGACCTGCTGCGCACGCACCCAAACCACGCGGGCGTGCACGTGGCGTGGGTGCAGGCCTGGCTGCCGAGCGCGAAGCCGGAGATGGCCCGGGAGAGCGCCGAAGCCCTCGCGACGCGGGTGCCCGCTGGAAGCCCCGCGCTGCTCGCCGCCGGACGCCTGCTGCTGCGCGTGGGCCGGGTGGTGGAGGCGAACCGCATCCTGGAGGCGGCGGTGGCGGCGGATGACGCGTACCTCGCCCGCGAGTCGCTGCCCCTGGAAGTAGCGCCGAGCGCGGACACCGCCCTGCGCCTGTTGAGCGAAGGCTGCGCGGAGGTGGGGCAGTACCGGGGCGCGCAGTCGTGGGCCCGCAGGCTGCGTCAGCGCGTGGAGGCCGCGGGTGCGCAGCCCCAGGCGGTGCTCTTCGCCGCGACCACGCTGGTGGCCGCGCACCTGCGCTTCGGCTTCTGCCGCGCGGCGGCGGAGGTCCCGATGGAGCTGGGCGACGCCGCCACCGTCGCGGAGCAGGGCCTGCGCGACGCCGTGCGCCTCTACGCGCGCGGGGCCTGCGCCCTGGAGACGGGACGGCTGGGCGACGTGGAGCGGGCGTGCGTGTCGCTGGACGCGCTGGTGCCCGCGCTGTCGGAGGCGCCCCGTTCAGAGGGCCGGGCCCTGTGTCCTCGCGACGTGGCGCGCACGATTGAAGTCGCAGCGCAGGAGCTGCGGGGCACGCTGGATGCGCGTCGCGGAGACTCCGGCCGCGCGGAGGCCGCGCTCACTCGCGCACTTCGGCTGGAGCGGCGCCTGCGGCCGGTGGGGCCCGCGCTCTTCTGCCGTCCGCCCCGGGAGACGCTGACCCGCGTGCGCCTGCGCTCCGGCCGTGAGGAGAAGGCCCTGGAGCTGGCGCTGGAGCGGGCAGGGGAGCGGCCCGGCTGTGGCCACTGCATGCTGCTGGTGGCCGAGGCGCACGTCGCCTGTGAGTGCATGTCCGAGGCGGCGCAGGACTACGCCGTGGTGTTGGACCTGTGGCGCGACGCGGATCCGCACCTGCCGGGCCTGCAGCGCGCGAAGGGCTTCGCCTCCAGGGGAAGCCGGGGCCGCGCCGCGCTGCGCCGGGTGGCGGATGCGCCGGTGGACACCGCTCCCGCACCCCGGGGCGGAGAAGGGCCCTGGACCGTGCATGGGGCATGAGCGTCCGCGCGGCCGTGCTTGACGGGCGCGCGGGCTTCGCGTCACTAGGGGGCACTCGCAAGGAGCTGCCCCATGCCCTCATTCCGCCTGAAGCCCGAGCACGCCGCCCTGCTCGTCGTCGACATCCAGGAGCGCCTGTGCGCCGCGATGGAGCGCGATGCCCTGGACCGCATGCTCGCGCGCACCGGCGCCGCCGTGGAGGGGGCCCGGGCCCTGGGCGTGCCCGTCTTCGTCACGGAGCAGTACCCGCAGGGGCTGGGCCGCACGCACTCGCTCCTGAAGCTGAAGCTGGGCACGTTCACGCCGCTGGAGAAGATGGACTTCTCCGCCGCCACCCCGGACGTGCTCTCGCTGCTGGGCGACCGCAAGCAGGTGCTGCTCGCCGGCATGGAGACGCACATCTGCGTCTTCCAGACCGCGCGCGACCTGGCCGAAGGAGGCCGTGAGCCGTGCCTGCTGGCGGACGCGGTGCTGTCCCGCACGGAGGAGGACCGCCGCGTGGGCCTGGAGCTGTGCCGCGACGCGGGCGCGCGCATCCTCACCGTGGAGTCGGCCCTGTTCGACATGCTGGGCCGCGCGGGCACGCCCGAGTTCAAGAAGGTGTCCGCCGCCGTCCGCTAGAAGGGAACGGCGGCGGAAGGGACGCCGCTCACGCCTTGCGCAGGAAGGGTGCGCGCGCCAGGCGCACCAGCATCATCAGCAGCACCAGCACCCCGGACAGGACGGTCTGCGAACCGCCCACCGGGAAGTCGTAGAAGTACGCGAACAGGTAGCCGCCCGCGCCCGCGATGCCGCCCAGCACGGTGGCGGTGAAGAACGTCCACGGCAGCCGCAGATCCAACACCAGCGCCGCGATGGCCGACAGCGTGGAGAACGCGAAGACGGGCAGGGCGCCCAGCGCGCGCGCGCAGACGCCCACCATGATGCCAATGGACACCATCAACACCGTGTCCAGCATCCGCACCGGCAGCCCCTGCACGGTGGCGCCGATGCGGTCGAAGCTGACGAAGGTGATGCCCCGGTACCACCACAGGTGCAGCACCATCAGCACCGCGCCCACCGCCGCCACGGCGTGCAGTTGATCCGGCGTCACCAGCACCGCGGTGCCGAAGAGGATGCCCTGGATGTCATGGGCCTCCTGCGCGATGCGGTCGCCCACCAGGATGGCCGCGCCGCCCGCGAAGGCGAACGCGCACCCCAGCAGACTCTCACGGGACAGGCGCAGCCGCGCGGGCTCCACCATCAGGAGCAGCGTGGCCGCCACTGACAGCACCACCGCGCCCACCAGCGGATCCACGTGCACGCCCAGGTGGATCTCCGCGAAGAAGGCCAGCGCCACGCCCAGGCCCGCCGTGTTCGTCACCGCCGCGCTGACGAACACCATGCGCCGGAGCACGACGTAGACGCTGAGGAAGCCCAGCACGCACCCGGCGATGAGCGCGCACAGGATGGGGTCCTGGAACAACTCCCAGGCGGACTGGAACTGCTCCCACTTCGTGGGCTCAAGCAGGACTGTTTCCACGATGTGGCCCCTGGGGTGCGCTGTGGCAGTAGTCATCGCCGTACTGGCGGCGGAAGGCCGGATGGCAGAACACGGTGCGCGCATCGCCCATGACGAAGCAGCGGTGCTCGCGGTCCACGAAGAGGATGACGTCGGCGTGCTCGGCCGCGACGGACAGGTCGTGGCTCACCACCACCACGCCCAGGCCCCGGTCATGCGCGAGCGCGCACAGCCGCAGCATCGTCTGTTTCTCCGCCACGGCGTCCATCGCCGCGGTGGGCTCGTCCAGCAGCACCACGTCCGCCTCGGTGGCGATGACGCGCGCGAGCAGGGCCCGCTGCTTCTCGCCACCGGACAGGTCACGGAAGGGCCGCTTCGCGATGCCGCGAGCCCCCGCGGTGTCGAGCGCCGCCTCCACCTTCTGCCGGTCGGTGGCGCTGGGGAAGGGCCGCAGGAAGTTCCACCCCGACAGCCGGCCCCACCCGGTCAGCTCGCGCGCATGCACCGGGAGCAGCGAGTCGATGGAGGACATCTGCGGCACGTACGCGCTGCGGATGTTCGGGGTGCCCAGGGCAATGCGTCCGGACACCGGGGGGATGAGCCCCAGCAGCGTCTTGAACCACGTGCTCTTCCCGGAGCCATTGCGGCCCACCACCGCCACGAACTGCCGGCGGCGCACCACCAGGTCCATGGGCGGCAGGATGTCCTTGCCCCCGTAGCCGATGACGAGCTGCTCGCACTTGAGCAGCACTTCCCCCGGCTCCGCTGGCGGCGCGGCGCGGTGCGCGCTGTCCAGCTCCGTCTCGTGATCACCATGCGCCACGGTTCACCTCCGCGGTCGGGCTCACTTCGCCCACCTTCTGCAAAAGGGCGGTGCGCACCGCCGCGTTCTCGACTGCATCCAGGTCCACGACGCCATCCAGGCCCTCCTTCGCGGTGGACCAATCCACCGCGTCGAAGAGCTCCGGCGTCAGCGCCAGCTTCAGGCCCAGCTCCACGCGCGGCTTGTTCTCCCGGTCGGACGGCACGTCCAGGTCGCCCTTGAGCACGGCCAACGGTTCGGCCTCCGCGCCCGACGTCGTCGCGGTGAGGCGGAAGGTCCGGACGCCGGCGAAGCGGGCCGGGACGCGCCCATCGCGCACGCTGCCCGTCATCCGCAGGCCGGTGATGGACCAGCGTCCGCTGGAAACGATCGTCCGCGTCAGCTCGCAGTCCGGCTTGCAGGTGAGCCCCACCGTCGGCGCCGCCAGCAGATCCAGCTCACCGTCGACCGGGAGGTTGGCGACCGTGGTGGTGGTGATGCCTCCGCCGCCCAGCTCCGCCTGGATGTCCTCGTAGTCGACGAGCGCCCCGTCGGCGCTGTGGCAGTGCCCGTTGTGGCAGAGCGAATAACCCGGAGGCGGCGAGGAAGGGTCGAACGTGGTGGCACCGCCGCCGCCGGAGCTGGCCAGCAGGTCGATGCTGCCCAGGCTCACCGCGCCGGAGTCCATGCGCAATTGGAAGTCGGAGGCGAGCGCCTGGTAGCCGTCGCCCGCGTCGCGGCGGGGCAGCTGCGTGTACGCGGCCTGCACGGAGGGCTCCAGCACCGCGAAGCCCTCACCCGCGTCGAGCGCGCACCCGGACAGCAGCGCCACGGGAAGCCATTGGAGAAAGCGTCTCATGGTGTCACTCCGCCTTCCCGGCGAGGCCCTGCTCCAGGCGGCTCACCAGCAGCTCGATGCGCTGCACGTACGTCTGGCCATTGCGGAAGTCGGTGCCGCCGGGGATGACGATGAGCGGCGCGGGGATCTTCGACGCCACGAGCTTCGCGGTGCCATCCGGGTAGTAGTCCTCCTTGACCACCACCTTCACCTTGCGCGCCTTGCCCTGGGCCAGCACCTGCGCGATGTGGGACGGGTTGGGCGGGATGCCCGGCTTGGGCTCCAGGAACGCGACGGTGGTGAAGCCCAGCCAGTTCTGCAGGTACGCCGTCGTGCGGTGGTACGCGATGACGGGCGCGCCCTTGAGGCCCGTCAGCCGCTTCTCCCAGCCCTGCTGCGCGGCCTGCACCTCCTGCGTGAACTTCGCCAGGTTCGCCTTGTAGGTGGCGGCGTTCTTCGCATCCAGCTGCGACATGCGCGCCTCGATGCCGCGGGCCACCGCGATGCCCTGGCGCGGGTCGTAGAGGTAGTGCGGGTTGCCGCCGGGGTGCACGTCGCCCTGGCTGCGGTCCACCGCCGTCGTGGGCACCTCCTGGAGGCTCACGAACCGCGACGCGTCCAGGTAGCCGTCGTTGCCCGTTAGAATCTTGTTGTTGCGCGCACCGAGCTGGAGCGACGGCAACCAGCCGATCTCCAGGTCCAGGCCCGCGGTGATGAGCAGGTCGGCGCGGTTGAGCGCGAGCGCCAGGTTCGGCTTGGCATCCACGAAGTGGGGGTCCTGCGTGGGCAGCGCCAGGGCCACCACCTCCACCTTGTCCCCGCCCACGGCCTTGGCGACCGCGGCGAGATCCGGCAGCGAGGTGACGACCTTGAGGTCCGCGCGCGCGGGGGCGGCGGTGAAGCTGACGGCGGCGGCGAGGAGCGCCGCGAAGAGGCGAAGGGAACGCATGGGAGGGCTCCGGAAGAAAGGGTCAGAACGCATGGGCACCGTGGGCGCCGGTCACGACTTCGAGCGCGAGGAAGGCCGAGTAGTCCGGCGTCGCGCGCCAGCCGACGCGGTCCGTGGCGGCCTGCAGGCGCAGGCGGGAGAACTCCGTGGGCCAGAACGTCACCGCCGCGGTGATGCGCTGGCGGTCGGCGATCCACTCGGGGTCGAGCGGATCATTCGCGACGCGGCCCTCCTGCGTCTTCGCGGGTGTGCCGAACTCGTATCTCACGCCCGTGGCCCACCGGTTGGAGAAGCGCCACACCGTCTGCGCGTAGCCACCCCAGTCGGACAGCAGGTCCTCGGGGGCCTGCCGGCGGCGGTAGAGCACCTCCGCCTGGAGCACCAGTTGCTGCGCGCTCGCCTCGGTGATGGGCCGGAACTTCAGATAGACATCCGTGCCGTAGACGCTGGTGTGGTTGCGGTAGCCCGTGGGGTTGGGGCCGGTGGCGGCGGACAGGCCCCATAGGAGCGATAGGTCGTCGGACAGCGGGAAGAACTGCTTCACCGCGCCGGTGAGCTGGAAGTCCAGCGGCGACAGCACGCGCTCATTGGAGGAACCGAAGAAGCTGCGCGCGGTGGCCTCGCCCTTCGCGTCGGTGGCGCTGCCGATGACCTCCACGTACCAGGGCAGCGGCGTGAGCCAGGAGCCCTCCACGCCCAGGCCCCGGTTGCCCTCCGCGCCGAACACTCGGCTCATCACGAAAGGCTGATCCACGAAGTCCCACGCATGCGGGTGCGTGGAGTTCAGCCGGCCGAAGCGGGTGAGGAACTGGCCCGCGCGCACCTGGAGGTTCGCGGGCAGGTCCAACGTGGTGACGTACGCCTCTTCAATCTCCACGCCGAACTGGCTGAAGACGATGTTGCTGTCGAAGCGGAAGTACGGATCCACCACCGACCCGATGGACAGCTCCAACTGCTGGAGGTTGAAGCCGTTCTGCGTCGGGTCGTGCGCGCCGCCCTGCAGCGGCTCCTTGCTGGAGAACGCCGCCACGGCCAGGTCCAGGATGAAGCTCAGGTTGAGGAAGCTGGTGCCGCCGGTGATGGCGTTGGGCAGCCGCAGCGGCGTCACGCCGGAGTCGTTCGTGGCGGTGGGCGAAACCGGGGACGTGTCGCCGGACGGCCGCGCGCGGGTGCTCGCGTCCGAGCCCAGCGCCTTTTCAATCTCAGCCATCTCCTCCGCGCTCAGGGCCGGAGCGTCGGAGGGCGTGTCGGCGGGAGCCGCCTCGGCGGGCGGTGGAGGGGTTTCGGTGGCGGCGGGCGGCGTCTGCCCTGGGGATGACTGGGCCCAGGCGGCGCTCGTGGACAACTGCACGGCGAGCACGACGGCCAGGGCGCGGGGGTTCCTGCGCGGAAGAAATGACACGGGGTGTTGCTCCTCGGAACTGGGCGACCGTGGAGCATGACGCTCCACGCGGACCGTCCACCAATGACCTGCTTCACCAGCACGACACGCGGGGACTACGCGTGCGCGGGTGGCGAGGCCTTGGGGGCGGTGGCGAGGACCGCCAGCGGTGCGAACGAGCGCGGAGGCGCGGTGGCCGGGTGGTGGCTCTCCACGCTGGAGGCCGCGCGCAGGACATCTCCGGCGAACAGGGCACCGACCTGCGGGGCGGCCGTGAGCAGCGGGCACGTCTCGTGGTTGGGGCCCGTCGCATCCGCCACCGCGGGCGGCACGGAGGCGAAGGCGGGGGCACGCTCGGCGAACCGCGACAGGGACGGGTTCGCGCGCCGCGCGTCCTCTTCGAACGTCTGGTGCTCCGCGCAGAAGCGGTGCGCGTGCTGCTCCACGTGCAGCGTCAGACCCAGCGGCTGGGCACCCCAGAGCGCGATGAGCAACATCGCGGTGAGGCGGGCGAGGGTATGGGCGCGCGAGAGCATCAAGGGGACCCGGCTGGCTTACTGTCGGCCCCCGGGAGTGTCAAGGCAGGCCGGGTGTCGTCCGTGGCGGGGCTTCGCGGGAGGGCGCGACAATCGAACGGTGTTTTCATTCCAGGCAACCCGCCGTGCCGCATCGGCTAGGTT
>NZ_RAWI01000411.1 GCF_003612125.1 Corallococcus praedator
GCTCCGGGTGGGGCTCCTTGCGCGCCCCCGAAGGAATCCTCGTCGTCGAGCGCGCCTTCCTCCTCGGAGGCCTCGTACATCGGCATCTCCTTGGGCATGGGCACGGGCTCATGCATCACGATGGACGCGGGGGCGGGGGACCGCATGGCGTCGTAGCCCGCGAACAGCTCGTCCAGGCCCGGGGCGGGTTCGCGCCATCCGGAGCGCGCGGGCGGAGGCTGGCTGCGCCCGATGCGCAGGGACTTCAGCTCCGGCACCTCCGCGCGGCGCTCCAGGTCCGCGGTGGAGACGGACAGCCGCACCCCCGTCCAATCCTCGCCGGTGCGCTGGAGCACGGCGGCGCGCATGCGCAGCGTGCCTTCCTCCAGCGTGCGCGGCAGGCGCAGGTCATACGTGGGCACCCAGCGCGCGCCCGACACGGCGTACTCCAGCACGAGGCGCGCATCCGTGTTCGCGGGGAGGGGGCCCGACAGCGTCAGCTGCGCCGCGCGGAACAACTGGGCCCGGTCGCCGCTGAGCGCGGAGGACAGCTCCTGCACGCGGCGGCGGCGCAGCTCCACCTCCGCCGTGGCGTCGCGCTGCTGACGCTCCAGCTCCAGCCGCTGGGCATGCAGCGCCGCCAGCTCCGTGTCCACGAAGCCCGCCAGGGACAACATCGAGGACAGGGGCGCCTCCCTCGGTGGGTGGCCCTTGCGCACGGGCGGGAAGACGGGCGTCAGCCGCTGGAGTGCCTCCAATTCCACACGCACGCGCTCCAGCCGGCCGTGCACGTCCGACAGCGCGGTCTCCGCGGCTTCGAGCGCGTGCTGCTCCGAGGGCAGATCCGATTCCGACGGCAGCCGCACCTCGAAGGCGGGCCGCAGGTCGCGGACGAGCAGGCCGGAGGGGCCTTCCACGACCCGGGCGCGCAGGGACGAAGCGCGCAGGGCCAGGGGCAGGCCCTGGATGCGGACCTTGTCGGGCAGGTGGCCCTGCTCAGGGGACAGCACGAAAGCGCGCGTGCACAGCGCTCCTTCGGCATGAACCGTGACGGATTCCAGGATGGACGGTACGACGCGCATGGGCCCCCTCTTCCATGGAGAGGGCCGCACGCTAACCGACGTCCCCGCGAATGGCGACGGTCGGCACACGGGCTGTTCCGACGCGGCTTCACGCACCGCGCCGTCAGGCCATCCGCCAGGTCAGAACGCGCGGTTCACGGCATAGCCGCAGATGCGGTGCTCGGCCTTGTAGGTCGCGGGGCCGGGGACGCCGTCGATGGGACCGGTGTAGCCGAAGCTCCGGCCCACGGTCTGCACGCGGGTCCAGTAGATGGCGCCGGGGATGCCGTCCTCCTGCGCGGAGGTGCGGGGCCCGCCCCGGTTGTTCAGCTCCCGCGCGGTGATGCGCACGCGGACCTTCTCCGTGTTCGGGCCCGTCACCCCGTCGATGGGGCCCGTGTAGCCGAAGTCGCGCTGGCCCACCGTCTGGATGCGCTTGTAATAGATTTCACCCGGGATGCCGTCGAACTCCGTGGACGTCTGCGGAAGGCTTCCTCCCGGCGAACCGCCGCCCCCCGCGATGCGTCCGCCCGCGTAGTCCATGGACCAGCCCAGGTAGCGCGCGCCCGTCTTCGACGAGTAGCCGGAGACGCTGTTGACGCCAATCGCATCCCCCCAGGACTGGGACAGGTTGTACGTCGCCATGAAGACCGTGCCGCCGCCGCCGTTCAGGTCCGCGCCCACGTGCCCCGCCGAACCGATGTCCCACCAGTGGAAGGCGCCGATCAGCGCCGTGGACGCGTTCGTCGAGACGATCCTCGAGGCCCGGTAGGCCTCGATGGCCGTGGGCCGCACCGCGGAGTCGGGAAGCTGTCCGAAGCGGACCATCAGCGAACCACACCACTGGTTCCACGAACCGCCGTCCCGCTTGGGATTGGCGGCCGCATAGGCCCGCGCCCGGTCATAGATGGGCGAGTTCGCCTCGCCCTCCACCGTCCCAATCCCAGACGCCTCCAGGGAGGACTCCTCCACCACGTTCCCACCACAAGCGGCCAGCAGCAGGACCGCGGATACCAGCAGGGCAGGGGACCACGTCTTCCGGTTCGCACGCATCGTCTGTCTCCAAGAGAGGGATTCAGTAAGATTGAAATTTACCAACAAAACATATTATACATGATTTTCTTTGCTGGAGCTGGTTTCGCGTGGGAACGCGGTGATCCGTGCGAAGGTTGCGGGCCATGCGAACGTCCTGGCTCCTGTCCTCGTTGTTGCTGCTCTTCGGCTGCGCCACCACGCCGTCCGTGCCCCCCGGTGGGGAGGGCGCGGATCCCCTGCATCAGGTGCGGCGGGTGCAGGTGGCCCAGGGAGTGGAGCTGGAGGTGCTCGACTACGGCGGAAAGGGACCGGCGCTCGTGTTCCTGCCGGGCCTGGGCAGCACCGCGCATGTCTACGACGTGCTGGCGCCCGAGTTCGTCGCCACGCACCACGTCTACGCGTTCACCCGGCGCGGGTACGGCGCGTCGAGCTGGCCCGCCACCGGCTATGACAGCGCCACGTTGGGACACGACGTGCTGGTCGCGCTCGACGGGCTGGGGCTTTCGAAGGCGACGCTCGCGGGGCACTCCCTGGCGGGGGATGAGTTGAACTGGTTGGGCAGCCATCACCCGGAGCGCGTGGAGGCGCTCATCTTCCTGGACGCCACGGACAACCGGGGGGAGATCGCCACGTTCCTGAAGGACCGGCCCCTGCCGCCGCTGCCGTTCTCCGTGCTCGACGGTCAGCCTTCACGGGAGGCCGTGTCCGCCATCCTGACGCGAGATCTGGGCGGCAGCTTCCCGCCGCATGAAATCGATCAGGCGTACGAGTTCGACGCTGGGACTGGCGCCTACCTGCGCTACCACCGCCTCCCCGAAGCGACAGAGTTGTCGGTGCGTGGCGCGGCCCTGCCGGACTTCGCGAAGCTGACCGGGCCGGTGCTGGCCATCTCCGACGGGCAGGCGTTCTCCGCCTGGATCGAGGCCCTGGCCACGCGCGAAGGCGTGCCCGCGGACCTGGCGGAACGCGCCCGGGCCTTCCTGCCCGAGCTGCGCCAGCACGAGGCCGCGCAGGACGCGCTGCTCCAGGGCATGCCGAACTGGAAGCTCGTGAATCTGGACGGCGCCGGCCACTACCTGTGGCTTACGCGGCACGCGGAGGTCGTGTCCGCGATGCGCGCCTTCCTCGCGCGTTGAGAGGCCAGGTTCCGTCAAGTCATGGGATGACACAGGCCAGCCACTCCGCACGTGGGGTGGCTGGCCCGTTTGTTCTCGCGTCAGCTGCCGGAGATGATCGCCGTACCGCACGAGTACGGCGTACCACTGGGGCCGTTCTGCCGGCAGGCCACGATCTTGACCCTCGCGCCCTCGCGGACGATGTCCACGTTGTTGCTGGCGTGGGTGTTGTACCCGGTTCCAACGTAGACGCGCGCGAACGCCTTCCACGACCCGTTGGCCTGCTGGACCTCGACCCAGCCGACAACGCCCTCATTGTCGGAGTCCGTGTCGTACACGGTGTAGATGTCGCCGTCGTCGTTGAAGTAGGTCTTGCCCGCGGTGTCTCCCGCGTCCGACGTGTATGCCGTGCCGTTGGCTGCGAAGGCAGGGGCACCGCCCAAGCCAACCAGAACGGCAACGACCGCACCCAAAGCCGCCCTACGGATCATCATGCCCTTCATCGTGAGTCTCCTGGTGAATTGATGAGCGAGCGCTGCCAGCGGCCTGAGCCCCTGCGCCCATTCATGACCCTAGATGAGGTGGTTGTCTGGTTCTTCATGAAAAGCGGCTTAGTCTTGTCTAGAGCTCATTATGCATTACAGCTTCTCCCTCTGGGGTTGGGAGTCCAACAGTTCCGGCCAGCCCGGGCGTGGTCTGGGCATGGGGTGAGAACGACCAATGCCTCTCAATCCTTCTGCCCAACGGCTCCAGGCATCAGCTTGCGTCGGTGCGGACCACGGCCGGCGCGGGCTCCGGCTCCACATTCACAGGGCGGCCCAGACAGTCCTCGCCGTCCCCGGGTGCGGGTGTGCTGCGCGGCCGGTACTCCCAGTGCCACGGCTCCGAGGCCACCGTGCGGCGAAAGCCGAAGCGACACGCGTTTCCCGCCAGCCATTCGTAGGTGGGCGACTCCAGTTCGCCGCCCACGACCAGGTCCACCGCCAGCCCGCGGTTGTGATTGGAGCGGCCCGGTCGCGCGGCCTTCGCGCCCTTGCCCTTGCGGTAGAGGCGCCACAGGTAGCGCTGCTGCTGGTACGAACGCCACGCGCTCGTCACGAGCAACGACTGCCCGGACTCACGGGCCGCCGCCGTCATGCGCTCGAAGGATGCAGCCGCGTCGCGGTGGAGCCGGTGCCCCCCGTGGATGCGCACCAGGCGCGGCGCCTTGGCCTTCGCCTTCTGGGCCTTCTTCACGTCCTGGGCGAACCCGACGGGCGCCAGGAGACAGACGAGGAGCACGAGGCCCCAACGCAGCAGGGGAACCGACATTCGGAGGTCCAAGCAATGGGCGAGGACACGACGGTGACGCCTTTATTCCCCGCAGAAAAGCAGGCGGGCCGCCGAGCGCTTCACTCGCGCGCCCGGATGCCCGGACGCCCGGTGGACCCTAGAAGAGCTTGAGCTGGGGAGACGGTGCCGGGGCGTCCCGGGGCGGCAACACGGTGAAGCCATGGGCGCGGGCCCACGCCTCGCTCGGGCCCTTCCAGTGGTGCGCGTCCATGCGCACGTGGCCCTTGTCGTCGAAGGCCACCCCTTCGGCCTCCAGCAGCTCGCGCTGGCGGGCGCCGGACGTGCTGATACCGCCCGTGCGGTTGATGATCCGCTGCCAGGGCACGCTCACCGCGCGCGACCCCAGCGCGGCCATCGCGTGGCCCACGGCGCGCGCATCGCAGCCCTGGCCGACGATGGCGGCGATGTCGCCATAGGTGGCCACCTGCCCGGACGGCACCTGTTCGCAGACGACGTAGATGCGCTCGAAGGGGTCCTGCGGATCAGTGGGGGATGCCATCGGGGCCTCCGGGGTGGGTTGTGCGGGGACCACCCTACCCGGAACGTTGGCCCGTGTCCTCGTCAGCGTTCCGGATGGGCTGCCCTGGCGGCGGCCTCCGCCAGCGTCCGGCTCACGCGCGCGGCCTCGGCCGCCACCATGTCCGTGGACCTTCCGCGACGGTTGAGAAGACCGACCTGGTAGAGCGTCGCGTAGCCGTGCGCCGCCGCGAAGTGATGCTCCAGGAGCGTGAGGGCCGCCGTCCCGTCGCCCCGGGTGATGCCCAGCGCGGGCTCCAGCATCATGTCCATCAGCCGTCGCCCCGCCGCCGCCAGACCCTGCTCCTTCCGGGCATCGATCTCCTCCGAGAAGATGACGTCGAAGCCCGCGCGGCGCTTCACCACGAACTTCACGTAGGCCGCCGCCGTGGCGGCCAGCTCCTCCACCGGGCCCTCCGCGCGGGCCATCGCCTTCTCGAACGCGTCCGCCAGGGCGAGGGCTGAACGCTCCGCGGCCGCCGCGAACAGGGACTCGCGATTTGGGAAGTGACGGTAGGGAGCGGCGCTGCTCACGCCCGTCCGCCGCGCTGCCTCCGCGACCGAGAGCGCGGCAGCGCCCCCCTCCGCGATGAGCTCCAACGCTGTCTCCACCAGCGCGTCACGCAGATCGCCATGGTGGTAGCGACGGCGCACCGTCATGCGCGGCTCCTGGACGATTGTCTTGATCTCATGTAAGAGGGCTCTTACTTTTCTGGGGCATCGACGGATTCGCAGCGAGAGACTGGGGAGAGCTTCATGGCGGGAATCCAAGATAAAGTCGTGGCGATCACAGGGGCAAGCAGCGGAATCGGAGAGGCGACCGCGCTGCTGCTCGCCGAACGTGGCGCGAAGGTCGTCCTCGGCGCGCGCCGCGCGGACCGCCTGGAGGCGTTGGAGTCCCGCATCGCTCGGGCGGGCGGTGAAGCCACCCACGCCAGCATCGACGTGAGCCGCCGCGACGACCTGTCCCGGTTCGTCGGACTGGCGTGTGAGCGGTATGGCCGGCTGGACGTATTGATCAGCAACGCCGGGGTGATGCCCGTCTCACCGCTCGACGAGCTGCGCGTCGAGGACTGGGAGGCGATGATCGACATCAACCTCAAGGGTGTCCTGTACGGCATCGCGGCGGCGCTGCCCGTCTTCCGCAAGCAGGAGTCCGGACACTTCATCAACGTCGCCTCCACCGCGGCCCACCGCATCGTCCCGAACCAGTCGGTCTATGCCGGCACGAAGTTCGCCGTGCGCGCCATCTCCGAGGGCCTGCGCCAGGAGGCCGGCGACAAGCTGCGCGTCACGGTCCTGTCGCCCGGGATGACGCGGACGAACTTCGCGGAGGGCGTCACCAGCCCCCAGATGAAGGCCCTGCTTGGCACGTCCCGGGACTCCTTCGCGATGCCGCCGGAGGCCGTCGCCCGCGCCATCGCCTTCGCGATCGAACAGCCCGCCGACGTGGACGTGGGCGAGATCATCCTCCGTCCGACCGCGCAGGGCTGAGCGTCAGGCCGCCATGGACCGCCGCGTTTGCCGGGGCGGGGCCTCCCACCTCAACCGCGCCTGTCCCGCAGCCGCGTGTATGTGTACGACACCACCAGCAGCATCACGCCCAGCAGGATGAAGGTCAGCACCCGTTGATCCGGAGGCAGCCGCGCCACGTCCACCAGCACCAGCCGCCCCAGCGCGAGCCCCATCACCGCCAGCGCGGCCAGCCGGTACCACCGCTCGCGCACCGCGAAGCCCAGGCCGAAGAGCAGGAACGCGGCGATGACCCAGCCCAACGTAACGAGCCCCGAGGGCATCCGCGCGCCCACCAGCGCCACCAGGGACAGGCCCGCGCCCACCGCGCCCACCGCCGTGAACAGCGGCCGTGTCTCCGGTTCAGGCAGGCCGGCCACGCGGACCGTCCCGCCGCGCTCCACCAGCACGAACGCCACCACCAGCCCGGCGAGCAGCGTCAGCCGTCCCGGCGTCTCCCACTCACAGGCCGCCAGCGCCACGAAGAGGATGAGCACACCCACGCCGCGCAGCACCGGCGAATCCACCCCGCGCGCGGCCAGCCCCGCGACGAGCCCCGTCACCGTCCAGGCCGCCACCAGCGCGACGTCCTCGTAGCGGGCGGGCATCGCCAGGGCGAGCGTCACCGCGCCCAGCGCCAGGTACGCGTGCATCAACCCCACGGGCGCGCGCTGGAGCCGGGCCGCCACCGCCCCCGCGCCATGGGCCGCGGCGACGATGAGCAGGAAGCTGAAGAGGTGCGACTGCTGCTCCTGGGAGACCTCGTATGCGCCCAGGGACGTGAGCCCCACCCAGTTGAGCAGGGTGAACGCGAGGCTCGCGCGCAGGGGCAGGTCGCGCGGGCGGGCGAGCAGCGCCACGGAGAACAGCAGGAAGTAGAGCGCGAGGAAGCCCAGGCTCAGGAAGAGCCGGTCGTCCTCCGGCGCGCCGGGGGCCATGTGGCCCGTGCGCACCGCCCAGACGACGTGCGTGCTGTAGACGGCCACGAGGCTGGACAGCGGCACGATGACCCAGCGGTTGCGCACGAGGAAGAACAGCGCGCCCGCCGCGAGCAGCGTGGTGGACAACAACGTGAACGCGGTGATGTCGCTGAGCATCCCGGTGTGCAGCCCCAGGAACAGCGCGATGCCCGCCACCGTCTCCGACTGCATCCGGTGCGCGATGGTGACGATGGCCACCACGAACCCCGCGAGCAGCACCAGGGCCAGCACCTGGCTGTCGATGACCCGCACCGACGGGATGAAGTGCAGCGCATAGGTGACGAAGTACGCGAGCGCCAACCCACCGCCGAAGACGATGCGGCCGAACAACTCATTGCGCCGCGACAGCCACAGTCCAAACGCGCCCAGCCCCGCGCTCAACAGGTAGCCCGCGCCCACGCGCGCCAGCATCCCCAGCTCCCCGAAGCGGTAGGTGATGAGGTACGCAATGCCGATGATGAGCGCCACGATGCCCAGCCGGCTCAGCCAGTACGTGCCGACGTGCGCTTCCAGGTCCCGCTGCTCGGGCGCGGCCACCGGGGGC
>NZ_RAWI01000412.1 GCF_003612125.1 Corallococcus praedator
CCCCTCGGAGGGTTTAAACCACCGCCCCCCGCAACGAAAACGCCCCGCCCCTTCGCCCGGAGGCGAAAGGAACGGGGCGTCCGGGTGGAGCCTTCCACGAAGGCGGCCGCTCCGTCATGGGAGCGGCCGTCGCGCGAAGGCTCCAGCCTGAATCAGGCCTTCGCGTCGGGCGTGGGCGCCGGGGCGGCCGCGGCCGGAGGAGGCGTCTGCGCGGCGGTGCGCTCGGCCATGGCCTCCTTGCGGGACAGGCGGATCTTGCCCGTCTTGTCGATGCTGACGACCTTCACCAGCACCTCGTCGCCCTCGCTCAGCACGTCCGAGACCGCCTTGACGCGCTTGTCGGACAGCTCGGAGATGTGGATGAGGCCGTCGGTGCCCGGGAACAGCTCCACGAAGGCGCCGAACTCGGCGATCTTCCGGACCGTGCCCGTGTAGATCTTCCCGATCTCCGCCTCACGCGTGAGCGCCTGGATCATCGCGATGGCGGCCTTCACGGCCTCGCCGTTCGCGCTCGCGATGTCCACGCGGCCCGTGTCCTCGATGTTGATGGCCGCGCCCGTGCGCGCGATGATGTCCTTGATCACCTTGCCGCCCGGCCCGATGACGTTCTTGATGAACTCGGGACGGATCTGGATGGTGGTGATGCGCGGCGCGAACTGGCTGATCTCCTTGCGGGGAGCGTCCAGCGTCTTCGCCATCTCCGCCAGGATGTGCACGCGGCCCTGACGCGCCTGCTCCAGCGCGCGGCTCATGATCTCCGTGGTGAGGCCGGTGATCTTGATGTCCATCTGGATGGACGTGATGCCCTTGGACGTGCCGCAGACCTTGAAGTCCATGTCGCCCAGGTGATCCTCGTCACCGAGGATGTCGGAGAGGATGGCGATCTTCTCGCCCTCCTTCACGAGGCCCATGGCGATGCCGGCCACCGGCGCCTTGATGGGGACGCCCGCGTCCATCAGCGCCAGCGTGCCACCGCACACGGAGGCCATGGACGAGGAGCCGTTGGACTCGAGGATCTCCGACACCAGCCGCACCGTGTACGGGAAGTTCTCGCCCGCCGGCAGCATGTTGCGCAGCGCGCGCTCCGCCAGCGCGCCGTGGCCAATCTCACGCCGGCCGGGGCCGCGCAGGGGCTTGGTCTCGTTCACGCTGAAGGGCGGGAAGTTGTAGTGCAGCAGGAAGCGCTTGAAGGCCTGGCCGCTCAACAGCTCCAGCCGCTGCTCGTCCTCGCTGGTGCCCAGCGTGGCCACCACGAGCGCCTGCGTCTCGCCACGGGTGAACACCGCGCTGCCGTGCGCGCGGGGCAGCACGCCCACTTCGTTGGTGATGGTGCGCACCACGTCGTGGCCACGGTCACCGATGCGGCCACCATTCACGGTGAGCTCACGCATGTGGTCGTACTTCAGGTCCTCGATGACCTGCTTGGCGTGCTTCTCCACCACGGGCGTGAACTCCGCGCCCAGCTTCTCCTTGAGGGCCGCCACGGCCGCCTTCTTGGCCTTGGAGAGCGCCTCGTAGCGCGCGCCCTTCTCCTTGATGGCGTAGCCGGCCTTGACGCCGTCCATGGCCAGGGCGCGCACCTGGGTGCGCAGCCCCTCGTCGATGGCGGCCGGCTTGTCGTAGGAGCGCACCTGCTTCTTCAGCTCCGCGCGCATCTCGTCCTGGAGGTCCAGGGCGGGCTTGGCCGCGGTGCGGCCGAACTCCAGCGCGGCCACCATGTCCGCCTCGCTGACCTCCTCCGCGCCACCCTCCACCATCACGATGGCCTCGCGGCTCACCGCCATGACGAGGTCCAGGTCGCTCTGCTCACGCTGCTTCGCGGTGGGGTTGGCGACGAACTGGCCACCCACGCGGCCCACGCGAACGCCCGCGATGGGGCCGTTGAACGGGATGTCCGACACCCACAGCGCCGCGGAGGCGCCGGTGAGACCGTGGATGTCGCCCTCGTTGTCCGGGTCCGAGGAGATGACGCTGATGATGACCTGCGTCTCGTACGCGTAGCCTTCCGGGAACAGCGGACGGCAGGAGCGGTCGATCAGACGGCTCGTCAGCGTCTCCTTCTCCGTCAGCCGGCCCTCGCGCTTGAAGAAGCTGCCGGGGATGCGGCCCGCCGAGTACAGCTTCTCCTGGTACTCCACCGTGAGGGGCAGGAAGTCGATGTCCTTCTTCTCGCGCGCGCTCACCGCGGTGACGAGCAGCATGGTGTCGCCGTAGCGGACCACCACGGCGCCATCGGCCTGCTTGGCCAGACGGCCCGTCTCGATGCTCAGCTCGCTCTCACCAATCTTGACGCTCTTCTTCAACATGTCGTGTGGCCTCTGTGCCTGCTTCGCGTGCGAGGACCCGCGTCAGCCACGGCCGGCCCGCATGAGCGGGGCCGGGCCGCCCGGACAGGGGCCCTCTAGGGAATGAGCGGTCGCCAGGGCCTTGAAGCAGGCACGTGCCAGACCACCGCTGCCTGTACTGCGGAAATGGGCTCCGTTGCGGAGCGCCGGAGGGATGGCTCGGACCTCTTGATCCCTGATCACACCCGCCCACCCATGGACTTCAGGTCGGCCGGTCTGAACGGAAACCAAAAGAGCCCGTCTCCATCACGCCCTTGCCCGCCACCTCACCCACGCCCGCGCTTCTTGAAACACTTCCAACAACCCACCGCCCGGAGCATGGAACACCGGGCGATGGAAAAACCTTGCCGCACAAACGCGCGGGGCGCTGGTGTCTGCCAGCGCCCCGGGTGCTTGCGAGTGCCTACTTGCGGATGCCGAGGCTCTCGATGAGCTTCTTGTAGCGCGCCACGTCCTTGGACTTGAGGTAGTCCAGCAGACGGCGGCGCTGACCGACCAGCTTCAGCAGACCGCGCCGGGAGTGGTGGTCCTTCTTGTGGGTCTTGAAGTGCTCGGTGAGCATGTTGATGCGCTCGGACAGCAGCGCCACCTGCACCTCGGGGGAGCCCGTGTCGGACTCGTGGGTGCGGAACTTCGAGACCAGCTCGCTCTTGCGATCCTGATGCAGCGACATGGGGGCTTCTTCCTGAATCCCACTCCGGGATGATCGCTCGTGCCGCCTGGGTCCGCGGAGGGGTACAGACCCGGCCATTGTTCTTCTAACGAGCGGGCCGCTTATAAGCTTCACCCCCCGTAGGGTCAACCTTCGCCGGCTGCCCGTCCGCCCCTCGGCGGCCTGGAGAGTGCGAAGACGTACAACCGGCAGCCCGTCGGAAGTCCCGCCTCCCCCGTCGCCAGCTCTTGCGCGGACGCCGCGTCCAGGGCCACGTGCAGGTACAGGCCACCGGGTTCCCCACCGTCACCCGCCAGCAGCGCGCGGGTGCGCGGGTACAGCCGCAGCAGGGCCTCCACCACGTCGCCAATGCCCGCCGCCGCCGGTACGCCCAGCGTCAGCTCGCGCCGGCCGTCGAAGGCACCGCGCAGGCCCGGAGCGACGCTCACGGCGATGTCATGGGAGCGCGTGGCCACTCAGACGAAGACCCGCAGGTAGCGCAGCCGCCCGCCCACCACCTCGGCCATGGCGAGCAGCTCGCCGTCCGGGCCCAGCACGCGCACCTTGCCCGGCAGGGGGGACACCTCCACGGGGACGCCGTGCGACACCCGCTTCGCGTCCTCCGCGCCCACCCGCACCAGGGGCAGCTCCGTCAGCGCGTCGCCCAGCGACACCAGCCGCCCGGCCACGGTCTCCCGCGACAGCGACGCCAGGTCGCCCAGGGGCAGCGCGCGCGCCAGGGTGAACGGGCCACTCGCGGTGCGCCGCAGGGCCTCCAGGTGCGCCCCGCAGCCCAGCGCGCGGCCAATGTCGTAGGCGAGCGTGCGCACGTAGAAGCCCTTCGAGCAGCGCACCGACAGCGTCAGCCGGTCCGCGGAGAAGTCGCGCAGCACCAATTCGTGCACCGTCACGGTGCGGCTGGCGCGCTCCACCTCTTCGCCCGCGCGCGCCAGTTCGTACAGCCGCTTGCCGGCGATCTTCACCGCCGAGTACATGGGCGGCACCTGTTCGAAGGTGCCCCGGAAGGGCGCGAGCACCGCCTCCAGCACCGCGGCCGTCAGGGGCGGCACCGGCGACTGCGAAGTTGCCTTCCCCTGGGCGTCCTGGGTGTCCGTCTCCACGCCCAGCCGCACCACCGCGTCGTAGGCCTTGTCGCCCTCGGTGATGTAGCCGGCCACCTTGGTGGCCTCCCCCAGGCACACCGGCAGCACGCCGGTGGCCATCGGGTCGAGCGTGCCCGTGTGGCCCGCCTTCTTCACCTTCAGCAGGCTGCGCACCTGGCGGACCACGTCGAACGACGTGGGACCGAGCGGCTTGTCGATGACGAGGACGCCGTCCATGACCGGGTTCTACCAACCTTCCTTGCCGCGCACCTCCCGCAGGAGGCGGTCGATCTTGTCGCCCTCTCCCACGGAGGCGTCGAAGGCGAAGAAGACCTCCGGTGACACGCGCAGCTTGACGGCGGACGTCACCTCGCGGCGCACGAAGCCCTTGGCCGCGTCCAGCCCCTCCTGGGTGGCCTTCTTCTCCTCGTCGGTGCCGAGCATCGAATAGAAGACCTTCGCCACGCGCAGGTCGGGCGACACCTTCACGCCCGTGATGGTGATGAAGCCGATGCGCGGGTCGCGCAGCTCCCCCCGCGTCAGCAGGGCGCCAATGGCCGCCTGGATTTCCTGCCCCACGCGCTCGGGTCGTGAATGCGTCGTCATTTCTTCTCCCAATCTCGCGGGTTGCGCAGCGCGCGGGCCTTTGCCCTCGCGTCGTCCAGCGTCAGATTTCCACCTTCGGCGGCAGGCCGGGAAGCCCCCGGGGCCGCGCCTTCATGCCGCTGCTCCCAGGAGCCCAGCCCTTCGGCCTCCGCCAGCGACCGGTCGCTGCGCAGGAAGCGCGCGATGGCCGCCTCCGAGTGCGCGTGCGCAGCCTCGGGTGACAGCCCCGCCTCGGCGTCCAGGTCCGCTTCCGGCATCTTCGCCGGAGGCCGGAACATCCTCGCGCCGCTGTCCGGATGGAGCTGATCGCCGAAGGCGAGGATCTCCGTCTCCCGGGCCATCAGCGGCGCGACGTACATCTCCTCGATGAAGTGGATGATCTTCTCCAGCTGCTCATCCACGTGGCGGTGCTCGTTGCCCACCACCGCCAGTGCCACCGACGCCTTCTGCCAGAGGTCCTGGTCGTCCACTTCCGCGACGGCCACGTTGAAGCGGGCCTTCACCCGGTCCGTCACCCGGCGGAGCACCTGCCGCTTGGACTTCAGCGAGGCGCTCTCCGGAATCTGGAGGGTGAGGCGTGCGACACCCACGAACATAAGGTCCCCCAGGCCGGCGATGGCGCGCTGCATCAACCCCGCACGCCAACCGCCGGCACATCGTCATTCCCCCGGAGAAGGTGGGGCCTTCCCGGGGGTCCGTCGAGTGTGTCCCGCGGGGCTCAGGAGAGGCTCTGCCGGGTCTCCTCGATCTCGTACGCCTCGATGATGTCGCCGGCCTTGAGGTCGTTGAAGTTCTCGATGCCGATACCGCACTCGAAGCCCTGCGCGACCTCCTTGACGTCGTCCTTGAAGCGACGGAGCGACGCCATCTTGCCGGAGAAGAGCTGCTTGTTCTCGCGCATGAGGCGCACGAACGAGCCGCGCTTGATGACGCCGTCCAGGACGGCCGCACCGGCGATGGTGCCCAGCTTCGGCACGTTGAAGGTGTTGCGCACTTCCGCACGGCCCAGCTTGCGCTCGGTGCGGATGGGCTCCAGGAGGTTCTCCATCTCCAGGCGCACACCGTCGATGAGCTCGTAGATGATGGAGTAGCTCTGCAGCGTGACCTGCTGGGCCTTGGCCGCGGCCTCGGCACCGGACTCCGGCTTCACGTTGAAGCCGAGCACGACGCCCTTGGAAGCAGCGGCGCGCATGACGTCCGTCTCGGTGACGGCGCCCACGCCCGCGTCGATGATGACCACCCGCACCTTGTGCGTGGTGAGCTTCTCCACCGCCTGGCGCACCGCCTCCGCGGAGCCCTGCACGTCCGCCTTGATGACGACGCGCAGCTCCTTGGGACCACCGCCCGCCTTCGTCTTGGCGAACAGCTGCTCCAGGGACTCGCGGCTGACCTTGCTGAGCTCCGACTGACGCTCCTTCATGCCGCGGTGGTCGGCGATCTGCTTGGCCGCCTTCTCGTCCGCCACCACGTTGATGGCGTCACCCGCGGTGGGCACGCCGGACAGACCGACGACCTCCGCGCAGTAGCCCGGCTTCACTTCCTTCACGGACTCGCCACGGCTGTTGTTCATGGCGCGGACGCGGCCGTAGTGCGTGCCGGTGACGATGGCGTCGCCCAGCTTGAGCGTGCCCTCCTGCACCAGCACCGTGGCCACGGGACCGCGGCCACGCTCCAGCTTCGCTTCCACGATGGCGCCCACGGACGGACGGGTGGGGTTGGCCGTCAGCTCCAACACCTCCGCCTGCAGCGCCAGGTTCTCCAGGAGGAGGTCCAGGTTCTGCTTCGTCTTCGCGGAGACGGGCACCATGATGGTGTCGCCGCCCCACTCTTCCGGGACCAGTTCGTGGCTGGCCAGGTCCTTCTTCACGCGGTCCAGGTTCGCGCCCGGCACGTCGACCTTGTTGATGGCGACGACGATGGGCACTTCGGCCAGCTTCGCGTGCTTGATGGCCTCGATGGTCTGGGGCATCACGCCGTCGTCCGCGGCCACCACGAGCACCACGATGTCCGTCACGTTGGCGCCACGGGCGCGCATGGACGTGAAGGCCTCGTGACCCGGCGTGTCCAGGAACGTGACGTCGCCGCGCGCCGTCGTGACGCTGTACGCGCCGATGTGCTGCGTGATGCCGCCCGCCTCGCCCGCGGCCACGCTGGCCTGGCGGATGGCGTCCAGCAGGGACGTCTTGCCGTGGTCGACGTGACCCATGATGGTGACGACCGGCGGACGGGGACGCTCGTCCTCCGCCTTGGTCGCGACCTCCGGCAGGTAGTCCTCCACCTCGAAGCCCACGCGCTCCACCTTCCAGTGGTAGTCGGTGGCGATGAGCTCTGCGGTGTCCGCGTCCAGGATGAAGTTCGCGGTGGCCATCTTCTGCATGGCCATCAGCTTCTTGATGAGCTCCGTGGTGCGCACACCCATGCGCTGGCCCAGGTCGGACACGCTGATGCCCTCCTGGAGCTTGATGACCTTCTTGTCCTCGGCCATCTGGGTGATCTGCGTCTTGGCGCCCTTCTTGGTCGGCTTGCGCTTCTTGCCGCGGATCGGAATCGCGATCCGGCCCCAGACCATGTCGGACAGTTCCTGCTTCGACACGCTGGTCGTCTCAGGACCCGTGCGCTTGCGCTGGCCACGCTCCTTGTTCTTGGAGACGTCCACCAGCTCGCGGCCGCGACCCAGGTGATCCGGGACGACCTTGTACTCGCGCTTCTCGGTGCCGAGCGCCGTGCGGCCCGGGGCCATGGGGTACTGCTTGGCCTGGGTCGTGGTCGGCGTGACGCGGCGGACCTGGATGAGCGGGCGCGAGATGACCACGGCCTGGGTGGCCGTGGGGCGCGCCTGGGCGCCCGGCGTGGGCGCGACCTGGGCGTGCGGCACGCCGCCCACCATGATGGTCGGACCGCTGGGCTGCACGGGGGCCCCCGCGGCGCCCGGAGGCGGCGAGGACGGACGCACCGGACCCGTCTGGCCCGGACGCGCCTGCATGGGCGCTCCCGGACGGCTCTGCATCGGCGGCCCACCCGGGCGACCCTGCATGGGCGCGCCAGGACGGCTGCCCGGCCCACCAGGGCCTCCCGGACGACCGCCCGGTCCACCGGGGCCACCCGGACGGCTGCCCGGAGGACCACCAGGGCGCCCACCCGTCGAACCCGGACGCTGCACGTAACCGGGACCACGGGAGATGACCGTCGCGGACGTCGACGTAGAAGGCGTCCGTGCGGTGGGCGGGACCGGCGAGCGCGTAGGGGGGTTGGGCAAGTGGGTGCTCTCCTGAGCGGTGGTGCGCGGTGTCGCCGGAGCCTGGGTCGGCGCGGCGGCCCGCGGCGTCTCCACC
>NZ_RAWI01000413.1 GCF_003612125.1 Corallococcus praedator
AGATGTCTATAAGAGACAGCGCCATCCCGGTGCTGGAGGAACGCGCGCCGGAGGTCCCCTGCGACGGAGCGCACCACCGACTCCCAGGGCGAGTCCGCCGTCACCGTGCGCGCCACGTCCTGGAGCAGCGTGTCCGCCATCGCGTCCAGCAGCGCCTGCTTGCCCGGGAAGTGCCAGTACAGCGACGGGGCCTGGATGGAGAGCGCCTTTGCCAGCACGCGCATCGTCAGGCCCTCCAGGCCGCCCTCATCCAGCAGCGTCCACGCCGCCGCCACCACCTGCTCCCGCTGGATTCGCATGACCCGGTCGACCCTCGCTGACTTGACAAACTAACACCGTTAGTCGATCCCTAACAACGTTAGGTTGAGCCTTCGGGCAGGAGGTCGGCATGGCGGAAGTCCTTGAGGTCGCCGTGGTGGGAGGAGGTCCCACCGGGCTGATGGTGGCATGCGAGCTGGCGCTGGCGGGGGTGCGCGTCCAGGTGTTCGAACGGCGCGCGGAGCCGGTGCGTGAGTCGCGGGCCCTGACGCTGCATCCGCGTTCGCTGGAGGTGCTGGCGCTGCGCGGACTGGAAATGCGCTTCCTGGAGCGGGGACGGCCGCTGCCCACCGGGCACTTCGCGATGTTGGACACGCGCCTGGACTTCAGCGTCCTGGACACGCGCTTCCCCTACACGCTGTTCATCCCGCAGGCCGTGACAGAGGCCCTGCTGGAGGCTCGGGCCCGGGATCTGGGCGTGGCCGTGCGACGGGGCCACACCGTGGAGGCGTTGCGCCAGGACGCGGACGGGGTGGAGCTGGAGGGCGCATCGGAAGCAGGCACGTTCCGGGTGCGGGCGCGCTTCGTGGTGGGGGCGGACGGGGCCCGGAGCGCGGTGCGAAGGCTCGCGGGCATCGCGTTCCCGGGGACGGACGTGACGCGCACGGCGGTGCTTGGAGACGTGACGCTCGGAGCGCCGCCGTCCCAGCCCGCCATCGGCATTGCGAACACGCGAGGCGGCGTGATGGTGGTGCCCATGGCACCGGGCATCCATCGCATCGTCGTCAATGATCCACTCCGCGAACAGGTGCCGCTCCGCGAGCCCGTCACCCTCGACGAGCTGCGGGAGAGCGTCACGCGCATCGCGGGCACGGATTTCGGGATGAAGGATCCCCGGTGGCTGTCGCGCTTCGGCAACGAAACGCGGCTCGCGGACCGGTATCGCGACGGACGCGTGCTGCTCGCGGGAGATGCCGCGCACATCCATTTCCCGGCGGGAGGACAGGGGCTCAACGTGGGTTTGCAGGACGCGATGAACCTGGGCTGGAAGCTCGCGGCCGTGGTGAAGGAGGGCGCGCCGGACACGCTGCTGGACAGCTACTCGCGTGAGCGCCGACCCGTCGGGGATGCACTCATCCGCAACACCCTGGCGCAGACCGCGCTCATGGGCGCCACGCAGGAGACCCTGGCCCTGCGCGCGCTGATGAGCGACCTGCTGCGGGCACCGAAGCTCAACCGGGAGTTCGCTGATTCCATCAGCGCGCTCGACGTGGGCTACGCGGCGCTGGAAGTCCCCACACCCCAGGTGGACGCGCCGCTGTTGCCTGAATGGAGCGGGCGTCGGCTGAATGACCTGGCGCTGCGCAAGGACGACGGCACGGACGTGCCGCTCTACTCGGCCCTGCACCCGGGCCGGTGGGTGTTGCTGGAACTGGGCGACGGCGCACGCGCCCTGCCCCGCTGGGAACCGGGGTGGCCATCGAACGTCACGCACCTGCGCGCGAGAGCCCCCGCTGCACGCGCGGAACTCAAGGACGTGGGCGGGATGCTGGTGCGGCCCGACGGTCACGTGGGCTGGGCGTGGGCGGCCTGAGCCCGACGAAAGAGACCACGACGGGCCGCATGAAGCTCTCGCGGAAACACGAAGGCCCGGGGCGTTCACCGCACCCGGGCCGCTCGTTCACAGCGAACCGACTCAGCCCAGGCGCAACAACTGCCGGGCCTGCTCGGGGGTCGCGGGCTCACGGCCTTGGGCCCGGACTCGCTTCGCGGCCTCGGCCACCAGCTCATGGTTGCCCTTCGCGAGCACGCCCTTGGACAGGTAGATGTTGTCCTCCAGGCCCACGCGCGCGTTGCCGCCGCGCTTCGCGGCCTCGTCCACGAACGGAAGCTGCTGACGCCCCACGCCCGCCACCGTCCAGGTGCAGCCCTCCGGCAGCGCGGCGATCATGAAGTCCAGCACCTCCGGCCGCGCCTGCAACGCGCCCGGCACGCCCAGCACGAAGTCGAAGTGTCCCGGCAGCTCCACCAGGCCCTCCTTCGCCAGGTAGCGCGCCTCGTCGATCATCCCCACGTCGAAGCACTCCAGCTCCGGCCGCAGGCCCATCGCACGGATGCGCTTCGCGATGTCACGCACCAGCGGCCTCGGGTTCCAGAACACCTCTTCCCCGAAGTTCACCGTGCCCGTGGTGAGCGTGGCCATGTCCGGCCGGTCCGCGCCGGTGAGCGTGAGCGCGCCGCAGCGCTCGTCCACATCCATGCCCACCGCGCCGCCCGTGGACGTCTGGATGAGCACGTCGGTGCGCTTGCGGATGGCGCGGATGGCCGCGCGGAACAGCTCCGCGTCCTGGGACGGCTTGCCGTCCGCCGTGCGCACGTGCAGGTGCACCATCGCGGCGCCCGCCTCGCGGCACTTCGCCGCGTCCTCGGCGATCTCCTCCGCGGTGATGGGCAGGTACGGCGTCTGCTCACGCGTCGTCTCCGCGCCCACCATGGCCGCGGTGATCACCATGGGCGTGCTCATTTCTGCCCCCGCTGCTTGTCCTTGGGCACCACGCAGGTGCCCGTCGCGCGGCACACGACGATGGCCTCCGGCAGCACGTCCGCCGCGGAGTCGTTCACGTCCGGACGCGGACGGATGACCTTGCGCGCCTCGAAGCGCATCTTGCGCGACGAGTTGCCCATGCTGACGATCTCACCCTCGGCCTCGATGAAGTCGCCCGCGTACACCGGCGCCAGGAACTCCACGGCGTCGTAGGCGCGGAACAGGCCCTCATCCCCGTCCGAGCGGATGCACAGCTCCGTGGCCACGTCACCGAACAGGCCGAGCATCCTCGCCCCGTCCACCAGGTTGCCGCCGTAGTGCGCGTCATGGCTGCCCATGCGCAGCCGCAGTACCGCCTTCACGCCAGTGCTCACGTGGGTTCCCCCTGGTAGTGGGAGTCCTGGGACTCCTTGCCCTCTTTCTTCAACACCGCGTGCACGATGTAGTTGGCCACGTCGGACGGCTTCGTGCCCGCCCCAAAGCCCGCGTCGAAGCCCAGCTCCAGCGCCAGCTTGTGGTCCACGCGCGGCCCGCCCAGCAGCAGGAGCGTCTTGCCGTGGATGCCCGCGGCCTTCGCCGCGTCGATGAACTGACGCGAGTTGTCCTTGTGCACGTCGCGCTGCGTGACGACCTGGGACACCAGGATGGCGTCCGCGTGCTTCGCCATGGAGCGCTTGATCAGGTCCTCGTTCGGCACCTGGCTGCCCAGGTTGAACGCCTCGAAGCCCGGGTAGCGCTCCAGGCCGTAGTCGCCCGCGTACCCCTTCATGTTCAAGATGGCGTCGATGCCCACCGTGTGCGTGTCCGTGCCGGTGCACGCGCCGAAGACGACGATGCGGCGGCCCACCTTCTCCTTGATGAGCGCGTTGAGGTCGTTGAACCCCATCTTGCGCACCACCACCTCCGGCACGTCGATCTCCGCGTAGTCCAGCGACACGGCGGAGCGCGCGTAGACGACGAAGAACGTGTACTGGTCCGCCGCGCGCTCGGCGGCCGCCACCTTCACGTCGGTGAAGCCCATCTGCTTCGTGAACTGGGCGGCGGCCTCCTTCGCCTTCTCCGACAGGGGCACCGGCAGCGTGAACGACAACTGCACCATGCCGTCGTCGCGCCGGTCGCCGTAGGGGCGGATGATCTGCTTGCTCGGCTTCACCATCGGCTTACTTTCCCTTGGGCGGGGTGAACGTCACGCTGGTGCCCACCTTCTCGGCCACCGTGGCGAAGCGCTCGCTCTTGCCCTGCTCCATGTAGAAGACCACCGACCACGTCGTCTTCCCGTTGCAGCCCACGTACGTCACCGTGTCCACGTTGCCGCTGCCGTCCGGCGCCGCGTCCGTGTCCGACTTCCAGGCCGCCGGCTGGCCGCCCACCTTCACCATCGTCCAGCTGGTGCCGCCGATGCTCGCGAGGATCTTCTGGCGGCAGACCTCCGCCTTCATGCCCGCGGTCTGCACCGTGCCCACGTCCACCAGGAAGTAGGCGTCCCCGGAAGGCGCCAGGAACTTCTCCGTGCCGTCCGCCGTGGAGCGCGTCCACGCCGCGGGGGCCTTGAGCGACACGTTCTTCACCGACACGTTGGTCAGCGCATCCGCGGAACCGCCCGCGGCCAACATCACAGTCAGCAGGGTACTGGCGATCATGACGCCTCCAGCATTTCAAGGAACGGGTTGAAGTAATCCGGAGCCTTCGGCACCACGCCGTCCAGGCCCTTGCCACCGGTCTCCTCGCGCTTGACGTCGCCGAAGCGGCCCTTGCCGATGGCGGCCACCATGCCCTCGGCATGGCACTCGCGCAGCAGCTGCTCCGCGTTGGCGAACACCTCGCGCGCCCGGTTCGCGATCTTCCCGTCCTCGCGGACGGTGAACTCCTCGTCGATTCCACGCGCCGCGCGGTGGATGTACGAGGCGGACTTGAGCGCCACGTACCGGTCCGCGAGCAGCGGCGTGTGCATGGCCTCCGTCATCATCCCCAACAGCTGGATGCCCTGCCGCGTCCAGATGGCCACCAGGTCCGCCATCACGTCGTACGCGTGGCTGAAGAAGATGTCCGTCTCCTTGTGCTTGGTGGGCGGCATGTACTTGAGCGGCGCGTCCGGGAAGCAGCGGCGCACCAGCATCGCCTGCGACAGCTCCAAGAGCAGCGTGTCGTCGCGGTACGGATCAATCTCGTACGAGTGGCCAATGCCCAGCTGCCAGTCCTTGAGGCCCGCGCGCTTGGCGAAGCACTCGTTGATGAACTGGCTGGCGATGACCGTGTGGGCCGCGTCGTACGCGTCCGCCGTGGTGATGTAGTTGTCCTCGCCGGTGTTGATGATGATGCCGGCCAGGGCGCAGATGCGGCGGCTGAAGTACTGGTCGATGAACGTGCGGCGCATGTTGATGTCGCGGAACAGGATTCCGTACATCGCGTCGTTGAGCAGCATGTCCAGCCGCTCGTAGGCCGCGCAGAAGGCGATCTCCGACATGCACAGGCCGGAGGAGTAGTTGGTGAGCTGGATGTAGCGCTTGAGCTTGCGGCTCTCGTCGTCCAGGGCCTCGCGCATCACGCGGAAGTTCTCCTGGGTGGCGTAGGTGCCGCCGTAGCCCTCCGTCGTCGCGCCGTGCGGCACGTAGTCCAGCAGCGACTGCGCCGTGGAGCGGATGACCGCGATGACGTCCGCGCCCGCCTGCGCCGCGGCCCGGGCCTGGTCCACGTCGTCGTAGATGTTGCCGGTGGCGACGATGACGTACTTGTGCGGCGCGGGTGACATGGGGAACTGCTCGCGAAGCGCGTTGCGCTGGGCGATGCGCGCCTTCAACTCCGCCATCGCCGCGCGGGCCTCCGAGCGCACCTCGTCGCGCAGGTTCGCCTCCATCTCCGGCGACAGCACGCCCATCTTGTCCGTGGGCAGCGCGGTGAGCCGCTCCACCGCTTCCAGCGGGCTCTTGGCGCCCAGTTGCAGCGCCCGGCCATACCAGTAGGCCGCGCCCCGGTTGAGCACGCCCGCGGCCTTCAGCTTGTCCACCATGAGGTTGGCGAGCGGTACGCCGCGCGCCCCCGCACCGGAGAGACCGAAGAAGCGCAGCACGGTGCGCTCGTTGGAGACGGTGGTGTTGTGTTGGATGAGGTCGAAGATCGGGTTGACGATCTCGTCCGCCAGCTTCCGCGCTTCAGCAATCCGCGCGTCGTCGATAAACGGGCCTGACATGCGCGCACCCTACCCGAGCCCCGCCCCAATGGGCTCAAGAACCCGGGCGCCCGCACCCCCGGTAACGATGCCGCAGCGCGCCTCTTGAATGGCGAGAAGCAGCACGCCTGCACCGCGGCTGACGAGAGGCGTCAATCCCCCCTTCGGACGCCTGTCGCGGCCAGCACCGAATTTTCGGTGCTGGCTGGAACACCGCCAGGGCGGTGAAAAGGCATACCGAAATCCCGGTGAAATCACCGAGGGGTCGGTGTCCGCCTCCACCACTTCGCGCCAAGCCCTTGAAGTTGCTGGGTGATTCCGCGCGGCATGGGACGTGCTGTGTCCAACAGCCGTGTCCCCCGTCACCCCTGGAGTTCCCTTGAACCGTCGCTCCCTGCTGCTCGCGGTCCTGCTGTCTGGCACCCCTGCCCTGGCGGCCGGCAATCCCCCTCCCATCACCACCGACTCCGGCGCCCCGCTGGGGACGAACCAGAGCTCCAAGACGGCCGGTCCCCGGGGCGGCGTCCTCCTGGAGGACTTCGCCCTCATCGAGAAGCTGGCGCGCTTCGACCGTGAGCGCATCCCGGAGCGCGTGGTGCACGCGCGCGGCGTGGGCGCGTACGGCTCGTTCGAGAGCTACGGGGACTTCTCGCAGCTGACGCGCGCGTCGGTGTTCTCCAAGAAGGGCAAGACGACGCCGATGTTCGTGCGCTTCTCCACGGTGATCCACCCCAGTGGTTCGCCGGAGACGCTGCGCGACCCGCGCGGCTTCGCGCTGAAGTTCTACACGGACGAGGGCAACTGGGACCTGGTCGGCAACAACCTGCCCATCTTCTTCATCCGCGACGCCATCAAGTTCCCGGACATGGTGCACTCGCTGAAGCCGTCGCCCATCACCAACCGGCAGGACCCGAACCGCTTCTTCGACTTCTTCAGCCACCAGCCCGAGTCCACGCACATGCTGACCCAGCTCTATTCGGACCTGGGCATCCCGGCGAACTACCGGCAGATGGACGGCAACGGCGTGCACGCCTTCAAGTTCGTCAACGCCAAGGGCGAGGTGAAGTACGTCAAGTTCAACTGGAAGTCGCAGCAGGGCGTGAAGGGCCTCACCGTGGAGGAGGCCACGAAGCTGGGCGGCGAGGACTTCTCCCACGCGACGCACGACCTCTACACCACCATCCAGCAGGGCAAGTTTCCCTCGTGGGAGCTGAGCGTGCAGGTGTTGGACCCCAAGGACCTGGACGGCTTCGCGTTTGATCCGCTGGATGCCACGAAGGAGTGGCCCAAGGACAAGCTGCCCCCGGTGAAGCTGGGCAAGTTCACGCTCAACAAGACGCCGGACAACTTCTTCGAGGAGACCGAGCAGTCCGCCTTCTCCCCGGGCGTGACGCCGCCGGGCATCGAGCCGTCCGAGGACCGGCTGCTGCAGGGCCGCCTCTTCTCCTACGCGGACACGCAGCGCTACCGCATTGGCGCCAACTACCTGCAGCTGGCCGTGAACCACGCCAAGGCGCCGGTGAACAACAACAGCCAGGCCGGCGCGCTGAACGCGTCCAACACGAAGTCGGACGTGAACTACGAGCCCAGCATCACCAAGGAGACGCAGGACACGCCCGCGGCGCTGCTGTCCAGCTCGCCCCTGTCGGGCACCACGCAGCAGAAGGCCATCGACAAGACGGACAACTTCTCGCAGGCGGGCGCCTTCTACGCGGCGCTGGACGCGGGCGGCAAGGAGCGGCTGGTGAAGAACCTGGCGGGCGACCTGGGCCTCGTGCGTGACGCGAAGGTCAAGGCGCGCATGGTCGGCTTCTTCTACACGGCCAACGCGGACTACGGCACGCGCCTGGCCAAGGCCGTGAACGTGAAGCTGGACGACGCGAAGGCCGCCATCGCCCCGCTCGCCGCGCGCTAGCCGGTCCGCTGCTCCCCCCC